>ONDU01000096.1 GCA_900316615.1 uncultured Eubacteriales bacterium | reverse complement strand
GATATGTGCCAGTATATCAACAGCAGGCTTTCTCCGCAGGAGCTTGCAACCGAATTTAACAGAAGGGTATACAAGCTCATATCAGAGAAAATAATGAGCGGCTCGGAGGTTACGCTTACCTCAATATCACAGTATTTTTCAGAGGAGGAGTTAAGCTATATAACGGCCTATGTATCAACCGCCCGTTCCGAAACCTTTCACAGAGAGGCTCTGGATAAATGTATAAGAACACTCAGGAACGAGCACGAAAGACTTCTTACAAAAAATCCAAATGAAATGACCGAGGACGAATACAGGGCTTATATGAACAGAATAGGCAAAAACAAGAAGTAGCCTATACATATACGGCAGTCAGTAAAAGTACAGGGAACGGAAAAGAAAGGAATGGAAATTATGACAATATCAAAACCCGACAAAAGAACAGTAATAAGGGAAATTCTTGAACAGGGCAAGTCAAAGGGAAAGCTCACCACGAAAGAAATATTCGATATAATGGGTGAGACAGACTTTGAGCCTGACCAGCTTGAGCGTCTTTATGACCAGCTTGAGAAGGAAGGCATAATTATCGTGGAGGATCTTGTTGATGATATGCAGGAGATTTCCGACCTTGACATAAGCAAAATAGAAAAAGCCGAATCAGAGCACAGCGACGACACAGACAACCCTGTTCCCGACAACATAGCAATAGATGACCCTGTAAAGGTATATCTTAAGGAAATAGGACGTGTTCCGCTGCTTTCGTCGCAGGAGGAAATAGAGCTTGCAATAAAAACCAAGAACGGTGATGTAGCAGCCAAGAAAAGGCTTTCGGAGGCAAATCTGCGTCTTGTTGTAAGCATAGCAAAAAGGTATTTGGGCAGAGGAATGCAGTTCCTTGACCTTATTCAGGAGGGAAACCTCGGACTGATAAAAGCTGTTGAAAAATTTGACCATACCAAGGGCTTTAAGTTTTCGACCTATGCGACATGGTGGATAAGGCAGGCTATAACCCGTGCGATAGCAGACCAGGCAAGAACCATAAGGATACCGGTTCATATGGTGGAAACCATAAACAAGGTGAAAAAGGTATCAAGTCAGCTTCTGCATACGAACGGTCATGAGCCTACGGCGGAGGAGATTGCAGAGGAGATTGAAATGCCCGTAGACAAGGTGCGTGAAATTATGCGTGTAGCTCAGGAGCCTGTATCGCTCGAAACGCCTATAGGCGAGGAGGAGGACAGCCATCTCGGAGATTTTATATCTGATGATGATACACCCGCACCTGCTGATGTTGCCTCACATACACTTCTTAAAGAACAGCTCGGTGATGTTCTTGATACTCTTACTCCCAGAGAAAAGAAAGTTCTTATTTTACGCTTCGGACTTACGGACGGACGCTCAAGAACACTTGAAGAGGTAGGCAAGGAGTTCAATGTAACCCGTGAACGTATAAGACAGATAGAAGCAAAGGCACTCAGGAAGCTACGTCACCCCAGCAGAAGCAAGAAGCTTAAGGATTTTCTTGACTGATTATTTACGTCAATATTGTACAAGCTATGCTATTAATATAAATCGGAATTTATGGGAGGATATATGAATTATATCATCAGAGAAATTGCAGAAAGTGAATACAAAGTATTAGATGATTTTCTTTATGAAGCCATATTTATCCCCGAGGGGGTATCTGTGCCATCAAGAGAAATCTTATATCAGCCTGAATTACAAGTATATGTAGATGGATTTGGTACTAAAGATGGTGATTTTGCCTTTGTTGCAGACATTGACGGCGAAATAGTAGGTGCTGTCTGGACACGTATTATGAATGATTATGGGCATATTGATAACGATACACCCTCATTTGCTATTTCCCTGTACAAAGAATATAGGAATAAAGGAATTGGTACGGCATTAATGAAAGCTATGTTAAACAGATTGAAAAATGCAGGATATAAGCAAGCCTCTTTAGCTGTTCAAAAAGAGAACTATGCCGTAAAGATGTACAAAAATGTTGGGTTTGCAATTGTTGATGAAAACGACAAAGAGTATATTATGCTGTGTAAATTCTGATTTGAATTTGAAATAATCTATGGCTATTATAGCATATCATAGGTTGTTAGTAAAGTCCTCCAAAAGCCTGATAAACAGTGGGTTTATCGCAGTTTGC
>ONDU01000091.1 GCA_900316615.1 uncultured Eubacteriales bacterium | reverse complement strand
GCGGTGACTGTATACGGCAAAGCCTGATATATAAAATCATATTTCCAAGGAGATGATATAAAATGACTAAAAAGAAAATGTTTATTATACTGCTTTCGACGCTGACGCTCGGCAGTACACTGACAGCCTGCGGTAAGACAGAAGAAACACAGAAAGCAACGGCAAATTCATCACCTCAGACGATTTTAGCTGAACCTTTTACGGCAGCAGAAACACAGAAAGCAACGGCAAATTCAGCACCTCAGATGATGGCAACTGAACCTTTTACGGCAATAGATATTCCTCAATATGAACCATCGTATGTACCAAAGCAAGCTGCAACAGAAAAACCGACTAAAGCTAAAAGAAGTGCCACATATACTTTATCAGGCAATACTTTAACAAGCTGCAACAGAAAAACCGACTAAAGCTAAAAGAAGTGCCACATATACTTTATCAGGCAATACTTTAAAGATAAAGGGAAAAGGAAGCTTAAACGAAAGAGAATTATTTGATTGGGCAAGAGAAAATGATTTTTCTTTAAAGGAAAAAGTCAAATCTGTTGTTATTGAAAATGGTATAACTTCTATAGGTGATGTTTTTAGTGGTTGGGAAAGTTTAATCAGTATAACTATACCTGACAGTGTTACTGAAATTATAGAAGATGCTTTTAGAGACTGTAAAAATTTAAAAGGTATCACAATACCTGCCGGTGTTAATACGATTGGAAAATATGCTTTTTATCGTTGTGAAAATTTAACCAATGTAAAAATATCTGACAGTGTGACTGAAATAGGAAATTGGGTTTTTGAGGGCTGTAAAAGCTTGACGGATATAGAAGTTAATCCTGATAATAAAAATTATAGTTCGGAAAACGGAGTTTTGTTCAATAAAAATAAAACAACGTTGATTTATTGTCCTATCAAAAAGGAAGGTAAAAACTATACTGTCCCTGACAGTGTTACCGAAATCGGAAGGAGTGCTTTTCACGATTGTGTAAATTTAACCACTGTTAATATACCATATGGTGTCAATGTAATTGGTACTTGGGCTTTTTCGTATTGTGACAATTTAACTACTGTAAATATACCTGACAGTGTGACTAAAATCGGACTGGGTGCGTTTACACATTGTAAAAAATTAACCGATATAACCCTGTCCAACAATATAACTGTTATCGACGAGGAAACCTTTTGTTATTGTGAAAAATTAAGCTCTATAGCTATTCCTGAGGGTGTTACTCAAATTTTATATCACGCTTTTTCTGACTGTAAAAGTTTAACTTATATCTACATACCTGCAAGCGTTACTTATATTGGAGGCTTTCGTTATTTACATGGAGATAATTTTGATAATCTGTGTAATCTTGAAAATATAGAAATTTCGCCCAATAATAATAATTATAGTTCCGAAAACGGAGTTTTATTTGATAAAAATAAAACAAAACTGATCCGTTATCCTGAGGGGAAAAAAGACAAAATATACACTATACCTGACGGCGTTACTAAAATTGGAGGATCTGCGTTCAGATGTTGTGACAACTTAACAACTGTCAATATACCTTACGGTGTAACCAAAATTGGTGGTGAGGCTTTTGCGTATTGTGACAATTTAACTACTGTAAATATACCTGACAGTGTTACTGAAATTTGGGATAGTGCTTTTGAGAAATGTCCCAAATTAACCAACATTAATTTACCTGCCGGTTGTACCAAGGTTAGGGATGAAGTGTTTTGGGGCGATATTGTATGTTAACCGAATTTATCTGCCTGACAGTGCCGCCCGGATAAAGTATAGTGTACATATTAAGCTTCACAGCGTTTCAGCCTGCTTCAAAAAGAGTGTTCATAACTTAAAGCTGTTATGAACACTTGAGCAGATAAAATTTATTGCTGACAAATAAAGTTTTTTATGATAAAATGAATGTATCAGATTATTTCGGAGGTTACTGTTGTGACAGATAAGGAAAAAGCCGTATGTGCCGTCAATGCCCTTAAAAAAGAATATCCCGATGCGATATGCTCGCTGGTATATACAGAGCCGCTTCAGCTTCTTATAGCAACAAGACTTGCAGCACAGTGTACGGACGCAAGGGTAAATATTGTTACTCCCAAGCTTTTTGATACATACAAAAATGTATATGAATTTGCCGAAGCCGATGTTTCCGACGTGGAGGAAATTATAAAAAGCTGCGGACTGTACAAAACCAAGGCAAGAGATATAGTTTCTATGTGCCGTCAGATAAGGGATAATTTTAACGGAGCTGTTCCCGATACCATAGAAAAGCTCACAACGCTTTCAGGCATAGGCAGAAAAACAGCCAATCTCATAGCAGGCGATATATTCCACAAGCCTGCCGTTGTTGTAGATACCCACTGCATAAGAATAACGGGAAGGCTCGGACTGCACAATTCCAAAGATGCCGTCAAAATAGAAAAAATACTCAGGGAACTGCTTCCGCCCGAAGAATCAAACGATTTTTGTCACAGGCTTGTTATACACGGCAGAGCGGTATGTACAGCGAGAAATCCCAAATGTGACAAGTGCTGTATGAAAAGCTTTTGTGGCTTTGCGGAAAAAAATATGTAAACTGAAAGGAGCTGCACAATGTCCTATCCAAAGGAATTAATAAGAAATTTTAGTATAATAGCTCATATAGATCACGGAAAAAGTACGCTTGCAGACCGTATTCTGGAACAAACCGAATCGGTCGCTTTAAGAGATATGGAGGATCAGCTTCTTGATAATATGGAGCTTGAGCGTGAAAGAGGAATAACCATAAAAGCCCATGCCGTAACCTTGCTTTATAAGGCTGATGACGGCAAAAATTACGTATTCAATCTCATTGACACCCCTGGTCACGTTGACTTCAACTATGAGGTTTCACGCTCACTTGCGGCATGTGAGGGAGCTGTTCTTGTGGTTGACGCTTCTCAGGGAATAGAGGCTCAGACCTTAGCCAACACCTACCTTGCAGTAGACAGTGGTCTTGAAATTATTCCCGTTGTTAACAAGATTGACCTCCCCAGTGCAGAGCCTGAGCGTGTTAAAGCCGAAATCGAGGACGTTATAGGCATACCTGCCGAGGACGCTCCCGAAATATCCGCCAAGGCAGGAATTAACATACACGAGGTTATGGAAAGAATAGTATCTGACGTTCCTGCTC
>ONDU01000090.1 GCA_900316615.1 uncultured Eubacteriales bacterium | reverse complement strand
AGGTCTCTTTTATTCAGTTTTAGTATCAAATCAGTGATAAAAATTATCATTATACTAATTTGCATTTGCAATGTATTGATTTATTCAGTGTTTCCTTAGTTTATACATACCTTTTGCCCACACAACCCTATTTCACAAATACACGGGTGTATTTGGTTTTGCAGTGAATGAACAGTCAAGCCACAAAACGCCCATTCACAAAAGCACCGTCAAAATCCTTGAAATCGGCTTGAAATCAGCACTTTCTGCCCGTTGTTCAGTCACATTTAGTCATCAATACCACCGTCTCGACATGAGGTGTAGCAGGGAACATATCTACAGGTGTAATTTCGATTGGTTTATATCCCAGTTCATTGAAAATACTTATATCCCTTGCCATTGTTGCACTGTCGCAGGATACATATACAACTCTTTCGGGTGTCATACTTACAACTGTTTCTATGAGATTTTTATCACAGCCCTTTCTTGGCGGGTCCAATATAATTACATCAGGTCTTATTCCATTTTTTTCAAGCTTTACGGCAGCCTTTGCAGCATCTGAACAGATAAACTCTGCATTACTTATTCCGTTCAGCACAGCGTTCTTTTCAGCATTTTCTATTGCCTGCGGTATAATCTCAACACCTATCAGTTTCTTTACTTTTTTCGCCATAGAAAGACCGATAGTACCTGTTCCGCAGTAAAGGTCAAGAAGTACGTCATCACTGCTGAGTTGTGCGTAATTTTCCGCTATTGAGTACAGCCTTTCTGCCTGTGTGCGGTTTACCTGATAAAACGAAAGCGGAGATATATTGAATTTCAGTCCGCACAATACATCTGTTATATAATCACTTCCGTAAAGCTTTATACACTCTTTTCCTAAAATTACATTGGTTTTCTGTGTATTTACATTAAGCTGTAAGCTTTTAAATCCGCTGACAGCTTTTAATTTGTCTGTAAGCTCATTTTTATTAGGCACAGATTTTCCGTTGATTACTAAGCATACCATAATTTCCCCTGTTACTTCGGCTATACGTACATAAAGATGTCTTAACAGACCCCTGTGCAAAATTTCGTCATATACCGAAACATTATTTTTAATTGCCCACTCACGTACAATACTGCTTATTTGAGAAAAAATCGGAGGCTGTAAAAGACAGCAGTCACTGTCGATAATTCTGTGGCTGTGGTAAGCATAGAAGCCCATTATTGTATTACTGTGATTGTCCTTTCCGAAAGGCATCTGAGCCTTGTTTCTGTAAAAGCACCTGCTTTCGCACCGTACTACAGGGTTTATTTTCAAATTTTGAAAGCCGCCTATCCTTTTAACTGCGTCTTCTACACGCTGATGCTTTATTTTCAGCTCAGCCTCATATGAAATATGTCTGTATGTACAGCCGCCGCACTGTGCAAAATATTTACAGTCAGGCTCTGCTCTGTCGGGAGAGGGTGTTACAATTTCCTCTATTCTTCCGACAGCATAATTTTTTGAGGTCTTTATTATTTTTGTTTTCAAAACATCGTCTACAGCACTGTTGCTTATAAATACAACTGTATCATTTATCCTGCCAACTCCGCTTCCTTCGGTAGTCATACCTGTTACGGTTGTCTGATATATTTCGTTTTTTTTCAAATTCACTTTACAACATCCTTAAATTTATACCAAAAATTTCTTGTTAAAGGTTAATAAGTATATTATATCACAAAATTTTTAAATTGTATTTATTTTTTTCAAGAATAGCAATATAATAAACTAGTATAAATAGCTTTGGTTTAGGAGTGTATACAAGTTATGAGTGAGTTTTCAATGAAGGATATAAAAAATATTCATTTTATAGGCATAGGCGGTTCGGGAATGTGTCCGCTGGCAGAGATACTGTTGTCAAAGGGATATAACATTACAGGTTCAGACTGTAACGAGTCGGATACCCTTGACAGAATAAGAAGCTACGGAATAAAGGTATATATGGGGCACAAAGAAGATAATGTGGGAGATAATATACAGCTTGTAGTTCATACGGCTGCGGTAAAGGAAAACAATCCTGAGATAGCGGCTGCCAGAAAAAAGGGCATTCCTGTTATGGAACGCAGTAAAATGCTCGGTATTGTAAACGACAAATACGAAAACAGCATAGCTGTTTCGGGTACTCACGGAAAAACAACCGCAACTGCTATGCTTACTCAAATTCTTATTGAATGCGGAAAAGATCCCTCTGCAATAATCGGAGGAAAGCTTCCTTTTATCGGCGGAAACAGCGTTGTCGGAAAATCCGATATAATAGTGAGCGAAGCCTGCGAGTATGTAAATACATTTTTGCAGCTTCACCCCGCTATTTCAATTATACTCAATGTAGATGCAGACCATCTCGACTTCTTTAAAGATATTGATGATATTAAAAATTCATTCAATCAGTTTGCAAAGCAGACAAGAAAGCTTCTTGTTGTAAACGGAGATGACAGAAACAGTGTTGACAGTGTGGCAGATGTTGATATAGATAAGCTTTTCTTCGGTATAAGCGATAAAAACGACTACTATGCCGCAAATCACAGCAGCGATGGCGGTGTAGAGCAAAGCTTCGACCTTATGGGCAAGGGCGGAAGGTTCATTACAAGAATAAAAATGAATGTTCCGGGAAAGCACAACGTTATGAATGCACTCGCAGCCATTACAACAGCAATTTATCTTGGAGCTGACATTGAAAATATAGCCAATGCTATAGAACACTTTACAGGAGTACACAGACGCTTTGAGGTTCTGTGCAATATTAACGGAATTACTGTTGCCGATGATTTTGCACATCATCCCACAGAGCTTACAGCAACTTTAAATTCTGCTATGAATATGAATTTCAAGAGAGTATGGGGAGTGTTCCAGCCTCATACATTCTCAAGAACAAAAATTCTTCTTGATGATTTTGCAAAGGCACTGTCAATACCTGATATAGCAGTAATTTCGGAGATACTGCCTGTAAGAGAAACAAACATATACAATATTTACGCCGAGGATTTATGTGCCAAGGTGAGTGGAAGCGTATATAAGCAGACCTTTGATGAAATCACGGAATATGTCTGTAAGAATGCACGTCCGGGGGATTTAATTATCACTATGGGCGGAGGAAATGTTTATATGTGTGCAAATCAGATAGTTGATAAACTTAAATCTATGTATGCTAATTGATAAAAATACCGCAGTCAGCTTGAAAAATTACTGACTGCGGTATTTTTTATCCTGATTTTACTAAAGCAGAGAAAATCTAGAGCGTGTTCACATAAAAAGAGCATCAAAAATCATTGCAAGCATAATTACAGACAGAAAAATAGAGTCCAGCTTATCATAGCGAGTACAAACCTTT
>ONDU01000089.1 GCA_900316615.1 uncultured Eubacteriales bacterium | reverse complement strand
TTTCTTTTGCATTTTTATTATTGCATAGTTTCATGCTGTTGTAATTCTTTTTTTAATTAGAATTATATTTTTTGATTAAATCAGTGTTTCCTTAGCACTTCATACACAGTATAATAGATGACTTATTATGACAGCAAACAAGAAATTACTCCACTTTTACCGTTAATTTCAACAAATATCTTGATATTAGTGTCATTTTATATTATAATTTGTAGTGGTATATTTTGCGGAGGACATAAATCTGAAAGGAAATTTTTTATGGCTAAACAAAAAAAGCTCAGGGAAAATACAAATTCTAACAAAACAACAGACAGAAAAAACATAAACAAAGCAAAACCTAAAAAAGCAGGTACAGTAATAGCTGTTATTCTTGCTCTTGTGCTTATTGCAAGCTCCGCCGCAGCTGTAACTTATCTGATAAACCGGGGCAAACGGGCGATGTCTGATTATTCGGGTTCTTCTGTTGAAGCCACTATGCCCGAAGAAGCTACGGTACATAAGGTAGAAGAAAGGGATATGCCTGTTCTGAAAGCCGACGATAAAAAAAGTGAAGGCTATCTTGACGGTGCAGTATACATATGGAAAAACAAAGGATATGAGGTATTCAAGGGTAGCGTTAAGGACGCAAAGGAATACGCCTCAAGCATAAGCAGCTACAAAAGAGCTTTTGGAAAGTCCTGCAGGGTGTATGACGTTGTGGTTCCTACGTCAACTGAAATAACTCTGCCTGAAAGACTCAGCAAGACTTTTTCAAACAATCAGCGTGAAAACATAAACGCTGTTATAACAAACCTCTCCATGGACGTTACTCCGGTTGATGTTTACAATATCTTAGGCGAACACAGAAATGAATACATCTATTTCAATACCGACAAGTACTGGACACCGCTCGGAGCATACTACAGCTACAGTGAACTTGCCTCTAAACTTAAAATAAAGCCCGCTGACCTGAAATCAATGGAACAAACCACGCTTGAACAAAGCTTTTTAGGCTCACATATAAGCTCTACGGTATCAAAGGAAACTCAAAACGGTAATCCAAAGCTTCTTGATAACCCCGACAAGATAACATTCTTCGGATTACCCGAAACTGTATCAGTAAGGGCTCTGCCAAAAGGCTCGGAGGAAGAAACGGATATGAGCTATTACAACACATATCTTGAGGACGGTGCTTCCCCTTCTGATATTTACGCTTCAAAGGACTGTGCATATACGGTTTTAAGCAACAGCAATATTGAAAGCGGAAAAATAGCACTTGTCACAGATAAGTTCGGCTATGCCCTTGCACCGCTTCTTACATATAACTACCGTGAGGTTCACTTAATAGATATTGACAATTTCGAGCGTAACATAAAAACATATATCACAAAAAATAAAATAACTGACATTGTATATCTCAATGGTATTATGTCCGCAAATACAGCCGCAAAAACGGCAAAGATGGACGCTATGTTCTAAAATATACAGATTTTTTCATATTGAAGGGTGGTGATAACCGTGCTTGGTTCTTTTATAGACGTTTCCATACTGGGTAAAATATCCGCAAAGGGAGTTTATACAGGATATATAACAAGATGTACAGACAAACGTTACAGGCGTACAAGCATTGTAATATTTTCACGTACTGAGATTGCCGATATTGTACACTGCACAGTTATCGCCACAACACAGCTCAACAGCAACATAAAGTTTATAGCCGCACCCTGCGGGCAGATATTCTATGAGCCTGAAATAAAGGAGCTTCTCAAAGAGGTACGAAACGTCCGCTACCACAAGCTGACCTGCCTTTACGAAAAATCCTGCGGAGCTATAGTTTTTCACCGTTTCAAGGACGGAATAAAGGTTCTGCTCGTAAAAAACCGTAACGGAAAATACTGGAGCTTTCCAAAGGGTCACGTTGAAAAGGGTGAAAGCGAACATCAGACCGCTGCACGGGAAATAAAAGAGGAAACCGGTCTTTCGGTTTATTTCTACGACAACTACAGACAGGTAAGCGACTATGTACCCTTCGGAAAAATAAAAAAGAGAGTTGTATTTTTCCTTGCCGAATCAAAGCAGTCAACAGTTCGCATTCAGCATTCAGAAATTGATTCGTATACATGGGTATCATTTGCTCAGGCACAGGATATGTGCAGATACGAAAACGATATACGAGTACTTAAAAAGGCTGAGAATATGATAACACACAAAAAAAGGCTTGTCCGAAAAAATCCTGTATAGCCATTGGAAATCAATTTTGTAAAATATCATTGTGTATTTTGCACCTCTCAGTCAGCTTCGCTGAAAGCTTCCCTCCGAGAGGAAGGGAAACCGCCGCAGGCGGTGGGGGGAGTGTCCATTCTAAAAATTGATTTCCGTGCTGTACAGCAAAAAATTTTCCGAAAAATTAACCCCGAAATTCGGTTTTCCTGAATTTCGGGGTTTTCTGCATTTTGAGAGAAACATTTCAATCTGTTTCTCCTGCCTATTATGAATAATATAAAATCTGCTTTAAATTATTACTTATTAATATTGCCAACGAGTTCAAAACGGAGAGTTGTATATTTTGCACCGAAAGAGCCGCTCTTCTTAGTTTTGAACCAACCAACTGATGCATCAGATTCTGCTTTTGCGGTATATTTGTTAGTGTCTGAATCGCTACTTCTTTTGCCATTGGTATATAAATTTCAGATAAAAAATGCATATATACCAATAAAACAGACAAAATTTCTGATAAATACACAATACTATTAAATTTGCCGACAAGCAAAAAAAGCTACAGAAACAGAGTAATCTGCAATATTTTTTCCTGCCCCAAATAATTACAGCAAAAAATATTTCTGTTCCTATAGCTTTTTTATTATATTGAGAGAGAATCCGGACTGATTTAGAAAACCGCTGTAAAACATTTCTTCAAGAACATTAAAGCTCTTTCAGATTTCCGTCAAAAATATGAATTATCCTGTCACCTGTTTTTGCCACATTCTTGTCATGAGTAATAATTATCACTGTTTTACCGATTTTATTTAAGGCTTTAAACAATCCCATTATTTCAGCCGCCGTCTTTGAATCCAAAGCTCCCGTAGGCTCGTCGGCAAAAATATATTCGGGGTCGTTTACTATAGCTCTTGCTATCGCTACACGCTGCTTCTGACCGCCTGAGAGCTTGCTCACAGGCTTTTTATACAATTCCTTCATTCCTACCTTCTCCAGTGCGGACAAGGCAAGCTCATTAGAATCCGCACCTTTTTTCTTCCTGCTGAAAGCAAATTTCTTACATCAGATACTTCTTTATCTGAAAGCTTATCCACCTCTATGCCGTCAAGCATATAGCTTCCTTCTTCAAACTTGTCTATGCAAGCCATTATGTGAAGAAGCGTGGATTTTCCTGCACCCGACTTTCCTATAATTGAAATCATTTCTCCGCTTTCAATCTTCAGGGAAACGTTGTGCAAAGCCGTGAACGCATTTGATTTTTTATAATTATAGGTTTTTGTTACATTTTTTATCTCTATCATAATTTACCTCTTAATTAATCCTTCAAATAATCCTTTGGCGAGGAGCTTGAAACCATAAGCTTTGTGCTAAGCACAGAAACAGCATACATAAGAACAACAATTACGAGCGTTACAAAAATATTATTTGTATCATATAAAGCTACTCTGTCAAACTTCATTATTGTAAAATCGTTAAGCAGCTTGTATGCAATTAACGAAACAGGGGCAGCAGCCACTATCAGATAAGTAAGCTGTATTACGCTTATTCTTATGCACTCACTCCATCTCATACCGCAAAGATAGTAAATCGCAAATTTTTTTCTGTTTCTGAAATTATTCAGAATTATAAGACATTCAGCTCCTATAATTCCCGACATAAGAACGCCTGCCGCTACAGGATATACCGTATGAAGCTTTTCAGCCAGAGTTTCTCCCGAATTGTCAATTATAGACTGAACAGAAATAATATTACCTAAGTTTGAAAAGTCTTCTATGTACTTCGAGGTATCATCGCTGTCAGTATAAATAAACATATCAGGCATTATCATAAGCTCGTCCTTTATGCTTCCCAGCTTAAGGACATCGTTATAATTCAGTAAAAACCAGTTGTTTGTTTCAATGGCTTCAAATTCTACGTCCTGAAAAAGAGTATCTGTTTCAAGAACATTTGAAGACATTGAGCCTGAAATAACTCCGACCTTGTTGTTTACTATTCCCGTAATCCTGAGCTTAACCTTTATCTTACCCTCATTTTCACTGCTGTAAAGGGTAGTTTCGTAAACATCGCCTGCTTTGAAGCTGCTTCCCTCATACGCCACGACGTTTATAACACCGTCCTCCTTGGGAGCGTCCGCATACCACTGACCGCTTACCATTTTGTATGACAGCTTTTCGGAGGTTTTGTCGCCGTAAGCGGTAGCATATATGTTTATATTTTCATCTCTGTTTACAAAGCCGCATACATAAATAGGCTCAACGGAAGCTCCCTTTGCAAGCTTTTTCAGATTTTCGTATTCCTCATCTTCCGATATTACTGTCTTTGACATATAAAACAAGGTTTTTTTGCTGTCAAAATTGGACAGTACATTAAGTCTCAGGGAAACGTCATTATACATAGCCAGGGTAATATTTAAAAGCATAATCGAGATGGCAAGCTGAAGTACAATAGCTATACTCATAATCTTATTATTTTTGATCATATCAAAAGCAAATTTAAACAGCATACTAACCACCTCAATTTCTGTACTGACTGATTATTTCTTTCTTGGCATACTTTATAATTGTCGGAACAACTACACAAAGTAAAACAACTATGTACAGAACAAATACAAACACAAAATTCTTTATATCAAGAGCCGAAACAGTATATTTATCAATTATTTTCAGCAAAGGACTAAAAGCAAACATATAAATCAGCACGGTAACAATGTATGTGACAACGGAAATTATAATACACTCCGCTGCATATATCAGTGAACCACGCAGCTTGGAGCAGCCGAAAATTCTGAACACTGCATACTGTCTTTTACGCTTGTCGAGTATATAGGAATACAGATAAACAAAATTGATTATACTCAGAGAAAACATCATTCCGCAGAATACGAAAATAAAATTATACTTTGACATATCATCACCGTAATCGGTATTCGGAAGCTGTACATTTTCTGCTCCGAACAGCTCCTTCAGGTATGATGCACATTCAGCCGAATGAGCCTCGTCCATTTCGTTCTTCAAAACGACATCTATACCCTAAACAGGAAGTCCGTTTTTCATAAATGTTTCGTAAGGAATACAGTAATATTCATTGGTTGAAATACCGATTATTTTATATTCCTTATCGTTAATTACATAACTTTCTCCTACATTAAATCTGTAATACTCGTTGCTTGAAAGAACTATATTGTTTGCAGCATTCTTATGATCTTCCTCTGTCAGGGAATATCCGACATTTATTTTATGTATGATTGCCGTTTCTCCGTAATAATCACCGCAGAAATACTGAAGCTTATTATTTGAAGAATCTGCCGACTGTTCATTTTCTTTCTTGTTTTTGGAAACATCAACATCATCTGATGTTGTAAACGTATAGGTATGCTGAACATCGTATTTGCCGCTCAGAAGCTTTTCAAGCTTAGATGTCAAATTCTTGGTATCGGGAGCATATACCCTGTAGGTTCTTGCTTCCTCATGAACCAGCTTGGTCTGCATAAACAAGCCCGAATAATAATTGTACGTGGTAAACACACCTATAAGCGTTATTATCTGAGTTATTATCAGCAAAAAGAATATTGCCTTATTATTTTTTATAAAACTTATTAGATTATTAAAAACAAAAACCATAAAAATTACCAATTTTCAAAAAACCGAACAAGGGAAACAATCCCTTGTCCCCCTTGTAATAAATATTAAACCCGTTTTGATTAATTATTTGATTGCACCATGGAGTTCAAAGCCTCTTGTTG
>ONDU01000093.1 GCA_900316615.1 uncultured Eubacteriales bacterium | reverse complement strand
ATATTCATCTCTGAAATGTGTGAGTGTCGAAACAACAGGATTGGCAGCCGTCTGACCCAATGCACACAGTGAGTTGTTCTTTACAGCCTCCGAAAGCTCTTCAAGGTCTTCGAGGTCCTGCATAGTTCCTTTACCGTCAGTAATTTTTGTGAGGATTTCAAGCATACGCTTTGTACCGATACGGCAGGGTGAGCATTTACCGCATGACTCATCACAGATAAATTCCATATAGAACTTAGCGATATTTACCATACAGTTGTCCTCGTCCATTACGATAGCTCCGCCCGAACCCATCATAGAGCCTTTTGCAACGAGGTTGTCAAAGTCGATAGGCTCGTCGAGATATTCCTCTGTAAGACATCCGCCCGAAGGGCCGCCTGTCTGAATAGCCTTGAACTTCTTGCCGTCCGGAATGCCGCCGCCGATGTCGTAAATAAGCTCACGGAGAGTTGTTCCCATAGGAACCTCAACAAGACCAACGTTGTTTACCTTTCCGCCGAGTGCAAATACCTTTGTACCCTTTGAGCGGTCTGTACCTGTTGATGCGGTTTCAACGTTGTTTACTACCGTAGGCTTGTTCCAGAGACCTCTTACAGCAGGGAAAGGAGGTCTGGGACGAGGCATACCACGCTTACCCTCTATTGAGTTAAGCAATGCGGTTTCCTCACCGCATACGAACGCACCTGCACCAAGACGGATATGTGCCATAAATGAGAAATCAGAACCAAGAATATTGTCTCCGAGAATACCCATCTCCGTCATCTGGTCTATAGCAAGCTGCAAACGGTTTACAGCTATAGGATATTCCGCACGAACATAGAAATAACCCTCTGTAGCACCTATTGCATAGCCTGCAATCATCATACCCTCAATAACAGCAAAGGGATTGCCCTCAAGTATGGAACGATCCATAAATGCACCGGGGTCGCCCTCGTCACCGTTACAGACTACATACTTCTGGTCTGCATCATTTGCATATGCGAATGACCACTTGCGTCCTGTAGGGAAGCCTGCACCGCCTCTGCCTCTGAGTCCCGAAGCAAGCACCTCGTCAATAACCTCCTTGGGAGTCATTGTCAAAGCCTTTTCAAGACCCTTGAAGGCACCGTAGCCGATAGCCTCTTTTATATCCTCGGGGTTGATAACTCCGCAGCCGTGAAGTGCAACTCTTTTCTGTTTCTTATAGAAATTTATGTCGTCCTGCTTCTGTACCTTCTGGTTTGTTACAGGGTCAACATAAAGAAGTCTGTCAACAACCTGATTATTGATAAGGTCTGTCTGAACGATTTCTTCAACATCTTCAATCTTAACAAGACGATATAATGTATCTTCAGGGTAAATCTTTACGAAAGGTCCCTGTGAGCAAAAGCCGAAGCAGCCTACAAGATTTACCGTAACCTTATCTTCAAGACCGTTCTGCTGAATAAGTTCTTCAAATTTTGCCTTTATTTCATCGGAATGTGATGAAAGACAGCCTGTACCGCCGCAAAGCAATACGGCACGCTTTCCGTCAGCACCGCTTATTTTGTTGTTCAAAGCCTCGGCACAGCCGCCGATTATGCTGTCGAGCTGGTTAGTTGTTTTTACATCCATAGCTTAGTCCTCCTTACTTACGGCGGTATTCATCAATAACTTCCTGTACCTGATTTACCTTCATTTTGGGGTAAACAGTACCGTTTATTGTTACTGCCGGAGCTATACCGCAGGCACCGATACAACGCAGAGCGTCGATGGTAAACATACCGTCGTCTGTGGTTTCGCCGGGGTCGATACCGAGAATTTCACAGAATTCGTCAATAACCTGCTGTGCACCCTTTACATAGCATGCCGTTCCAAGACAGCAGCCGATTACGTACTTTCCCTTCGGCTTGAGCGAGAAAAATGAATAGAAAGTAACAACTCCGTAAATCTCAGCTACAGAGATACCTGTTCTTTCCGAAACAAGCTCCTGAACCTCTATGGGTACATATCCGTATTCTTTCTGAATGTCACTAAGGATCATCATAAGCGGGGTTTTGTCATTTGCGTGTCTGTCACAAATCTCAATGATTTGCTTTACTGCCGCTTCACTTAACTTTTGCTTTTGCATAGCAACCTCCTTAAATATTTGAAATATTTGAAAAAATATCTTGTTACGGTACACCTGAATAAAAGCGTACCTGTGTCCTGTTAAAAATAATATGATAAATTTTTAACAAAAACAGTTGCAACAGCAACGAAAAAGGTTATAATAATAATGTGTGCGTTATGTTTCTGCATATCAACGCCTGCATTACCGATATATGTCATTATACAACAATAAATCTGCTATAGCCTTTTAATTATAGCTATTCTAACATAATCAAGAAAATAAAGCTGTTGCGTATGCAACAAATTTAAAATATATTTATTATAATTGTTTCAAAAAAATAAAAAAGTTGGTTAATTTTCATTAACCGATAATTTAAAGCAGGACAGGTTGCAATGAATCTAAAAAACAGAATCATAAACAGGAATAATCTCAGGGATATAAAAAACTGTGAGTCGAAAAGATATGAAAAATTTGCAAAAGGTGATACCATTCTTTCACTCAGCGGCGGAAACGGAATGATAGGTCTGCTTCTTGAGGGACAAGCCTGTATTGTAAGCATAGACGAGAACGGTCACGAAAGTATTTCTGATTTTCTTACGGCAGGGGACAGCTTCGGTGAATATATATTTATGCCTCTCAAATCCCTCGAATATATAGTCGTTGCCGACTGCTATTGTGAGGTAATGTTTGTAAACTTTGAAAATATTATAAACAACTGCCGCTATAACTGTGAAAACCATAACGATCTTATGAAAAAAATGCTTCAGTTTACCGCTCAGAGGGCAAAGCTTATGTCTTTGCACGTTACATTACTCAGCCAGAAAACTCTGAGAGGAAAGCTGCTTATGTATTTTGAGTATCTTCGTGTTAAGACGGGCAGTGAACGTGAAGTTATAATTCCAACTACGTTTGAAAGACTGTCGAGTTATCTTGGTGCTGACAGAAGTGCTCTTATGCGTGAGATACGCAGAATGAATGATGACGGAGTTATAAGCTCAAAGGGTAAAAGGGTTATAATACCTTTTCAAAGGCTTGCGGGTCGAGGGCAGAGCCCTCGTCAGGATTTTAAAGGGTGAAACCCTTTAACTCTCAGTATATCAAGGCAAAATGCCGTGAAAACGGCGTTTTGCAAAAACAGGCGGATACTCGAAAGAGTATCTGCTGTTTTTGTTTTATGTTAAATTTTTATGTTACAGAAAATCTATAATGTCCCATAATGCATATTCAACAGAAAAAAATCTTAAAATCATATATTATAACTGTTGATTTTATATAAAAATATGATAAAATAACAGCAAAAGTATGAAATTTTTTATCGCTTAATTATAAAGCTGTTTTTGGGAGTGATGTGCGATGGTTTAGTTTTTCCGACAAGATAAAATAATAAAAAAACGTATAATTCATTTAAAGGAGTTGTTTATTTTGAAAAAGTGTCTGAGTATTTTATTATCCGCTATTATGGTTATATCTATGGCGGCGGTAAGTGTTGTACCGATTTCGGCAGAGGGTACATATTTTGCTGTCGGAAGCGTGATTTTTGACCCTGAGTGGGCTTCGGACGTACCCGAATATCAGATGCAGTTTGACGGCGACGCTTACAGCGTTGCAATTCCCGTAGAAGAGGACAAGTGGGGCAAATCCTTTGAGTACAGGGTTAATGACGGTACCTGGGAAGAGAATTACAATGATGTTCCTTTCGCGGAAAGAAGTGATGATAATGACGCTTCCAATGCTAACGCCGTTGGTTATGTCGAACAGTATACAAAGGAAGTTGTTATTACTCTTGACCCGAAGCTTCTCAAGGCAGGCTACAGTTGTGTACTTGCTCCCGAGCCTGAGAGCATAGAGAGGGATAAGGCTTCCATAAAGCTTGGAGTAGGACAAAGCTATACACTCCACTATACAGTAACACCCAGCGACGCTTATACACACTTTACAAACAGCACCCGAAAGCATAGAGCTTGACAAGACAGACGTTACACTGGCAGTGGGTCAGAGCTGTAATCTCACAGCAACGCTTACACCTGCTGACGCATACACCTATTGTACTTGGAGCAGCAGTGATACAGCAGTAGCAACCGTTACCTCAGCAGGAAAGGTAGCTGCAAAGGGAAGCGGTACAGCCATAATTACAGTAAAAACCTCAAACGGAAAAACGGCAGAATGCAAGGTAACAGTAGGAACAGCACCCGAAAGCATAGAGCTTGACAAGACAGACGTTACACTGGCAGTAGGTCAGAGCTGTAAGCTTAAAGCAACTCTTACACCTGATGATGCATACACCTATTGTACTTGGAGCAGCAGTGATACAGCAGTAGCAACCGTTACCTCCGCAGGAAAGGTCGCAGCAAAGGGAAGCGGTACAGCCATAATTACGGTAAAAACCTCAAACGGAAAAACAGCAGAATGCAAGGTAACAGTAGGAACAGCACCCGAAAGCATAGAGCTTGACAAGGATTTCATTATGCTGGCAGTAGGTCAGAGCTATAAGCTCACAGCAATGCTTACACCTGATGACGCATACACCTATTGTGCTTGGAGCAGCAGTGATACAGCAGTAGCAACCGTTACCTCCGCAGGAAAGGTCGCAGCAAAGGGAAGCGGCAGAGCATTAATCACTGTAAAGACCTCAAACGGAAAAGAGGCAAAATGCACGGTATCAGTAGGAGCAGCACCCGAAAGCATAGAGCTTGACAAGACAGACGTTATGCTGGCAGTAGGTCAGAGCTGTAAGCTTACGGCAAAGCTTATACCTGATTACGCATACACCTATTGTGCTTGGAGCAGCAGTGATACAGCAGTAGCAACCGTTACCTCCGCAGGAAAGGTCGCAGCAAAGGGAAGCGGTACAGCTATAATTACAGTAAAGACCTCAAACGGAAAAACAGCAGAATGCAAGGTAACAATAGAGCTTGACAAGACAGACGTTACACTGGCAGTAGGTCAGAGCTGTCAGCTTACATCAAAGCTTACACCTGATGACGCATATACCTATTGTACGTGGAGCAGCAGCGATACAGCAGTAGCAGCCGTTACATCATCGGGAAAGGTTGCAGCAAGGGGAAGCGGTACAGCCATAATTACAGTAAAAACCTCAAACGGAAAAACGGCAGAGTGCAAGGTAACGGTAGGAACAGCACCCGAAAGTATAGAGCTTGACAAGACAGACGTTACACTGGCAGTAGGTCAGAGCTGTCAGCTTACATCAAAGCTTACACCTGATGACGCATATACCTATTGTACGTGG
>ONDU01000036.1 GCA_900316615.1 uncultured Eubacteriales bacterium | reverse complement strand
TCGGCGGCTCGGTGGGTTTAGTAGGTGGCTCCGTGGGTGCTGTCGGCGGCTCTGTGGGCGGACTTGTCGGATCCTCGGGTGCTTCGGGATAGTTCGGCAAGGGAGCACTTATTTTTCCTGCATTGGTACACTGATTTCTCTTGTTCGGATATGTATCAGAACCGCCTTCGCCGTCTTCACCGTTACCCTGTGCTTGGTCGGATATTTCTTTCATTTCATCATCAAACCATTTGTTCGCCCATATGCCTGCTACAAAAAGTCCCACTCCTATACTCCAGCCTATGGGACCCGTCAAGCCGAGAGTAAGTATGCCTACCGCACCCAGTCCAAGGTTTACGGCATCTTTTTCAAAGCCAAGCTGAACATATCTTTCTTTATCCTCTACCTTTATTTTGGGAGCATTGAGGACATCATCAAGCTTATAGAAATTCTCTGTACCTGTAGTGTGCTCATACGCACTGTCAACTCCGCTTTTAACACCTATGCCATAGTGAAACGCCTGCTGTGTTGACAGTACAATATTTGTTCCGTCAGTTATTCGTGTAGCCCATGTGCTGAAATCATTTGCAATATCACTTGCATCTCCCGATTCATTACTGCTGTTCATCGCTTCACTAAATAATTTTGCAATATGTCTTGAATTTGCAGTATTTTCATCTTCATCAGCATTTACTTCGGTTTCACCGCTTATATCGTTTCTGTCCTTAAGCAGCTGCGACATAATACCGTACTTTATATCCTCAGACGATATAACAACACTGTAGCTGACTGTAAGTATACCTTCTTCTCTGTTGAAGCTGTAATCTCTGTTCAGAAACGTTCCCGACGGCTTGTTTCCATTATACGCAACAGCTTCTACTGTATTTTCAGACTCCGCAAGCTTTGCTCCCGTATTGTTATCTATAAAAGGAACTGTGTACGAAATCTTACAGTTGGTATTTTCATCCAGTTTGTCCTCTGAGCCGTTGTTTTCAAAAACATAGCTGTCCTTTACAGCCTGTGTATCAAGCGAAACATTAAAATAAAGCTTTCCGCTCTTCTGATACTGTATCAGGTCTTTCATTCTTCTCCTTGCCAGCCGCCGAAACTACAATATTTCCGCTTACTCTCGAAACATTATCCTCTTTCATAGCCGTAAAGTTTGGCGTTACCCTTATATTTACGCTCTCATTTGCATTCATAGGGGTTTCGCTTACACCGGGGGTAAGTGTAACATATCCATCGAGTGCGTCATCGGCATAAATGCTTACACTGCTGAGCCTTCCGCCGTTGTTGGTTATCATATAGTTCTGTTCGAGTGTTTCCTCATCGGAAGATGTGAGGTCACAGGTAAAATTCAGCGTTTCTTCAGGCAGGTTAAGCGTTACCTCAGCTTCATTGTCAAGTATGTCGTTAACACCGTCTACAATATATGCCTTGACAGGCAGCTTGTATTCATCCTTTTCAGCTCTCTGTGCGAACACCGAAAGCTTTACCCTTGTACTTTCCCCTGCTGTGAGCAGTGTAGGCTGCGTTGCCGAGCCTGATTCAATAAAGCCCAGATAAATATCACTGTAGGGATTATCCACCGAAAGGAAAAACACTGCATTTTCCGTTCCTGTGTTCTTTACCGTAACATAACAGCTCTGGTCAAAGTCTCTTTCAATATTGAAAGAAATATCTGTTATTTCCAAGGACTGCATATGTGCCTCTTTTTTCTCCAGAACCTTCAGAATGTCGTCCGATATTGCATTTATGCGGACCTTCTTACTCGTCATTTCAGGAGCTGCGGCAAAAGCTGTAGGTACCACGACAGACATAAGCATTGTTGCTGTCAAGGCTGCCGCTACCATTTTTTTGCCAAGGTTTCTTATCATATTTTTTCCTCCTTTTTCCGTTGTGGCTATACTTCCGAAAATGTTTTCTGTTTTCAGGAGCATAAGCCTTTAAACGAATTTTTATTTAAAATTTGACTGAACAAATTTTAATTACTTTACATATACCTTAATATACTCTGTACGCTTTGTAGAGCCTACTCTGTCACTTGCAGTAACTCTTATCTTGTACACTCCTGCCGTATCTGCCGAGAACAAGGCTACAGAGCCGCCGTTATAAAATTCTGTCCACTGTCCCGCACCTGTAAGACAGTATTCATATCTGTAAGTAATACTCCCCGTACCGCCTGTAGCGTTTGCTATAAGTATGGTATCGGTATCTACTGTTACATGGTCGGGCATTGCAGAAATTGTACAGTCAACCTTCGGGTTGATTGTGATTGAACGTATACTGCTCTTTTCAACTCCGGAGCTGTTTCTTGCGGTTACTCTTATATCATACTCGCCTGCTGTGTAGAGCTTTAACGACTGAGCCGCATTTTCAGAAAAATCGCTGAATTTTTTCCATTCACTCTGACCCTTAAGCCTGTACTCATACTTATATGTGTAGCTGTCGCCTGCACTGTATGCAACTGCCGTATTTGCGTTAAATTCTTTTCCCGCAGTTGTGCTTCCGCAGCTTAAATCGAATGACAATGCAAAGTCCATTACAACAACCGTTGTGGAAGCCGTTACGGTTTTTCCCGTATCATCAGTTATATAGGCTGTTATTGTATATGTTCCCTCTTTGTCGGCAGAAAATTTCAGATTGCTGTCTGTACTGAAATTCTTGAGTGTTTTTTCAGTATTGTCAAACGAGCTTCTTACCGTAAACTTGTACTTGGGTGTTCCTGAAGCATACTGGGAATATGCGGTAAAGCTGCATTCCTGTCCCAATGCAACACGTCCGCTTGTATCGTTCCTGATACCGCCCTCCAAAGTGTGAACAACGGGCTTTCTGACTTTGAGCGTTAATATTTTACCCTCATATCCGACACCGCCTGCACCTGTGACATCACCTATTGTCAGACCATTGTTGTCCCTTGCAGCCGCTCTTATGTAGTAACAACCCTCTGCCGAGAATTTGAACTTGAGAATAGTCTTGTCAGTATATCCGCTGTATACAAGAGGCTGCCAATCTCCGTTGTCCTTCTTGAACTGATACATAAACTTGACAGGCTTAGCTCCTCCCGTTACGTTTGCGTTGAGCGTAACCTCCGTATCGGGAGTTACTTCTGTCTGTGAAAGCCAGTAGTCAAACTCCATTTTCTTTGCAACTACATTGATATTTGCAGTTGATGTTACACCGCCTGCATCTTTTGCAGTAACTCTCATTTCATACATACCTGCATAAGCTGCATATGCGTCCGAGGTTGCACACTGTCTTGTCGTAAACGTTGCGGTATTGCTGTCGCTGTAGTCCTGAAGTATATGCCATGTGGAGGACAGACACTCTCTGTACTCAAACTTATATGTATAGTTTGAAGCGTCAATTCCTTTGAACCATGCAGTAAGGTTGATGTCCTCCCCTACATATACCTTGTCGTTGTCTGCTTCAAGCTTTACTACAGCTCCGAAAACAGAAACAGTCTTTGTTGCAGTCGACTTATTGCCTGCATTATCGGTTGCTATTACTCTTACCGTATAGTTACCTGACTGACTGAATTCCATATCCGCACTTGTGTTTGTTCCTGCATACAGATTTCTCCATTGTGTATCTGAAACGCTCTTGTACTGATACTTATATGAAAGACCTGTTCCAAAGCCCTCGGAGGTCACACTAAGCCGCTTCACATCGTTCAGATTGGCTGTTTCGGGTGCAGTCAGCGTTACGGCAGGCTTTTTGATTGTTATTGTCTTTATGTTTGTTGCTTTTATGTAATTATCCTGATTATATCTTGCCGTAACTCTTATCTGATAGTTTCCTGTTGCGGTCAGGGTAAGAGGATATTTGCTAAGAGATGTAAAGCTCTTTATTGTAGTCCAGTCGTTTGTACCTGATTTTCTGTACTGATACATATATGAGCAGTCATTAATCATATTGCTTACGCTGGCACAGATTTCAAACTTTTCGTTGAGAACGGGAGTTTTGCTTGTGTAGAAATTAACGGCAGGACTTGCTATATTGAAGGACTGCATTTTTTCCGCAGTATTGTCCGCATCGTCCTTTATGCTGAGTCTGAGCTGATAGCTGCCGGGATTTGTAAATGTAAATTCTATTTCTCTTTCCGTACTGAAATCCTGAATTAAAGTCCATTCATCGGAGCTTGCTTCCTTATACTCAAATTTATACTGCTTATTCTTGCCGAAGTTTGTTCCTGCACCTGTTACGGTGAACCTTTCACCGATAAGAGGTCTTTGGTTTGAAGCTGTAATCACTGCACGGGGAGCTGTTACCTCTACATTCTGTGTTTTTGAAAGCTTATTTCCTATTGCATCGGTAATTGTTGCACGGACTGTAAATTCTCCGTCCTCTTCAAAGAAATAAGAGAAATTTGCAGGATTTTCAGGCTGCGGGATTTCTCTCCATACTGCGTCCTGAGAATTTGCATTTGCTTTTTCCGTATACTCAAACGAATATGTATATTCGGGAACGCCGTTTTCAGCAGTTGTCTTGAACGTATAAGTTCCTGCTCCTGTACGTCTTGCCTCAAAGCCTCCTGTAAGAGCATTATAAATCGTATAGGTAACGGTCTTGCTTCCGCCGTACTCTCCCATACCGTATATCGTTATGGTTGCATCGCCGACATAATAATAATTATTTGAATAGTATATCTTATAGTCCTTGTTTTCCTCAAGCTCTTTTCCGTTGTCGTATACCTTGACGTTTGACCTTGCATTGTAAACATAAGGTACGTAGCGGTCATAGGTTATTGTGCAGTCGCTTATCTGTGTGCGTGTATCCTCTATGATTTCGCAGGTATAGCCCTTATTTTTGAAAGCATTGTTCAGATATGAGTTTTCCGTAACATATGCGGTTAAGCTTGTCTTGTCAAGATTGTCAATAGCGTAGCTGTCCATTGCAAGCACGTTGCCGTACTCCTTGATTGACGTAAGCTTCTTGCAGTTATAGAAGGCATATTCTCCGAGCGATGTTACCGTACCGGGAATTACAACCTCTCCCTCCTTGACTCTCGGACAGAAATAAAGCTTTGTCATATCTTTATCGTAAAGGATACCATCTGCAACGGTAAACTTAGTGTTTTCTTCGGATACAGTAACGGCTTCGGTCGTATCCGTGAGATTTCTTATGGGATTTATTGATTCAAGGTTCTTTCCTATATGTAACTTCTTTAAGGGTGTGTATGCGAAAACGTAGTCTCCCAGTGTCTTTAAGCTGTCGGGAAGTATTGCCTCGCTTATTTTTGTTCCGTAAAACGCCTCATAATCTATTCTTTCAAGTCCGCTTCCAAAGCTCACGGTTTCCAGGGCATTGCAGTACTGGAAAGCATATGAGCCTATCGTTTTAACGCTGTCGGGAATTGTTATACTTGTGAGTACCCTTGCATTTTCAAAGCATTCGTAAGGAATAACCTCCAGACTGTCGCCGAATACTATCTCGCTGAGTGCATAGCAGTTGTAGAAGCAGTAATTGCCGAGTGTTTTGGTATTCTTTCCGAAAGTAACGGACTGCAAAGCCGTACAGCCGTTGAATGCACTTTCACCTATAGTTTCACAGTTATCGTTTATTACTATCTTCGTCAGAGCCGTACAACTCTTGAAGGCATTGTTTCCTATGGATTTTACCGCACTTCCTATTGTTACCTCAGTTATCTTGTTTGCACGTTCAAAGGCACTGTTGTTTATTGCTTCAACCGTATCGGGAAGAACGTATACGCCCTCTTTTGCACGGGGGAATATTATTATTTCTGTAACTGCCTTGTTGAAAAGTACTCCGTCAACAGATGAAAAGCTTTCATTTTCGGCAGATACGTTAATCTCTTTAAGAGCCGTATCTGAAGAAAGTACGGAAACAGGCAGGGTTGTTATATTCTTTCCGGCATAGAAGCTCTCAAGTGAGTTACAGTTGTTGAAGGCATTGCCGCCGAGTGTTTTAAGGCTTTCGGGAAGACTTACCGATTTAAGGGCTGTGCAGCCGTTAAAAGCATACGAACCAATATAGGTAAGTCCTTCGTTGAACGTAACGTCTGCAAGTGCCGTACAGCCGCTGAAGGCATAGTCGGAAACAGAAGTAACCGTTGAGGGTATATCCATTGCTTCCATTGCCGTACAGCCGCTGAAGGTACTGCCGGGAATACTGTTCATACCGCTTCCCCATACAACTGTTTTAAGTGAATTACAGCCGTTGAACACGCTTGTTCCCATACTTGTCAAGCTGTCGGGAATTTTAATGCTTTCCAGTCCGGTGTATTCAAAGGCATAGCTTTCTATACTTTGCAGACTGTCGGGCAGGCTTATGCTTTTAAGATTGCGGCAGTTGTAAAAAGACTCATACCTTATATAAAGCAGTCCCTCTCCGAGGTCAATGTCGGTAAGAGAGCCGCAGGAGTAGAAACAGTAGTTTCCTATTGACTGGCAGGTATCGGGCAGTACTACTCCGTTCAGCTTTGAACAGCCGTAAAAAGCATAGCCCTCTATTTCTTCCAGAGAATTTCCTAATGCAACAGTTTCAAGTGCAGTACAGCTTCTTAACGCATACTCTCTTATTTTCTTAAGCGTACTGGGAAATTCCAGTGTTGTAAGCTTGTCGCAGTACCGGAAAGCATTCGATTCAACTGTTTCAACGCTGCTTTGTGAAACATCAAGCGAGGTCAAGCTCTGACAATATGAAAAAGCATATGCTCCTATTGTTGTTACGGTAGCGGGAATTTTATAGCTTCCCTCATAGCCGCGTCCCATTCTTATAAGCTTTGTCTTATCCTTGTTGAACAGAACGCCGTTTTCGTCACTTGAAAAATTGGGATTGTCCTTGTGTACAGTAATGGTTTTAAGTGCAGTATCACTTGATACTGTATTGACAAAATCCATATTCAATACACCCTTGCCTATATGTATCTGCTCAAGTGCCGTACAATAGCGGAAAGCGTCCGTTCCTATTTCGGTTACGGTATCGGGTATGGAAACCGATGTCAGGGCATAGTTATATTCAAAGGCATAGCTTCCTATTTTCAACAGCTTGGACGGCCAGTTTATCTGAGTAAGACTCTGGCAGCTTCCGAAAGCGTAACTTCCGATTTCTTCTATATTGTCGGGAATTGTAACGGAGGTAAGCCCGTAGTTGCTTCCGAATGCACAGTAAGGAACGGCTTTAAGTCCCTTTCCGATTACAAGCTCTGTTGCCGACTGGCAATAATTGAAAGCATAGCTTCCCATAGATGTTACCGAATCGGGAATGACTATTTTCTTCAGCTTAAGGCAGTAATCAAAAGCATCACCTTCTATTGTTTCAACACCGTTTCCCAAATCCAGCGTTTCCATCTTTTCGCAGCGGTAGAACGCTTCATAACCTATTCTTTTGCAGCTGTCGGGTATTGTAACGGACTGAAGAGCGTAACAGTACATAAACGCATAGTTATCTATGTTTTTAAGTCTGTTGTTCAGATTAATTTCCGTAAGGCTTTGACAGTTTCGGAAAGCTGCACTTCCTATTTTTTCTACGGTTGACGACAGGGTTACGGACGTTACCTTGGAATCCCTGAAAGCACTGTCGCCTATTTCTGAAACAACATATCCGTTGAAATCCTCGGGAATAACGACTACAGTATCAGAACCGACATATTTTGTTATAATTACATCGTCATTTTCCGAGAGCCTGTACTCAAAATCGTATATGCTTGTTTCCGCACCTGTTTTTGAAACAGCTTTTTCTGTTTTTTCAGCTTTGAAAACAGATGTTGTTGTTGCCCGTCTTTCAGATACGGACGTTTCTTCCTTTTGTACTTCATTGTCACTGCTGCTTTTAACTGTCGCAACAGCTGCATATCCGCTGTTAAGAACCATTGATGATGTGAGTATCATACTGAGAGTGGCTTTTGAAAACAGCTTGGGGAAAGATTTATTTTTGTTTTCCATCAAACAACCTCCTGTACATAAAATTTTTATAGTTTTATATTATTTTTCATTGTTTCACTCAAGCCCCATAATATTTTAACATTTTATTATAATAAAGTCCATACATTCTTCATTTTTTTAAAAAAAATTACCTCCTGTGCCGTTTACGGCACAGGAGGCTGTTTGCATTAAGTGTTAACGTATTCTGCCTTTAAAAAATGTGAATTTTTGCAAAAGCTCAATCAAGGCTTTCTTTTTTATCCCTGTCAGGAACAAGCTTAGAACTGCGGCTGAGGTCTCATCTCCTCGATTGGAATTGACTCTACATATTCTATAGCCTTCTGCTTTGCAATCGGCAGTCTTGCAAGGAACTGGTCTACTTCTTCTTCCGTATTATAAATACCGAAGCTTATGCGAATCATACCGGGTGTCTTAACATCTGCACAATGCTCATATGTGTGAACCTGTTCATCAGGTATACCCATAAGTCTCCATACATAAGGATGTGCACAGAATGCTCCTCGTCTTGTTGCAACACCGCCTACTTCCTTTATCTTAGTTGCAAGAGTGAGCGAGTTTATATCGCTGAACTTGAATGTGACTACGCCTACTCTGTCATCAATATTTTCGGTATCGCCGTAAAGTATGATATTATCCATAGCTTTAAGTCCGTTGATAAGTCTGCGGTTGAGTGCCTTTTCATGTGCTTCAATATCATCAAAGCCTATATCACTCATAACATCGATAGCCTTTGACAGACCAACAACGCTGGGATAATTGGGCGAACCTGCTTCATAAGAGCCGGGTGCCTGCTTGTATGTTTCCCAGTCATCTCCTACTATATCAATAGTACCGCCGCCGTAAACATCAGGCATACCCTCATTCAGTCCTTCAGTAGTACCAACAATAGCACCGCCGCCATAAGGTGTGTACATTTTATGTGCGGAGAATACAAAGAAGTCTATATTTTCCTCGGGTGTATCTCCTATCATTGAGAATTTGCGGTGAGCAACAATCTGTGCACCGTCTACAACTATTTTTGCACCGTACTTATGAGCAAGCTTTGCTACTCTGTGTACATCTGTAACGTAGCCTGTAACGTTTGAAGCTGCCGTAACGGAAACAAGCTTTACCTTGTTTTCCTTTAACAGTCTTTCAATATCATCATACTTCACACGTCCCTGCTCATCTACCTCAGCATAAATAACCTTGCAGCGTTCACGCCATGAAAGGTCGTTTGAATGGTGTTCAATTCTTGTTGTAAGTACTATATCGTTCTTGCTTTTAATTAAAGCAGATGCAAGCTTATTCAGACCGTCTGTAGTGTTATTGACATAAACACAGGTGTAATCATAAGAATAATCTTCGGTTACTCCAAGGAATTTCTTTACCTTTTCTCTGGTATCGTTATAAACATCGGTTGAGTGGTCAGACTTCTGTGAGTAGCCTCTTCCGATAGAGCCGTACATTCCAAGCTCCTTGTTGACCTCGTTCATTACGGCAGTAAATGCAGGAGTTGTAGCTGCATTGTCAAAGTTGATAAGCGGTGTTTTTGTTCCGTCTGCAAGCTCAACAGGCTCGTTAATTCCTACAATGTAATTTCTTATGTTGGAAATTGTATATTGTTCGGGTTCTTCAGGTACGGAGGGGTCGGTGGGAATATCTTCTCCATTGTAGTTAATCTTTACTTCTGCCTCGATAGTATAATCCGTACCGTCTATGTTAATTACTTTCTTCTGCTCAAAGCCGTAGAAAGCGTCTGCATTGCCCTCAGCGGAAACCTTTGCAACAGGTGCAGCTATTGTTGTAATAATTCCTGCACACAGAACAAGTGACAGCATAGCCGTTGCTTTTTTGTTCTTTCTGAAGACATAAACCAATACTGCTGATACAGCAAGTACTGAAAGGACAATAATGAGGTAAGCAATTCCGCTTCCTGTATTTACAGCTTTGCCGTCTGAAGCTGTTGTGTTTGCTGATGTTGTGTTTGCTGATGTATTATTCGATGAGCTGCTGCCCGAGTTGTTGCTGCCTGTAGGCTGAACGCCGCTGCCTGTAGGCTGAGTGCCGCTGCCTGTAGGCTGAGTGCTGCTGCCTGTGGGCTGAACATTACCGCCCTCTGTAGGTGTTGCAGGAGAAACACTGCCGTCATCTGATACAGCAACAAATTCAAGTGATATATTTCCGTTTTTCTGAACACTGTCCGAAAATACTTTCAGACTTTTTCCGTTCTTTTCTTTAAGCCCTTGCGGTAAATCTGCTTTGAGCAATACGCCGCTGAGGTCGGAATCCGAAGCATTGGTAAATTTTACGTTTACCTTTACATCTTCGTTTGCACTGTAGGTTTCCTTGTCTGTGGTAATTGTCAGTGTCTTTGATTTGTCAAAGGAAGGCAATGCAAATACCGAAATGACAACACAGGAAATCAGTGCCAATGCTAATACTGCCGTTGATGACAGCTTAACAAGTTTGTTTTGCATAAATATGCACTCTCCAATCTAAAAATATTTTTTATACCATACCCGAACAGCCGCAGCCACAGAATGCCCGGGATAAATACCGCATTTCAGATTTTCAGTTAATTACTGCGGTACAACTGAAATCCGTAAATCACAGCCGCACAATGTTGACAGCTCGGATAATCAGCTTGTTGCGTATGTAATATATCACCCATTATTGGTTTTGTCAATATATTTATTACAAAGCTTCAAGAAAAAAAGTTATTATCCATTATACATATATTTTTTTAGAATTTCAATATAAATTCATTAAATATTAAGTCAAAATAAAATATAATAATCCCTCAATACCTGTATTGGTACTGAGGGATTACCCGGATTTATTCTTTTGACTGTAATCTAGGTTATATTGGTATTTGCAGAGCCCTTGTACTTCCTTCTGGTAGCCATACCTCCTCTTATATGCCTTTGAGCTTTGTTAACCTCCAGAACAAGCTTTACCTGTTCGTAAAGCTGAGGATTCACGTATTTAAGCCTTTCGCTTACATCTTTATGTACTGTACTTTTGCTTACTCCGAATTTTTTTGCCGCACTGCGTACCGTTGTCTTGCTTTCTATAATATAATGCCCCAGCTCAATTGCTCTCTCTTCTACTATTCCCTTCATAAGAAACCTCCGTTATTAAGAAAGATATTAATTTATATGCCTTACAGGCTCTTTCTATAACACGGGAATTTTTACACTATTTATAGCTATATTTTTCAACAACATTATCTTTATTTTATTTTTTATATAAAACCTCCTTATATTCCCGGCGTTTTTATTTGCAAAAAAGAAAATTTTTTAAAGTACTGTTCAAAATAAAAAAAATGTGATATTATAGACGTTAAGTGTAAACAGCATATTGTACGTTGCGGAAATATAAGTTTAAATTTTATTATGTTTCATATTTTCGGAGGGATATCAGCTTATGAGCATTAAAAAGAAAATAGGTCTTTTTAATGTGAGAAAGTTTGTGCTTGCAGTTGCGGATATGTTTATTATAGGAGTATCTGCACTTCTGGCTAACTATTTTCTTACATTGATGAATAAGCCGCCCATACAGCCTTCCATAATTACTATGCAGACCTTCCTTGCCGTGGTAATCGGATTTATGGCACTGTGGCTTTGCGGAGCTTACAGCAAAATGTGGCGGTACTTTAACGCTAAAGACTATATTTCCTGCATACTCGGAATAACTTTCGGTATGGTTATAGTTCTTTTGACTGCCATTATGGGACTGTTTTCGGAAGATACAAATCTGGATTCTTTTTACATATTCTTTATAATAGAGTATATTTTTTCTGTACTGGGAGTAATTTTCTTCCGTCTTGCTTTCAGAAAAACGTTTCTGACCTTGGTTGAAGCAGGCGAAAATCTATACAGAAAAAGAACACTGCTTGTAGGTGCAGGAAGAGCGGGAAAAATAATAATAAAAGAAATTACAAACGCCTCGGAAAGCGATGAAATTGCAAGACAGTACCATATAGTAGGAATTGTTGACGATAATGTCGCTCTTACAGGCAAAAAGATACAGAACATTCCCATTATAGGAACAACGGAAAAAATTGTAAGAATTTGCAGCGATGAAAACATAGATGTTATTCTTATGGCAATTCCGTCATGCTCTGAGGACGAAAGAAGAAGGATTCTCGGGGAATGCTCGAAAACCACCTGTAAGATAAAGGTTATTCCTTATGTGGGAAACCTGATTTTTGAGGCTTATGACGGAAGCAAAAAAAGTGAAAAGGGACGCTCCGTTATAAGTCAGATGAATGACATAAACGTTGAGGATTTGCTTGGTCGTCCTCCTGTTTCCTTCGACAACGAGGATACAAAAAAGCTTATAAGCGGCAGGGTCTGCATGGTAACAGGCGGAGGCGGCTCTATCGGCTCGGAGCTTGTAAGACAGATAGCAAAGTTTAATCCAAAACAGATTATTATAGTGGACATTTACGAAAATAACGCTTATGATATACAGCAGGAAATTATTATGGATTACGGCGACAGAATAAACCTTGTTACTCTGATTGCCTCTGTAAGAGATTACGACAAAATGAAGCTTATTTTCGATAAATATAAGCCTGAGCTTGTATTTCATGCAGCCGCTCATAAGCACGTACCTCTTATGGAGGACGTTCCAGAGGAAGCCGTGAAAAATAATGTAATCGGTACCTTCAATGTTGCAAAGCTCTCCGACCTTACGGGCGTAAGAAAATTCATAATGATTTCTACCGACAAGGCTGTAAACCCTACCAACGTAATGGGAGCTACAAAGCGTTGCTGTGAGATGATTGTTCAGTATATGGCTCAGTCAGGTTCAAAAACCGAATTTGTTACTACAAGGTTCGGAAACGTACTTGGTTCAAATGGTTCGGTAATTCCTCTGTTCAAGCGTCAGATAGAATCAGGCAAGCCCGTTACCGTAACAGACCCCGAGGTAATACGTTACTTTATGACTATACCTGAAGCTGTTTCGCTTGTTCTTGAAGCAGGTGCTATGGCTAAGGGCGGTGAAATATTTGTTCTTGATATGGGAGCTCCGGTAAAAATTGTAACGCTTGCCGAAAATCTTATAAGAATGTACGGTAAGGTTCCGTATAAGGAGGTTCCGATAAAATTTACAGGTCTGCGTCCGGGTGAAAAGCTCTATGAGGAGCTTCTTATGGACGAGGAGGATTTGAAAAGTACCGCAAACAATAAAATTTTTATCGGAAAGCAAATAAAAATAGAGCGTAACAGCTTTATAAATAATTATGAAAAGCTTAAAGAATCGGCTCAAAGCAATGACTCAGATAAAACTCTGGAGCTTCTTGAGCATATGGTACCTACCTTTAAGCATAAAATAAATAAATAAACTGATAAGTACACCAATTTATAAATTTTACGGTAGTTAGACCGACATACTTATTAAAAACTGGAGGATAATATTATGTGTGGAATTGTGGGATACTGCGGATACAGAGACTGCAGTGATGTGCTTGTTGACGCACTTACAAAGCTTGAATACAGAGGATATGATTCTGCCGGAATCGCTGTTTTTGAGGAAGGTAAAATAAGAGTTGAAAAATCTCAGGGCAGACTTAATAATCTCAGAAATAAAATGCTTAATGACGGAAAACCCGAAGGTATCGCAGGTATCGGTCATACAAGGTGGGCTACTCACGGAAAACCCTCCGATATAAACTCTCACCCCCACAGCGGCGAAAAGGTTGCCATTGTTCATAACGGCATTATCGAAAATTATAAGGAGCTTAAGGATTTTCTTATCGAAAAAGGCGAGCATTTTCTCAGCGATACCGATACTGAAGTCGTTGCAAAGCTTCTCGGCTACTACTACAAAAAGAACCCTATGAATCCGCTTGCTACAATTCAGAACACTATCAGCGAGCTTGAAGGCTCTTTTGCTCTCGGAATTGTATTTGAGGATTTCCCCGATATGATTTACGCTACAAGAAGAGAAAGTCCCCTTATAGTAGGCGTAGGAAAAGATGAATATTTTATAGCTTCCGATGTTACCGCAATCATAAACTATACAAAAGACTACTACCTCATTGAACACGATGAAATAGTTGAGATTAATAAAGAGGGCGTTACCATATACGATGACCACGGAGATGTTGAAGAAAAAACTCTCCTTACGGCTGACTGGGACGCTGAAGCCGCTAAAAAAGGCGGTTATCCTCACTTTATGATAAAGGAAATTCATGAGCAGCCCGATTCCATAAATACCACTATCAAGCCGCGTATAGTAAACGGTATGCCTAATCTTGAGGAGTGCGGCATAACACTTGATAAAATAAAGAATTTCAGACAGATTTATATAGTTGCCTGCGGTACGGCTATGCACGCAGGTATGGTGGGCAAGTATGTTATTGAAAAGCTCGCAAGAGTTCCCGTTGTTGTAGATGTAGCTTCGGAATTCAGATACAGAGAGCCTATCGTTGGTGAGGGTGATTTGGTTAT
>ONDU01000086.1 GCA_900316615.1 uncultured Eubacteriales bacterium | reverse complement strand
TCTTTGTAAATGTTACTAATTTTGTATGTGCGTTTATTCGTAATTTCGTAAGAAAATTTGTTAATGTATTGACTTGTAACCGTTTCTATTTTATAATAAAACAATGAGGGTGGTGTTCCCTCCCTTGGTAAACCCAAGCAGCTTTTTACGGCTGGCGATGTCTGAGCTTTACGAGGATATTGTCAGCCTTTTATTAAATCTAAGGAGGAAAAGCGTATGTATTACACAGCAGAAGTATCTAATATGTGTCCCGTCGCCAAGGGTGCATATCACGGTCCTGCACCTATCCCCGAAGAGGGTAAGTGGGTTCAGGCAAAAGAAATCAAGGATATTTCCGGATTTACACACGGTATAGGCTGGTGTGCACCTCAGCAGGGTGCCTGCAAGCTCACACTCAATGTTAAAGACGGAATTATCGAGGAGGCTCTTGTCGAAACTATCGGCTGCTCAGGAATGACACACTCCGCAGCTATGGCATCAGAAATCCTTATAGGAAAAACTCTTCTCGAGGCTCTCAACACAGACCTTGTCTGTGATGCTATCAACACGGCTATGAGAGAACTCTTCCTGCAAATCGTATACGGAAGAACTCAGAGTGCATTTTCTGAGGGTGGTCTTTTGGTTGGTGCTTCACTTGAAGACCTCGGTAAAGGACTTCGTTCACAGGTTGGTACAATGTTTGCTACCCGTGAGAAAGGTCCTCGTTATCTCGAAATGACAGAGGGTTACTGCACAAGAGTTGCTCTCAATGAGGACAACGAGATTATCGGCTATGAGTTTGTAAGCCTTGGCAAGATGATGGACTTCATAAAGGGCGGTATGGACGCTAATGAGGCTATCGAAAAAGCAAAGGGTCATTACGGACAGTTCGACGGTGCAGCAAAATATATTGATCCACGTAAAGACTAAGGGAGGTGTGCAGCATGAGTTTATTTGAAAATTATGACAGAAGAATTGAAAAAATCAACGGCGTACTTGCTCAGTACGGAATCGCTTCTGTAGAGGAGAGCCGTGAAATCTGTAAAAATGCAGGCTTCGACCCTTACGAAATCACTAAGGGTATTCAGCCTATATGCTTTGAAAACGTATGCTGGGCATACTGTGTGGGTGCAGCTATCGCACTGAAAGCAGGTGCTAAAAACGCAGAGGAAGCTGCAAAATACATCGGTGTAGGCTTGCAGAGCTTCTGTATAGACGGTTCTGTTGCAGAAAACCGTAAGGTTGGTCTTGGTCACGGAAATCTGGCTGCTATGCTTCTCAGCAACGATACAGAATGCTTTGCTTTCCTTGCAGGTCACGAGTCATTCGCTGCCGCTGAGGGTGCTATCGGTATAGTTCGTAATGCGAACAAGGTTCGTCAGAAGCCGCTCAGAGTAATCCTCAACGGTCTTGGCAAGGACGCTGCTCAGATTATCTCAAGAATTAACGGCTTCACATATGTTCAGACTAAGTTCGATTACTTTACAGGCGAGCTTACAATAGTAAAAGAAACTCCCTACTCAAACGGTGAGCGTGCAAATGTTCGCTGCTACGGTGCAGATGATGTCCGTGAGGGCGTTGCTATAATGCACTATGAGAAGGTTGACGTTTCAATTACAGGTAACTCAACTAACCCTACAAGATTCCAGCACCCTGTTGCAGGTACTTACAAGAAAGAATGTAATGAACAGGGTAAGAAATACTTCTCAGTTGCTTCGGGCGGCGGTACAGGAAGAACTCTGCACCCTGACAATATGGCGGCAGGCCCTGCTTCCTATGGTATGACCGATACAATGGGACGTATGCACTCAGATGCTCAGTTTGCAGGTTCTTCTTCAGTTCCCGCTCACGTTGAGATGATGGGCTTCCTCGGTATGGGCAATAATCCTATGGTTGGTGCTACTGTTGCAGTTGCAGTTGCTATTCAGAACAGTCTTACAAAATAATTAGTAACTTAATTAAAAAATCGGTGTAGTGCTTCTGTACAGGCATTACGCCGATTTTTATAGAGTTAAACCTTTAACGAATTAATGCGTTAAATTAAAAATACCGTAAAAACGGAAACTTTTAAAAATATAACCTTAAGCATTGACTTTCTGTAAAAATATGTTAAAATTAATGTTAATAGTTGAATTTATTTATATAAATATCGAGGTGATGTAGTTATGGTTTAACTTTTCAAAAACAAAAAAGTAAGATAATTTCTATTATCTTTTTTCTGAATCGGGCTTTGATGATAATTTTACCACCAAAGCTGAGAAAGACGATCATCTGACGCTTGTAGAGCTTGAGGATGTTGTGAACGGTGGTTGATGATTAGCAGTCATACGATGTATTAAAAAGTCGGCACAGTCAAGCCAATGTATTTCAGGCTCAGACTGTGCCGTTTATTTTTATTCCTATGCCGAAAATACTACAATCATAAAAGATGTTCGTTCTTGAAAACAGTTTTATCGGAATGAAGAGAAAATACTTCTTTGGGTGTATTGTTTAAAAATTTATCTTGAATAAATTTGCTTTATTAAATGATATTGACAAGTGCGGTATATAATGAAATCATTATATCAAGATATAATGATTTCAAATGGGAGTGATGCAAGTGGATGATAAAACAAAACAAGTTCAATTTAGATTGACACCTGAAATGCATAATAGATTAAAAGGTACACTTGCACTTGAAGGGAAAAAACTTGTTGATTTTTTTAATGATGCTGCAACAGCTTACTTAACCGATAGTAAGCTGTTCTACGAATCTATAAATAGTATTATCGGAGGAAAAGAAAATGGCAAAGACTAAGAAACAAGAAGCACTTTCTGTAAGCAGATTGATAAATGAAGTATTGGTTGCACAGCTAAGCATTCCCTTTCGTCAAATAGTCAATGACACAACGTTTTCTGATTATACGGGTTCTAAACGTCCAGATATACTTATATCTGAATTTGAATATGACGGAGAAAACGACAAGCAGTATATTGAAAACTTGGTAGCGTATGCGGAAGCCAAAGATGACTGTACTGTTGATGACAAGGATTGGAAAGATGCTATAAAACAGGGTAAAATAAAAGCACCAAAGCTCGGCTTGCCTTATTTCATAGTAACAAATTGTAAAACCACATATTTTTACAATGCTAAAACATTAAAGCAACTAACGCTAAATGGAAATCCAATAAGAGAATTTCAAACAATAGATATATATAGGTTAATTAAGAATAAGCTATCTGCTAATCCTAATTTAGACTCTATTAATACTAATGTTGATTCCATTTCAACAATATCTGAAGCGATATTTAATAAAAAACTATGGGAACTTGCAGGAGTATACAGAGGAATAAATTTTAAGGATAATGTTCAAAAAATAGATTTTACTGTTGGTTTTGTTGCTCTTGAATATTTTGAAGAAAAAGAAGAAATTGATGGTAATAAAGATAATTCAAAAGTATATTGGTCTTCTTGTAGTGATAGCGTTGCTGAAAAAATCAAAAATAATCTTAGCGGTTATATAAGCCGGCTTGAAGATGAGACTACTTTTAAGGAATTTAAAAATGTTATGGAAGTAGTTAGAATTGCTATAAGCGGTGATGGCAAAAGCAAACCTTTAGTAAGCGTGGAAGATGTTAAGAAAATATATGAAATCATTGACTCTATGAAACCGCTTCATGGCACTGGATTTGATTTGTTCGGTGCTGTTTATGAAATGTTTGCTTCTTCAAAAGAAAAGAAAGATTTTGGCGAATACTTTACCCGAAGACACTATACTCATATTTTCTCTAAGCTTTTATTAGAGGACGAAAAAATATATTATAAAGATATCGAATTTACAATTATCGATCCTGCTTGTGGAACAGGAGGCTTTTTAACAGAAAGCTTTAAAGTTCTTATGAATAATTATGAAAAAAGCGGAACACTTGATGATGACGCTAAAAATTTTCTATCAAAAAGATGTTTCTATGGTATTGATGTTAGAGATGAAAATATTTCAAGAACAAGATTAAGGAAACACTGATTTAATCAAAAAATATAATTCTAATTAAAAAAAGAATTACAACAGCATGAAACTATGCAATAATAAAAATGCAAAAGAAAAGC
>ONDU01000085.1 GCA_900316615.1 uncultured Eubacteriales bacterium | reverse complement strand
TGTTAACCTAAAACAAGCGACAGCTTCTTAGCCATCGCTTGTTAATATAATCTCATTCTGTTTTACTCGGGTTTACCCCAACTATTGACACAGAGCCTATATTTTTATAAAATCAGAAAAGGCAGTTCCTGAATAAAACGGAACTGCCTTTTTTACGGATAAAATATGTAATTTTGAAAATCAATCTACAACACGTCTTACGCATCTTACGTAGCCGCCCCATGAAACAGGTGTAGTTCTTACGCCAAGGCTTTCGTTCATAGCGTGAGTAACCTGACCGTTTCCTGCATAGATTGCAACGTGACCGGGGAAGAGAACTATATCACCGGGCTTAGCTTCGCTGAGAGAAACAGGTCTGCCTACCATATCAAGGTTAACTCTTGCCCACCAGAGGTCATAGCCGAAGTTCTTGTAAACGCTGCAAACGAAGCCTGAGCAGTCAGCACCGTACTTAAGGCTTGTACCGCCCCATACGTAAGGAGTAACGCCTACCCACTGAGCTGCATAGTCAGCTATTTTTTCGCCCTTAGTCTTGACGGATTCCACGGTAATGCTCTTCTCGGCGGAAACGTTTGAGCCGTCCTTTGCAGTACACTTGATTTTAACGGAGCCGGGCTTTACACCTGTAACCTTTCCGTCAGCGTCAACAGTAGCTATGGATTTATCTGAAGAACTCCATGAAACGTTTATGTTGTCTGCATTGTAGGGGGATATTTCAGCAGAAAGCTTAACTGAGCTTTTTTCCTTGAGCTTGCTGTCGCCGTTGATTTTGATTTTGCTTACGGGCTGCTTTACGTTAACTGTGCATACGGCAGAAATTTTATTATTGTAAGCCGAAGTACAGGTAACAGAGCATGTTCCCTTTGCAATTGCAGTAACAACACCGTTTTCGTCAACGGAAGCTATTTCAGGATTGCTGCTTGTGTAAATAAGATTTGTGTTAGAAGCATCGGCAGGTGAAACTGAAGCGTTTACAGAAGCAGTCTTTCCTGCGTAAACCGAAATTTCTTCCTGCTCTGTGCTTACGCTCTGAACAGGTCTTTCAACGTTTAGAACACAGCTTGTTCTGAGATTTGAGCCGTCCTTAGTGTAAGCGTAGATTGTGCATGAACCCTTTGTTTTAGCGTGAAGAACGCCTCTTGTGTCAACAGTAGCAATGTTTGTATTGCTGCTTACGAAAAATACCGACTTATTATCAGCGTTAATGGGATAAGCGAAAGCTCTGAGTATGCCGCCGCAGCCCTCTTTGAGAGTTTTTACGCTTTCGTTCATTTCGAGAGATGTAACGGGCTGAGTTATCCTGAGAGTAAAGCTTTTTGTTATATTCGTACCGTCTGTAGTGGAAGCGGTAATAACGCAGCTTCCCGAAGCCTTTGCGGTAACAACACCTCTTGAGGAAACCTCTGCAACGTTTGTATTGCTGCAGCTCCACTTAACAAGCTTTGATGAAGCGTATGAGGGAGTAATAACTGCTGAAAGAGTTGTCTTACCGCCAACCATTATGCTTTCGGGAGCGTTCAGAATTTCCATATCGGAAGCTTTCTGAATTACAGTAACCGAGCAGTAGTCGGATATGTTGCTGCCGTCTGCGGAATAAGCCTTTACTGTACAGCTTCCTGCACCGTTAGCGGTAACAACTCCTGTTGAGCTTACGGAAGCAACATTTGTATTTGAGCTTTTCCATATAACGCATTTTGAGCTTGCGTTTGAGGGAGCTACATCAGCATTGAGCTTTTTGGTTTCGCCGTTATTTATAACGATACTTCTTGAAGAAACCTCAACCGATGTAACAGGCTGACTTACTACAACCTGACAGCTTGCCTGCTTGTCGCTGTTATCCTTAGCCTTAGCGATGATTTTGCATGAGCCTGCTTTCTTAGCCTGAACTATGCCGTTTTCATCTACAGTAGCTATATCTGAATTGGAGCTTTGCCAGTCGAGCTTTTTGTTTGTAGCGTTGTCGGGAGAAACTGTGCTTGATATTTCTGAAACCGAGCCTACATTAAGATATGTAACAGGCTTCTTTATATTTATTGAAGAAACGGGCTGATTGATATTAAGCTTGAATGTTTCCTTAGTGCCGTCGGGCTGAGTTGCTGTAACAGTGCATTTGCCGGCACTCAGACAGGTGACATTACCTTTCTTGTCTACCTTAGCCAATTTGGAATTGGAGGATTTCCAGGAATTGTTTTTCGATGAACTTAATGAAAGCTTTTCTCCGACGTTTGCAGTTATTTTTGTAGAATTCTCGCTTGAGAGGTTGTCGTTGTCGTACTCTGAATTTACTGCATTATATACAGCCGAAGCAGTCACGCTTTCGGAGGAGGAGCATTCCGAGTTGTCAGCACCGACCGAAACCGAAGAGCTTACCGCAAGGGCAGATATTAAAAATAATGCTAAAAGTCTTTTTGAAATTTTCATAAGAAATCTCCTATCGTTTGTTAATCAGTAACGAGCCGCCTCATTACTGCGTGTATATATTGTATTACAGGTTTGTAAGAAAAGTCAAGGGGAAAAGTTACATTTTTGTAATTTGTAACCTTTTTGGGCGTTTTACACAGTAATTATTGCGGTGTAATATAGAAAACAAGTATCAAGTTATATAGAAAATATTACATATAGTAATTTTTTAGGTAATGAGTATTGAAGATATTACAGACGATTTTTAGGAGAAAGGAGTTTTGTAACAAAAATCCGTAAGTCAAATGCTACAAAACAAGATGTCAAATTTAGTTTAAAAGAAACAAAACAAGTTCAAAAATTAAAAGATAACTCTGACCCATAAAAAACATAAAGTTTAGGTAAAGCCTTTTCAAAGGATTGCGGGTCTGGGGCAGAGCCTCGTGGGATTTTCAATGGCAAAGTCCTTGAACTCCGGATACATCTGAGCCGAATGCCGAATATCGTCATTGTGCAATATAACATAATACTATCAAAAAGTCGGGCGGCGATTGCAGACCACTGTCGAACTCGTTCGACAGATAATCCAAAAGAGTATCTCTTTTGGATTGTCACAAGCTCTGCTTGTGACTGTCTGCAATCGCCGCCCGGCTTTGAGCGAAGACGCAAGTTATAGTGTATGTTATAGTGCATATTATAATGTAAGCAATTCCGAAAGCGTAGATACGGTGGAAAAAATCAAATCGTATTGACAGAGCTTTCCGTTTCAAAAATGCGTACATATTCAGCGATTAAGTCTGCGGTCTGAGAAACGGATAGTCTGCCGCTGTTGACTGTAAGATTATAATTCTGAGGAAGTCCCCATTTCTGTTCGGTGTAGAAGCGGTAGTAGTTTGAGCGGAATTTGTCGGCTTTGCGGACAACCGCCGCAATATTGCTGTCGGAAATATTGCGTACACGAGCCGCACGTTCACAGCGAAGGTCAAAATCTGCATGTATAAATACGCTGATACAGTTTGGACGGTCTTTAAGGATATAGTCTGCACACCTTCCTACAATAACGCAGGGATTTTTAGCAAGCTTTCTTATAATTTCGTACTGAATGAGGTAAAGCTGGTCATTTACGGAAATCTGGTCATCAGGGGAGAAGCCCGTCTGACCGAAGTTAAACATACCCATAGAAAGGCTGTAAAGCAGACTGTTTGAGGCACGCTCGTCAATTTTTTCAAAGACGGAGGGGTCAATGCCGCTCTTTTTTGCTGCAAGATAAATAAGCTCCTTGTCATAGAAATCAACATTAAGACGTTCAGCGAGTTTGGAAGCAATTTCACGACCGCCGCTGCCAAATTCCCTGCTTATTGTGATAACTGAATTACATGACATAAAAAATCACCCCGATGAAAAAGATAACATATTATATATAGATAGCAACCCACATAATTATAGAACAAATTAGTGCAAAATGCTATTAACAAAATTGACAAAAAACAATTTATTATATTGTATTAACAAATAGCGAAAAAGTTAAAAAAAGGGTTGACAAAGAAGATAAAAAATAATATAATAGTTCCACTGCAAAAAAAGACAGTAAAAGTCAACATAAAAAAGAGGAAAGCAAGTAGATTTTCGTAAAAAAGCCTTGAAGGGACAAGAAAAGAAAATTGAAAAAAATCCTAAAAAAGTGTTGACAAAAGGGAAACGGTTTGATATAATAATCAAGCTGTCACGTTGAAGGCGGTAAGGAAAGAGAAAAAGAATTGAAGAAATTCAAAAAAGCTCTTGACAAACCGAAAGAGATGT
>ONDU01000068.1 GCA_900316615.1 uncultured Eubacteriales bacterium | reverse complement strand
ATCCGATGAGTTCTTCTGTAGAATAATTATAGAGCATATTAGCTGTCTCCGTTTCTGTTTTTTTGTCAATTCTATTATAACGGATTTATGGCAAATATGTTCTACTTTTTTATATTTTTCTTGTAGGCTCTATTTGTTACCCCAACATTTATTATAGAGCCAAGAATGAAAACTCCCGATTATAAGGGAGTTTTTTTATTTGAAAAAAATATATTACCGCCATAGCTCCGATTTTTTTAATATGTTGTTTATGTACACTTGAAAAATTTATAAAAATTAAATAATCTATTGGAATAAAATGTAAAATATATTAAAATATCATAAAAATAAAATTTGTCAAAGCAAAAAGGAGACGTAATAATTGAAAAGAATGTTATCAGCAGTATTGGCAGTGACAATGGCATCTGCACTGTTCACAGCGTGCGGAACAGAGAATACGACAGACAAAAGGGAAAGCACTCAATCTACCACGAATGCTACAGAGCAAGCTAAGGAAAACGTCAAGGAAAATACAACTGAAAATGCTACAGAGGAAGCAACGTTTTCAAATACAGGCAGTAACACACTGTATTTGAAAGACGATGCAAAAAGCAGCAAGGCTGTAGCAACATTTTTCAACAGCGTAAGCGGTAAAAGTGAAGATGTTGAAATGGAAAAAATCAAGGAAGGCGATGAATCAGTGACATTTTCCTGCGAGGGAGACTGTTCTGAGTACAATATGGCTTATGTTACATTAGGAAAAGAAAAGACCCGTGAATTTGCTTTCAATAAATGTACAAGCGGCTGGCACAAAACCGAAAAAGACCTGCTGCCGTATACGGAAGGCAATAAAGTAAACGAATTTTCCGAGTGTGACGATATAACATTGACTGTCGGAGAATATGACAAGACGATTCATGTATGGAAGCCTGACAGCTATGACGCTTCATCTGATGAAAAATATTCAACTGTCTATTTGCTTGACAATGAGATTTTCTCATTGTTTGCTGTAGAACAGGTTGAGTCTATGATGGCAGTAACGGGTCAGAAAGCAATAGTTGTGGCGATTGATACTAATTTTGCACGTAATTACGAGATGGTTCCCGAAATAGGTGTTTCAAAAGATGAGGAAGAACACGGTGAATTGGAGTATGACAGTATGAACGGTTCGGAATTTTCGGATTTTGTTGCCGATATGCTTGTTCCGCATATACAGAATAACTACAATGTATATACTGACGCACGTCATACATCTATTGCAGGTGCATCACTCAGCGGAATGGAGGCTTTCTATATTACGCAGGAGCATCCGGAGTTATTCGGTACGCTGGGAGGATTTTCGCCCTCTTTCTGGGAATATGACGATGCTACGTGGAAAAAATATCTGAAAGGAAGGAGCTTTGGTGATAGTTCACCGCTTCTGTATTTTTACGCAGGAGGTAAAATGGATACCGGCTCTGAGACCAAGGATATGTATAACAGGCTGAAGGAAATGGGCTATCCTGAGAGCAGGCTTATACTGAATATAAACGAAAAGGGTACTCACAGAGCTACATACTGGTGCAGTATGTTTCCTGAATTTCTTGCTGCGATGATTTTTCAGCGTGCAGAGCTGCTTCAAAAATGATTTGATTTAAAGAAACGGCACGGCTTTATTGAAGCTGTGCCGTTTTATTATTATGTAAGCTTGTTGAAAAAACATATTTACAAAATATTAACAATCTATTGAAATAAAATGTAGAGTATGTTAAAATAGTATAAAAATACCGAATGTTTCATACAAGGTTAAAGAACTGATTAAAAACAGCATAAAGCGGTACTGTGATAAAGTGTATATCAAAAGGGGTATTTAAGTTGAAACGGTAAGCTTTATACGGTCAAACTGATGTCTGAATGGCATATAATTCAGAAAAATGAGATATATCTGAGAAAGAAGCCGGAGGTTAAAAATATAAAAAATGAATTATTGAAAGGAGAATAGTTATATATCGGTTTCAAAGGCAGAGTGCATCGGATTTCGGGATTGGTGTTTCTGCATTTATAATGCGGAGAGCTGTTTACCTTATCGGGTGAACATATGTCATTCGTTTTAAATAGAATAGCTGAAATTTTAAAGGAGGTTTTCAAGTGAGAAAAATAAAAAGAGGACTGGCTATTGTGTTGTCAGCATTGATGTTCCAGAGTATGGCAGTTACCTCTGTTTCAGCGGTAAGCAGCAATACCGTTGAAGCGGGAGCAGCTTCGGCATACAGCGAGTCAGCGGAAGCAGCGGTCAAGATAACCCTCGACAAGACCAGCATATACACCTATGAGGGAGGAACAGACAAGCTTACTGCGACCGTAGTGCCTGTAGATGCAAACACGGCGGTGATGTGGAGCAGCACAAACAAAAGTGTTGCCACAGTAGACAGCGACGGAAACGTAACAGCAGTAGCGAAAGGTACGGCAAGGATAACGGCGAGGACAGACAACGGTCTTACAGCAAGCTGTACCGTAAACGTAAGCGTATTGCCGCAGGAGGTATTTCTCGACAAGACATCGCTTACGATGGCAATGAACGATACCTACAAGCTTACCCCGAGCGTATTGCCCGAGGACGCATATGCATCATATGAGTGGTGGACAAGCAACGCTGGTATAGTAAGCGTAGACTCTCAGGGAAATCTGAGAGCACTGTCAATAGGAACGGCGACAATAGCCGTAACGACATCAAACGGAATAAGTACTTTGTGTACAGTAAACGTAATAGCTTTGCCCACAAAGATAACACTTGACAAAACAGAGCTGAATATGCATGCAGGCGATGAAATCACACTGAAAAAGACAGTGACACCGTCAAATGCGACATCAAACTACAAGTGGAGCAGCAGCAATACCGCAGCTGCAACTGTAGACCAGAACGGAAAAATAACCGCAAAGGCACTGGGAGATACGGTAATAACCGTAACAGCAGACAACGGAGTTAAAGCAATCTGTCTTGTACACGTAAAGAAGCAGCCTACAAGCATAAGCTTTGCAGAAAGCGAGAAGCATATGGCAGTAGGTGTATCAGAGGTGTTTGAGGTTATTCCCACACCTGAGGACGCATACGCAGACTGTACGTTCAGCAGCAGCAATACAAGCATAGCGGTTGTAGACGCTAACGGCAGGGTAACGCCCAGAGCAGTAGGAAGCTGTACGATTACGGCAATTACGGGTAACGGAAAAACAGCGACCTGTAACCTTACAGTATCTGCACAGCCTACAAGCGTAAGGATAAACGAATCCAACTCAGGCATTGCAATCACGCTTCAGATAGGAAAGTCAAAGCAGCTTACAACGACAGTTCTTCCGGCAAACGCATACACTACATACACATGGGAGAGCAGCAATACAGATGTCGTAAGGGTTGACGAAAACGGAAAGATAACGGGTGTTGCAGTAGGAACATCTGAAGTAACCGTAAGGACAGCAAACGGCAAGCAGGATAAGAGAGTAATCATCTGCGGAGAGGTTCCCACGGGAATTTCGGTAAGCAGAAGCGAGCTTACAATGAACCTTGAGGAGCAGACAGAGCTTTATGCAATACTGGAGTCTGATTATGCTGTATCTGATATTGTATGGACATATGAAACAAACGGAACAATCAGTGCTTATGTAGATGCAAGAACAGGAAATCTTGTAGTAAAGTCATTGAAGGCAGGAAGAAGTATTATAACTGTTAATACAGACAACGGACTTACGGCAGAATGTGTCGTAAACGTAATTCCCAGCGTAAAGAGCATAGTTATAACCAACATTCCCCAGCCGATAAAGATGAATCCCGGAGATAAGGTAAGAATTACAAGGAAGGTCACACCCTCAAGCGTACAGAGCGTATACACATGGACAAGCAGCAATGAAAACGTTGCAGCGGTAGATGCTACGGGACTTGTTTCTGCAAATGCAGTAGGAAATACTACAGTAACCGTTACGGCAGAAAACGGAGTAAAGGCTTCGTGTCAGGTAGAGGTTTGTCCTTTGCCCGATTCGGTAGCACTTGACAAGAGTACTCTGTCGCTCAAGAACAATGAAACCTATACATTTGAAAAAATACTTTCTCCCGAAAATGCTTATTCACCCTCCTACACCTGGAAGAGCAGCAATACGAACATAGCAACCGTAGATGCTTACGGAAAGGTTATGGGAAGAGATACGGGTACGGCTGTTATAACTGTTACAACTAAGAATGGAAAGACAGCCTCCTGTACAGTTGACGTTGTTGCAGTGCCTCTGTCAGTAACGTTTGCCGAGAACACAAGCTACTGGCTCAGAGAAGGAGAAACGGGAAATCTTACGCCGAAGCTTACGCCGGCAGGAGCAGTAACCGAATTTACGTGGGCAAGCAGCGATACTTCAATAGCTACAGTTGATGCAGACGGTACAATACATGCAATAAAGCAGGGCAGTGTTACAATTTCTGTTGAAACATCAAACGGAAAGAAAGCATCGCTGAAAATAACAATATACAAGAAGCCTACAAAGGTAATACTTGCACAGAACTCTCTTTCAATGTACGTAACCCAGAAGTTCACGTTCCAGCCTGAGCTTTATCCCGAAAATTCAAAGACTTCTGCATATACATACACAAGCAGCAACCCTGCCATAGCAGAGATTGACAATAAGGGAAATGTAGTTGCAAAGAGCATAGGAACAACCGTAATCACAGTAAAGGACGACCTTAACCACAGTGCAAAGTGTATTATTACGGTATATCCTGTTCCCGAAACGGTAGTTCTCAATGCTTCTGTAGTAAATCTCAATAAGGGCAAGACATATACCCTTGTTCCGACAATAACTCCGGATAATGCACTCACGGCATACACATGGACAAGCAGCGATAATGATATTGCGACAGTAGATGAAAACGGAAAGGTAAAGGCTGTTGCAATAGGTACAGCAATTATAACTGTTTCAACATCGAACAACAAGACAGCTACCTGCAAGATAAATGTAAAGAGAACACCTACAAACGTAGAGCTTAACAAGACTTCAATGACACTCGGAGAAGGTCAGACTTATACGCTCACACCTACACTTACTCCTGCAAGTGCATACACAACCTACAAGTGGAGCAGCAGCAATACAACGGTTGCAAGCGTAAACTCGTCAGGTAAGGTAGGAGCAAGAGCCGTAGGTACTGCAACCATAACGGTTACAACCGCTAACGGAAAGACTGCAACCTGCAAGGTAACAGTCAAGAGAGGTCCTGACAGCATAAAGCCTGCAAAAACAGAGATTACTCTCGGAGCAGGTCAGAGCTATAATATGACGTATACGCTTTCACCAAGCAATGCTGTAACCGTATGTACATGGAGCAGCAGCAAGACAAGTGTTGCAAAGGTTTCCTCCACAGGTAAAATTACCGCAAGAAATTCAGGAACAGCTACAATAACTCTGAAAACATCAAACGGAAAGACAGCTACCTGTAAGGTGACGGTGTCTCCTGCACCTACAAGCATTGAACTTAACAAGAGTACACTTGATATGGGTGTAGGACAGTCAACTACTCTCAGTGCTATTATTAAACCCAGCAATGCTTTTGTGTCAAATACGTGGAGTACAAGCAACAGCAATGTAGTATCGGTAAATTCACTCGGAAAAATTTCAGCAAGAAGCGAGGGCACTGCTACAATTACCGTAAAGACCTATAACGGACTTACGGCAAGCTGCGTTGTTACCGTAAAAACTGCACCCGAAAGCGTTGCAATAAACAAGACGGCAATCAACGTTGGAGTAGGTCAGAGCATTACGCTTAAAGCATCGCTTACACCTGAGAATGCTTACACCTTCTGCAACTGGTCGAGCAGCGATACAAGCATTGCAAAGGTAAGCGGTCAGGGTGTTGTTACAGGCGAAAAGGTAGGTACTGCTACTATAACCGTAAAGACATCAAACGGAAAAACAGCTACCTGTAAGGTTAATGTAAAGAGTGCGCCCACAAGCGTAAAGCTTACGCCCTCAACTGCTAAATTGAGCGTAGGCGGAACCATTACACTTACAAAAACACTGACACCTTCCAATTCCGCTACAAGCTTCAAGTGGAGCAGCAGCAATACAAGCGTTGCTACAGTAGACAGCACAGGCAAGGTAAAGGCTGTAGGAAAGGGTACTGCTGTGATAACCGTAGCTACCTTCAACGGCAAAAAATCAACCTGTACCGTTACGGTTGAGTAAAGCTTAAACCAAATATAACGGCGGCTTAACCTGCGGTTAAGCCGCAGGGCAGGCTGCCGACAGCTTTTTTAAAGCTGTCGGCAGCCGTATTTATTCCATTGGTTATTGTATACAAATAGGAGCGGTCATATTTTCACAGCGTTAAAGAATAGTTAATAGCTTTTTGGAAGTAAAAGTATTATAATATTTTAAAAACAGACAGAGTTTCAGGCGAAAAAGAACGTGTCTGCGGATAAAGAGAATTTATAATACACAAAATAGAGCTATGAAGATTATGGTTAATATTATTGAACAGGTAAAGAAATATCTTAAAAAGAACGAACAGGACAGAATTTCATCAATAGCCGGACAGTCAGCATTTTTTGTAATACTTTCTGTTGTACCGTTTATGATGTTTATGTTTGCGGTTATGACGGGCTTGGGAATATCGCAGAATATTCTGGTATACTACAGCCAGTTTGACAGCAATTCAAGGATAGGTGCATATATACAGCAGTTTATAGATGAAACGTATTCCAGCTCGGAGGGGATAGCTTTTACAACAATAATAATGTCCTTATGGTCGGCAGGAAGCGGAGTATTCGCAGTAAGCGAGGGAATAGGAGTTATATACAAGCTTGAGGATAAACGCAACTGGCTTGTAAAGCGTCTTGAGGCGATGGCATATACGCTGATAATGTTTGTTATTCTTGTAGTGACACCGTTCGGATTTTTTCTTATGGAGGTTTTCGAGCGTTTTATAGACAAGCATATACACAAGTTGCCGTTTGCGGTTGCGTTTATTTTCAGTTTCAGACATATAATAACGCTGATACTTTTTACACTGCTGATAGCTGCTGTACTTATGATTTATCTTATGCCGAGGCTTAATAACAAAAAGTATTCACGTTTCAGGTCGCAGCTTCCGGGAGCATTTGTAACGGCTTTGGGATTTATGCTTATTTCAAGACTGATGAATGCCTATGTTGAGTACTTCAACGGCTTTTCGCTTTACGGAAGTCTTGCGTGTCTGGCAGGAATAATGTTTTGGATATACTCTACAATGTACATTTTTCTTTGCGGAGTGCAGTTCAATTATATTTACCGCAGACAGATAAGCAACTTCAGAATTTTGAGGATTATAAAAAGAAGAAAAAGGAAGTTAAAATATAGACCTGAAGCAGTACAGCAAGAAAGTGAGGAAAAGGCTTTAAGTTCGGATACTATAAATGAACAAATCTGAAAAAGGTACAGATAATCTGTTATTCCGAATATATACCGCTTATAGAGAGTGAATTTTGGGGTAAAATGTTTCTGAAAAAGATTCAAAATTTGTATACAGGTAATATATTTTGGCTCTATAATAAATGTTGGGGTAACAAATAGAGCCTACAAGAAAAATATAAAAAAGTAGAGCATATTTGCCATAAATCCGTTATAATAGAATTGACAA
>ONDU01000013.1 GCA_900316615.1 uncultured Eubacteriales bacterium | reverse complement strand
AGACGCGCATGGTTCAGGTCCATGTGAAAGCAATTTCATGCAGGTTCAAGTCCTGTTACCTGCACCAAAAACAGCCCGATTTTATCGGGCTGTTTTGTTGTATATGCACAAAAATCATATAGTTTTTGCCTAAATCAACCCATTTTCCCTTGACAGACGCACAACCTGTACCTTACGTGCTTTGGCTATTACCTACAAAATTCATCACATACTTTGTTGATAATAACGGCTTTTTCGCTGCGGAACGTTGCACGTCTGCCAATTCGTATGATTACTTAAACCTCATTCTTCTGTGCATAGCGAGCGGATAGTTGTTCTTCCCTTCCACCTTGAGGTCGCCGCACTCCGATAATCCGGCGTAACGGTGGCAGGTGACAGTTACGATATAAAAATCATTCCGCAAAATCCGCTTGACACCGGTGTGATCCCACAGGTATCGAAAGCCTATGTCGGGCTTATTGCTCCCAAGCCTTCTGCCGTAAATGAGCTTGTGGTAATATGCGGGCGATTTGATTCCTTCTTCATTGAAAATGCGGGCTATGGCAGAGCAGCCATAACCCGCAAGATAGAGGTCAAATATTCTTATGATGATTTCGTCTTGTTCTTCGACAACCACGATCTCATTGGTGTTTTTATCTGAAAATCAACAGTAATACGGTATTTATAATATTAGTTCCATTCCGGTTTTCTGCGGCAGCAGACCCATTGCCTCATAGAACTTCATGGCAGTTTCGTTGCATGACCATACGTTAAGTGTAATGTTATAAACCCCCATACTCTTGGCATAGGCTTTTACATAATTAAACAACTTTTTGCCGATATGTTTTCCTCTCGCTGAGTCGTCTACGCAAATATCGTCAATGTAAAGTGTTCGGATATCCGTTAAAACAGAGTTGTCCGTAATTTGCTTGTGAATACAGAAGGCGTGACCGAGCGGTATGTCGTTGTCATCTGTGCATACAAAAACCGGTGTATCCTCGTTTTTTAAAATAACCCTTAATTCATCAGCGTTGTATTTTGTTGCAGGTCCCTTGAAGATATCGGGACGGGCGTTGTGATGTACCATATCGACCTGAACAAGCAGATCCAATATTTTGGGTATATCCTTTTCTTCAGCTCTGCGTACAGTCATAAAAATCCCTCCTCAGGCACCTGACACCGCCGCCTTCATTTCTTTGATATATTCGCCGATATATCTCGGTGCGTCCTTGCCGTGCTTTTCCAAAAGCTTGACGATTGCCGAACCGACGATCGCACCGTCTGCGACAGCCGCCATTTTCTTTGCCTGCTCAGGTGTGGAAATGCCGAAGCCTATCGCACAGGGAACGTCTGTGTTTTGTCTGATAATGCTGACAATGGCTTCCAAGTCGGTATTGATCTCTCTGCGCATACCCGTTACGCCGAGGCTTGAAACGATATAGATAAATCCCTCTGCTTCCTTGGCGATCATACCAATACGATTTTCGGAAGTCGGTGCGATAAGCGAGATCAGTGCAACATCATATCTGCGGCAAACCGGCAGAAATTCGTCCTTCTCCTCAAACGGGATGTCGGGAAGGATCAAGCCGTCTATCCCGATCTCGGCACAGGTTGAGATAAATTTTTCCGTGCCGTAGGAGAACACCACATTGGCGTAGGTCATAAACACCATCGGCACGGTCACGTCAGTGCGAAGCTCTTTGACGAGTTCAAAGACCTTATTGGTATTTACGCCGCCCTTCAGTGCACGGATATTCGCACCTTGGATGACGGGACCTTCGGCGGTCGGGTCGGAGAAGGGGATTCCCAGTTCAATCAAATCAGCACCGCTCTTAACAGCCGCTCTCACAGCCGCAGCGGTCGTTTCAAGATCGGGATCGCCGCAGGTGATGAACGGAATGAACGCCTTGCCGTTTTCAAACGCTTTTGCTATTCTATTCATTGATATCCTCCCCTCTGTATCGTGCGATCGCTGCACAGTCCTTGTCGCCTCTGCCCGAAAGGTTGACGACAATAATTTGGCTTTTATCCATTTTCGGTGCTATCTTCATCGCATGTGCCAGTGCGTGAGACGACTCTATCGCCGGGATAATGCCCTCGGTTTTTGAGAGATACTCAAAGGCGTTAACCGCCTCGTCATCGGTTATCGCCACATATTCTGCCCTGCCGATATCGTGCAGGTAAGCATGCTCCGGACCTACGCCGGGATAATCAAGCCCTGCTGAGATCGAATACACAGGAGCGATTTGACCGTCCTCATCTTGGCAGAAATAGGACTTCATGCCGTGGAATATTCCGAGCCTGCCGGTCGATATAGTCGCTGCGGTCTCAAAGGTGTTGATACCTCTGCCCGCCGCTTCGCAGCCGATCAGCCGTACGCTATCATCGCCGAAAAAATGATAGAAGCTGCCTATGGCATTGGAGCCGCCGCCTACACAGGCGAGCACCGCATCCGGAAGTCTTCCTTCTTTTTCGAGTATCTGTTCCTTGATCTCCTTCGAGATGACCGCCTGAAAATCACGGACAATGGTCGGGAACGGATGAGGCCCCATAACAGAACCGAGGCAATAGTGGGTGTCGCTGATACGAGTCGTCCACTCGCGCATTGCTTCGCTGACGGCGTCCTTCAAGGTTGCCGTGCCTGTGGTAACAGGTATAACCTTAGAACCGAGCAGACGCATTTTGTAGACGTTGAGTGCCTGACGTTTGGTATCCTCCTCGCCCATAAATACAACGCACTCCATTCCCATCAGGGCTGCCGCAGTAGCCGTTGCAACTCCGTGCTGACCCGCACCTGTCTCGGCGATAAGCCTTGTCTTGCCCATTTTTTTGGCGAGCAGTGCCTGTCCGAGAACATTGTTGATCTTGTGTGCGCCGGTGTGGTTGAGGTCCTCGCGCTTTAGGTATATTTTCGCACCGCCGAGGTCGTTTGTCATCTTCTCCGCAAAGTACAAACGAGACGGTCTGCCGGCATACTCATTAAAGAGCTGCGTAAGCTCCCGGTTGAACTCAGGGTCTTTTTTATAGTAATCGTAGGCTTCTTCAAGCTCGATTACCGCGTTCATCAGCGTTTCAGGGATATACTGTCCGCCGTGAACGCCGAATCGTCCTTTTGGATTTGTCATATTACTCTTCCTCTCTGACGGCATCTGCAAACGCTGTCATTTTTTCTCTGTCCTTTACGCCGTCTGTTTCAATACCCGTGCTTACGTCTACCGCATATGGCTTCAGCACTTTCACCGCATCGGAAGCGTTATCGGGTTTAAGCCCGCCTGCCAAGAAGTACGGACGTTTGATATCTTTGAGCAGGCTCCAGTCGAACGCCTTACCCTCGCCCTTGCCGCCATCAAGCAGAATGTAGTCGGCGGTCGATTTCTCGGCACACTCAACATCCTCTTTGGAGCGGATGATAAATGCCTTGATGATAGGCTTGTTGGTGATTTGGCGCACTCTTTCGATGTACTCCTCGTTCTCTGAGCCGTGGAGCTGAACTACATCAACGATCCCGAGGTTTAGCATAGACGCTACAAAATCGAGTTTGTCATCTAAAAACACTCCGACAGCTTTGATATCGGGATCAAGCTTGCTTTTCAGCTTGCTTGCCTCCGGTGCGGAAACCCTTCGCTTGCTTATCTCGGCAAACACAAAGCCGATGTAATCGGGTTTTATCGCATTTGCTGCCTCTATATCTTCTATGCTCGATAATCCGCACATTTTTATCTTAGTCATCTTAATCCTCTCAATTCTTTTAGTTTTTCACACTTGTTTTCCGCTTTCATCAGCGTTTCTCCGACCAATACTGCGTCAGCGCCGATCTCGCGCAGAGCATTCACATCGTCAGCAGTTTTGACGCCGCTTTCGGACACAAACAGGATATCGTGCGGTATCAGATTTCTGAGCCTGCGGCTGTTCTCGGTATCGACAGAAAAATCCTTTAGGTTTCGGTTGTTTACCCCGATGAGCACGGCACCCGCATTGACAGCCGTGAGTGCTTCCTTTTCATCGTGTATCTCAACAAGAGCCGATATACCGAGTTCATCACAGATTTTGATATATTCGTGCAGCTGCGTTTCGGAAAGGATCGACACGATCAGCAGTACCGCTGAAGCTCCCAGGGTCTTTGCCTCGTATATCATATACTCATCAACGGTAAAATCCTTACGCAGACAGGGTATGCTCACGTTTGCGGCAATCTCTCTCAAATAATCATTTCTGCCCAAAAACCACTTAGGTTCCGTCAGCACCGAAATACAATCTGCACCTGCCGCCTCATAATCCTTTGCAATTTGAAGATATGGAAAATCCTCGGCGATCAAGCCCTTTGACGGAGAGGCTTTTTTGCACTCGCATATGAATGAAAGGTCATCCGATCTCAGCACATTTTCAAACTCAAAGCCGCCCTTTGGCATACTCATAGCAATGCGGCATATTTCTGATAAAGAAATATCTTTTTTAGCTTCCGCAACGCGCTCTTTGGCGTGTTCTGCAAGCTTGTCAAGTATCGTCATACTTCCACCTCGGGGCTGTTGCTCGCTTTGATCAGCTTTTCCAAGGTCTGTAACGCTTTGCCCGAATCTATCAACTCGGCAGCGAGTGACACACCTTCTTTCATACTGTCCGCCTTTCCGCCGATATACAGTGCTGCACCTGCGTTGAGCAGAACGGCGTTGCGCTGATGACCCTTTTTGCCGCTGAGGATATCGTGCGTTATTCGGGCGTTGTCATCGGGAGTACCTCCCTTAATATCGTCCTTTATGCATCGTTCAAAGCCAAAATCCTCGGGCTTGATGACGTAGGACTTTAACCAGCCGTCCTTGATCTCGCAGATTTTTGTCGGCGAGCTGAGTGATATCTCATCGAGCTTGTCCATACCGTAAACGACCATACCGCGCTTTACGCCGAGGTTGATGAGAACCTGTGCCAGCGGTTCCACAAGATATGCATCATAAACACCCAAAAGCTGCATTTTGGGAGAAGCAGGATTGGTGAGCGGTCCGAGGATATTAAAGACTGTGCGGAAACCAAGCTCGCGGCGGATCGCACCAACGTACTTCATTGAGGAGTGATATTGTTGAGCGAAGAAAAAGCACATTCCGACATCATTGAGAAGCTCAACGCACTTTTTAGGGCTTTGGCTGATATTTACGCCGAGAGCCTCGAGGCAGTCCGCCGTGCCGCTGTTTGATGAAGCCGCACGGTTGCCGTGCTTTGCGACCTTCATACCGCCAGATGCGGCGATAATAGCGGCTGTGGTCGAAATATTGAAGCTCTGTGCGTTGTCGCCGCCGGTTCCGACGATCTCAAAAACGTCCATACCGGTCTCAACCTTTGTGGCGTGGTCGCGCATCGCCGCCGCACAGCCGGCGATCTCATCGGTAGTCTCCGCCTTCGCACTCTTTGTGGAGAGCGAGGCGAGGAATGCGGCGTTCTGTGTGGGGGACGTCTCACCGTTCATGATTTCGTTCATCACGGCATAGGCTTCGCTGTAAGTCAGATCTTCTTTGTTGACGATTTTTACAATTGCTTCTTTGATCATTTTAGTTTTCCTTTCTATAACCCTATTTTAACCTTTTATAAAATTTCGTAATATCTTTTTCCCATCGGGAGTCATAATCGACTCGGGGTGGAACTGCAAGCCGAAAATTGGATATTCTTTATGCTGAACCGCCATTATCTCGCCGTCATCAGTCCTTGCCGTGACGTTCAGACAATCGGGGACAGTGGCTTCGTCCGCTGCGAGCGAGTGGTATCTTGCGACTAATGCGGTATCAGGACAATCCCTGAATATCGGACAGCTTTTATCAAAGCTGACTTTGCTTTGCTTGCCGTGCATAAGCTCCTTGGCATAGGTGATCTTCGCCCCGAACGCCGCGCAGATCGCCTGATGACCGAGGCAAACGCCGAGCATCGGGATATCCGCTCCGAGCTTTTTAACAACTTCGATGATAATTCCGGCGTCCTCGGGTCTGCCGGGACCCGGCGAGAGGATAATCCTGTCGGGCTTTAGTGCCCTTACCTTATCCGTTGTGAGTTCATCGTTGCGTATCACCTTTATATCCGGCTCGATCTCTCCTACATATTGGTATAAGTTGTAGGAAAAGCTGTCGTAGTTGTCGATAAGTAAAATCATAACTCTTCCTCCTGTGCTAACTCCAGTGCTCTCAGCGAGGCTCTCGCTTTGTTCAGGCACTCCTCGAATTCCTTTTCGGGGTCGGAATCGGCGACGATACCCGCTCCGCTCCTGACAAACACCTTTCCGTTTTTCTTGTAAGCAATGCGGATAGCGATGCAGGTGTCCATATTTCCGGTAAAATCTATGTACCCTATCGCTCCGCCGTAAATCCCGCGCTTGTTGTTCTCCAGCTCTCCTATAAGCTGACACGCCCTGATTTTCGGTGCTCCGGAGAGGGTCCCCGCAGGAAGTACGGCTTCTATCGCGTCGAGTGCGTCTTTATCGTCGCGTATCTCTCCGCGAACGGTCGAGCCGATGTGCATCACATGAGAGAAACGTTCGATGGAATGAAGCTTTTCCACCTCGACTGTGCCGAATTTGCTGATTTTCCCGAGATCGTTTCGTCCGAGATCGACCAGCATATTGTGTTCTGCAAGCTCCTTTTCATCTGTGAGCAGCTCTTGTTCGAGCACGATATCCTCGGCTTCTGTCTTACCCCTCGGTCTTGTGCCGGCTAAGGGGAAGGTGTGCAGGATACCGTTTTCAAGCTTGACGAGCGTTTCGGGCGAAGCTCCCGCAACCTCTACATCTGTGCCGGAGAAGTAGAACATATACGGAGAAGGATTTATAGTCCTGAGTACGCGGTAGGTGTTGAGCAGGCTTCCCTCAAACGGTGCGCTCAGGCGGTTTGACAGAACGATCTGAAAGATGTCGCCTTCATAAATATGCCGTTTCGCACGTTCGACCATATTGCAAAAGTGTGACCTGTCGAACAGCGGAGTTACCTTTCCCAACAGCTTTCCGCCCGGTTCCTCGCACTTTTTGCCGTTTTTCAACAGCTCATTCATTTGCCTGAGCTCAGATACCGCGTTGTTATAGCCCACTTCGACATCATCAAGCCTCATATTTGTTATCAGTATTATCTTCTGCTTCACATTATCAAAGGCGATCACCTTATCGAACAGCATCAAGTCTACATCCTTGAACGCCTCGCTGTCCTCGACATTGCATTTTACGGTCGGTTCGCTGTAATCGAGGTAGTCGTAGGAAAAATAACCCACAAAACCTCCCGTGAACGACGGAAGATTTGACAGCCGCGGGCTTTTGTACTGCGAGAGAATCTGACGGAGATATGCCGACGGATCGTTGGTATCGACTGTCAGATCTCCGAGCTTCATTTTGCCGTCAACGCAGGTTATGCTCAGCTTTGGATTATAGCCGAGGAATGTGTATCTTCCCCAGCGGTCATTTGCCTGAGCCGACTCGAGCATATAGCAGTGAGTGGATATATTTTTCAAAATTTTCATCGTCTCTATCGGCGTTGTAAAATCCGACAGAATCTCACAGCTGACCGGAACGATATCATATTTGTTTTCAGCTGCGATCGCCTTTACTTCTTCAAGCGTTGGTTTTATCAACATAATTTAACCTCCTAAAACAAAAAGCAACGTGACATCGCATTCACTCCCGCCTATCACTGAATTTGATTATACTTAAAATTTTACTAACGGCGGGGTAAATACAACGTAATTTCCTATAAAACAAAAACGGCCTTAACAGAGTACAAGAACTCTGTTAAGGACGAATAAATACGATTATCCGCGGTGCCACCTTAATCTCACGGCATGACCCGTGCTCTCAGCGGGATACCAACATATCCCCGGCAAATAACGTCTGCCTGCAACGTTGCAGAATACTAAGGAGAAGCCTCCCTTTGACTGCACCCTCAGCGGTCCATTTGACAAATTGTTTCTCGCCTGACTCTCAGCACCACAGACTCTCTGTAGAGGCATCATTGCCGTTATCTCCGCTTCAACGGTTTAGCTTATTAACTTATCTGCATTATATCACGCCAAATATGTTTTGTCAATATATATTTTGCTATATTGATTTAGAGCGTGTTCACATAAAAAGAGCGTCAAAAATCACAGCCAACATAATCACCGAAAGAAAAATGGAATCGGGTTTATCATAGCGTGTAAAAACCTTTCTGAAACGCTTGATTCGGAGAAAACAGCGTTCTGTATGATTTCTCTTTTTATAAAGTTCTTTATCATACATACGCCCAAGGAGCTTTACGGTTCTTTTTTGGAACAACATAAAACCCGTGTTTTAAGCTAAAGCACGGGTTTTATTATCTTCATAGGCTATGTATGTTCATAATAAAAGATGCTGATTTTCGGAATAAATCGTCTTCAAAAGTTTTCTTTCTTCGGGAGCATCATGATTATTGCCTGTAGAAATATGAAATGTCAACGCATATTTTGCACCAACGATTAAACCTTACATAGATAGTATGCCGGTTTCCGTACTCTTTCGGCAATGCCCTCCGTTTGCAGCCGTTTTCTATTATGTACAGCAATGCTCTTATAAAATCATAGTTTGATATTGTTGATTTTTTTCTTTGCTTAGGCATTAAATGCTCTATTTTTTAAATTGCTCTTTTGTTAGTTCCGTAAGCTTATTTTATTACATTTTTCTTTTTTGTCAATATATGTTAACAAGCTCTAAATCTGAAATAAATACCGGACATATTCCTTGTTTTGAGCCATACTTATCTATAGTATGGTTTTTCACAAATTCATTACACTACAAAAAGCACATAACCGAAAGTAATGGAGGTTATGTGCTTTCTTGTTTTTGTCAGGCTGTTTTTTCACAGCTCCCTTTGGTGCTGGTGACCGGACTTGAACCGGTACGATATTGCTATCGAGGGATTTTAAGTCCCTTGCGTCTGCCTATTCCGCCACACCAGCCTGCGGACATCATTGTATCATAAATAATATGGCATTGTCAATAAAAAAATTAAATTTGTCAGTATGTATTTTAAGCGTTGCAGTTTGCCGGATTTATTATATCGCCTAAAAAAAAATCATATACAAAAAAGTCTGCCGGACAGGAATAAAATTCGCTGAAAATTATATTCGGATAAGTAATGAAATTTTAATAAATATATGTTATAATACAAGGCGGTAAACGTAAGACACTGAACAATATATATCCGTATACCGAGAGGAGTATAATATGGAAGAAAAGGAAAATATGAATACTGTTGAGAATGTCGAAAAGTCAGACAAAAAAATAAAGCAGGAGCAAATCAGTTCTTCTGAGAAGAAAACGGAAAAGGAAGAAAGCAAAAGCAATGAAGCTCAAAGCGATGTAAAAGACGGAAACGGTAACAGCGACAGCGTTGCCGAAAACGAAGCGGTTAATCCTGTTGCCGATACAGCGGAGGCTTCCGTTGAAAAGGCAGAAGAGGATAATTGCGGCAAGCCTGAGAATACAGACGAAGAAATCAAAAGCACGTTTGAGCCTGTTTCGGCGGAAATGTCAGATGTGTCTCAGAAATCGGAATTTCTTGATAAGCTTATGAGTGAAGCGAGGGCTACTTACAAGGGAGCAGCTTCGTCTGTTTCCACAGCCGATAATGAAGACACTGAGGACGAGGGCGAAATGGTCGATATATCGGATTTGAGTGCACTGACCTCAGTACCCTCAGATACACCATCAAAGACCGAAAATGTGTCATCTGTCAGCACATATGAAAAAGGAAAAAAGAAAAATTCAGATGAATTATCCAATACCGTAAGAATATCCCTTAAAGATATGACTGAATCCATGGAGCAGTCTGCCAAGGAAAAGCAGAAGAGGGAGGAAGAAAAGAGAAAAGCACAGGAAAGCAAAAAAGGTAATGTGTTTTTGAAGATAGCCGGAGGATTTGTTGCAGTAGCTGTAATTATCGGCGGTGCGTTTGTCTGTATGTATAAATTCAACCCGGAGGTTATTCCCGTTGCCGCTTCGGTAAATGTTCCCGGAGGTATCGTAAAAGCACCCGAGGAGAAAATCGTTTTCCTTAAAGGCATTCAGGTTCAGGGTCAGGACTTAGAGGGAAAAACTCTTGAGGAAGCAAAGTCACTGCTTGCTGTAAGAGGTACTACTATTTTCCCGCAGGTAAGCCTTACAGTCAATTATGAAGGTATGGACTATGTATATGAAAGAGAGGACTTCGACTTCCTTTATGATATAAATGCAGTTATCGAAAAAGCATATGAGTACAATAAGAATGTTTTAAATTCAGGCTCAAATGATATTCTTTCGTATGCTCCCGGTGACGGTACGGTTGAAGTCAACAGCGAAAACAATACCGTTAACTTCCTTGTTGAGCATAAGATAACACAGGCATCTGTCCAGAAGGTTATAAAAAGAGTGGCAAAGAAAGTAGACGTTCCCTGCGTAGAACCTCATGTGGCAAAGTATGATACATCTCAGGCAAAGAACTCAAAAAGATATACCTTTGAGGAAGGCTCTCAGGGAAAATCCATTGATCAGGACGCACTTATAAAAGCCGCTATGGACGCTTTCAACAGAGGTCAGACCTCTGTATCTTTGACTGCTCAAAGTCACGAAACAAATCCTACACTGCAAATGGCAGACGTAAAGCAGGCAACAAAGCTTATAGGAAAGTTCAGCACGATAACCACTAATTCATATAACGCAAATGTCAATATGGAAACAGCACTCAACTCAATAAACGGAACTATACTTGAGCCGGGCGGAACTCTCTCATTTAACCAGTGTACGGGAAACAGCAACCTGATGGCTAACGGCTATCTTCCCGCAGGCGTTATTTCTCAGGGAGCTATGACGACAGGTATAGGCGGAGGAATTTGTCAGGCAGCTACAACTCTGTACAATGCCGCTATAATGGCTAATATGGAAATAATTGAAAGACAGCCTCACTTATGGTGCTCATACTATGTTTACGGCGGACTTGATGCTACAATCGACTGGGGCAATATCGACCTCAAGGTAAAGAACAATTCAAAGTATCAGATGTTTTTCCGCTGCTGGATGGACGGTGTAGAGCTTAACGTGGAGATTTACGGCTGGCAGTCACCTGAGTTTGACGAGGTTCGTACCGAAACAGAGCTTGACTGGAGTTCATGGGAGGCTTACGGCTACAACGCATACAGAGTATTCTATAAAAACGGCAAGAAGGTAAGAAGCGAAGAGCTTCCTTACTCAACCTACAGCCTTTCCAACGGCGGAGGCATAAGAGGGGCAGACCTCGGTAATATTTCGACAAAGCTCACTCAACCCGAATAATACATCGCAGCTCAAATATAAAAACCATAAAGTTTAGGTCAAGCCTTTTTAAAGGCTTGCGGGTCAAGGGCAGAGCCCTTGCGGTTTCCAAAGGCAGAGCCTTTGGTCAGGATTTTTAAGGGCGAAGCCCTTAAACCAACGGCAGTACGGTTTGAAATTTTTCCGTACTGCCGTTTTTGTTTTGCAGAAACAATTATCTAAAAATTTTGGCTTAAAAATTGTTTATATTGTTAAACAGGAAAATTCTTTGTAAAAAAGTCACAAAGTTTGAAGTTGAAAATTTAAATTTGAGCGTTTAAATGGTTAAAACATACAAATTAAACAGGTATTTTTTGTGCGAGCGGTAGAAAAAGCTGATTGGCGAAATATACAAAATATTATAAATTAATATTGCAATTTTAAGAAATGTACTATATAATTAAGTTAGACATTGGCTGCTCTGAAATTTTATATATCGGGAACAGCCGACGGTATTACATATTTTAGAAAAACAGGAGGCAAATATGGAAGATATTAAAGGCTTATATGATGCGGAGTATGCTCAGAAGGTTATAAACTCAGAATCCGCATTTCCGGGCGGTCTGCTGGGACCGCACCTGACAGACAAAGGATATACTGTTACGGTATATAATCCCATTGCAGAGTCGGTTGCAGTAATTGACAAGAGAAATAATCAGAAATTTGAGGCTCAGAAGCTTGATGATGCAGGATTGTTTGTAGCTTACTTAGGCTGTGACACATCAACTCCTTATTTAATCGAGATAACTCCCTATGAGGGCGAGCCTTATCAGACGGAGGACTGCTACCGTTTCCCCGTACAGACTTCTTCACAGGACGCATATCTTTTCGGTTCAGGCACACTTTATTCTCTTTCCGATATTATGGGTGCACACATCAAAACTATAGACGGCGTTGACGGTACACTCTTTACAGTATGGGCACCTAACGCAATGAGAGTAAGCGTAGTAGGAAGCTTCAACAACTGGGACGGAAGAATCCATCAGATGAACAAGGCTCACAACGTAGGAATATTTGAGCTGTTTATTCCCGGTGTAGCTGAGGGCGACCTTTATAAGTATGAGATAAAAACACAGTGGGGAAGCCTTATGATGAAAACCGACCCGTTCGGAAATTATCAGCAGAAGCGTCCCGACACTGCTTCAATAGTAACAGATATAAACAAGTATCAGTGGACAGATCAGGAATGGATGGAAAAGAGAAAGGTTACAAACATAGATACTCAGCCTGTAGCTATATACGAAATGCATCCCGGTTCATGGAAGCGTAAGGGCGAATACAGAGAAGAATTCCTCACATACCGTGAGCTTGCACCTATGCTTGCAGAATACCTTAACGATATGGGATATACTCATGTTGAGCTTATGGGTATCTCCGAGCATCCGTTTGACGGTTCATGGGGCTATCAGGTTACGGGCTATTATGCACCTACCTCACGCTTCGGTTCACCCGAGGACTTCCAGTATTTCATAGATTATATGCACAATCACGGCATAAGCGTAATACTTGACTGGGTTCCTGCACATTTCCCCAAGGACGCTCACGGACTTGCAAGATTTGACGGAACTCCCATATATGAGCATCCCGATGCCCGCCGCGGCGAACATCCCGACTGGGGAACATATATATTCAACTATGAAAAGACAGAGGTTTGCAACTTCCTCATAGGCAGTGCATTGTTCTGGTTTGAGAAGTTCCACGCAGACGGACTCCGTGTTGACGCTGTTGCTTCAATGCTCTATCTTGACTACGGTAGGAGAGACGGCGAATGGCTTCCCAATATATACGGCGGCAGAGAAAACCTTGAGGCAATAGAATTTCTCAAGCACCTCAATTCCATAAACTCACAGCGTAACCCCGGTACAGCAATAATGGCTGAGGAGTCAACTTCATTTGCAGGAATTACAGCACCCGTTCAGTATAACGGTCTCGGCTTTACGTTCAAGTGGAATATGGGCTGGATGAACGACTTCCTCAGATATATGTCCACAGACCCTATATACAGATGTCACGACCACCACGAGCTTACCTTCAGTATGGTTTATGCTACATCTGAAAAATTCATACTCGTTCTTTCCCACGATGAAGTCGTTTACGGCAAATGCTCAATGATAAACAAAATGCCCGGCGATGACTGGCAGAAGTTCGCAAACCTCAGAACAGCTTACGGCTTTATGTTCGGTCATCCCGGAAAGAAGCTGCTGTTTATGGGTCAGGACTTTGCTCAGTATGACGAGTGGAACGCAAACAAGGAACTTGACTGGTATCTTATCGACCGCATAGACAACAACAGAATGCTCCAGCAGTATTTCAAGAAGCTGCTTTCAGTCTACAGAAAATACCCTGCACTCTATGAGCAGGACTTCACATATGACGGCTTTGAGTGGATGAACTGTAATGACTGGAGTCACAGTGAGGTAAGCTTCGTTCGTAAGCCCTCAACCCCCGGAGAGAAATTCCTGCTGTTTGTATGCAACTTCGTACCTGTTCCTCACGATAACTTTATGATAGGCGTACCCTGCAAGGGTGAGTATAAGCTCGTTCTTAACAGTGACTCATCTGAGTTCGGCGGCTCTGACTACAATAAGACAACAACCCTCGTTTCGGAGAAAAGAGAGGCTGACGGTAAGCCTTACTCAGTTATATATTCAATACCTCCTCTCAGCGTAAGCATATTTGAGTTTGACTACGTTGAAGACGAGCCTGAGCCTCCTGCTGACCCCGAAGCTGAAAAGAAAAGAAATAAAAATGCCGAAAAGCTTCAGGCTATGAAAAAGAAGCAGGCTGATAAAAAGCAGAAGGCTGCACAAAAAGCAGAGGAAGAAAAGAAAGCTGAAAAAGAGCCTGTAAAAGAATCTGAAAAGCCTGCTGAGGAAAAAAAGGAAGAACCAGAGAAAACAGAAGCTCCCGTAGCAGAAGAAAAAACAGAATAAGCCTTACCCAAGGTCAGAAATAATTTCAGGGTTTGTGCGATTGCAGATTTTGCGGATTAATTCCGCAAAATTTCAAAAGGCTGCAAGCCTTTTGACCCGAAATAAGACGAAGGTCTTATTTCGGCTGCAATCGCCGTACCGCCTGAGTCGGGCTGAAAATATAAAATTCGGTTTTTGCCGCAGTAAAATAAGTTTACTGCGGCAATTTTGTTTTGGTTAAATTTGTTTTGTACAGTTGCTTTATAGAGCGATAAATGTTATAATCAAAATGTGTATTTATCATCTTTTGGGAAACAATGTTTTTCAGGAGGTGCATATAATGGCATACAAAAAAAGTAAAAATTCTGCCGAATTGGAAGAAGAAAAAGAGGAATTTGATAATTCGGAAAAGCTGAAAGATGAAAACGGCAGCAGTTTTATAAAGGACTTCGGGTCTGTTATAATAAAGAACGGGCATACAATACATTGTTTAACAATAATAGGTCAGATTGAGGGACACAGTATACTTCCTGCTCAGAACAAAACTACAAAATATGAGCATGTAATTCCGCAGCTTGTGGCGGCGGAAGAAAGCCCGGAGATAGACGGTATCCTCATACTGCTGAATACCTCCGGGGGAGATGTTGAAGCAGGACTGGCAATAGCTGAGGTTATAGCAGGAATGAAAAAGCCTGTCGTATCCATTGTGCTGGGCGGCGGACATTCCATAGGAATACCCCTGGCGGTTGCCGCAAAATATTCGTATATTGCACGTTCGGCTTCAATGACGGTACACCCTGTAAGGGCAAACGGTCTTACGCTGGGAGTTCCGCAGACATTTGAGTATTTCCGTAAAATGCAGAACAGGATTACCGCCTTTGTAAGCGACAACTCCGGAATTTCCAACAGACGCTACAATGAGCTGGTAATGAATACGGAGGAGCTTGTGCTTGATATAGGTACGGTTCTTGAGGGTGAAGAAGCTGTAGAGGAAGGCTTGATTGACAAGGTCGGTACGGTGAGAGATGCACTCGACCGCCTTTACAAGATGATTGATGAAAAAAAACCGTCCGAGAGCAAAAAGAAACGCTGAATGTGAAGGAACCTGTTTGCTTCTTTTTTTATTGTACAGGTTCCGTACATAAATTTTATTTTTATGCTTTGGATAAAGGAGTTACATATGAGTATTTTTTACGCCATAATTCAGGGAATAGTCCAGGGGCTTACAGAGTTTTTGCCCGTTTCGAGCAGCGGACATCTTGCAATATCTCAGCACATTCTTGGTGCAGGCGAAAGCAATTTATTTTTTAACGTAATGCTGCATATAGGCACTCTTATTGCTGTGGCAGCCGTTTACCACAAGCTTATTAAGAAGCTTTTTTTTGCATTTTTAAGAATGCTTGGTGATATTGTAATGGGCAGATATAAATGGACGGAGATGGACGAGGAACAAAATCTTGTTATTATGCTTATAATAGGTCTGCTTCCGTTATTTCTGCTTTTTGTTCCGCTTCCTTTCAGCGGAGGAATGAATGCGAAGGAGCTTGCAGAGCTTTGGTCGGAAAAAAGCGGCTATCTGGTGATTGTCGGAGCATCTCTGTTAATGACCTCCGCACTTCTTACGCTTGGAATATTCGCAAACAGAATAACGGAAGCCTCATATAAGGAACGTGGCATTATAAGGAAAAGGGGTGCAGGCAGACATTATATGAACGTTATAGATTCATTAAGCGTCGGAATAGCACAGACGTTTGCGGCAATTTTTCCGGGCTTGTCACGTTCGGGGTCAACGCTTGCAGTGGGTGAGCTGAGAGGAATTAATAAGCAGAGGGCTTTGGACTATACCTTTGTGCTTGGAATCCCTTCCATAGTTGCTGCCGCAATTCTGGAGGGCAAGGACGCTCTGAAATCGGGTAAATTTACCGTTGGTATGATTTTTCCTACTATAGTTGGTGTTATCGTATCTGCCGTAGTAGGCTTTGCGGCAATATGTCTTTTTAAATGGATGCTCAAAAAGGAGCGAATGTATATATTCGCAGCTTATACGGCGGTTGTGGGTGTGATAGTCATTATAATAGGAATGATAGAGCTTAGTACGGGGGTAAATCTGTTTACAGGCAAGCCGCTGGTATTTATCTGAACAGACTTTGCCGTAAAACGCACATAATAATCTGAGTATGGAAAGATTTCGCAAGAAAAGAGGGTGAGAAAAATATGAGCAAGAAAAAGCCGGAAAAGAAAACAGAAGCTTCTGAAGATAATCAGGAAGGAGGACTTGCACCGCAGGCAAAGGCGATAATATTTTTCGGAGCTGCCGCACTGCTGTTTGCACTGGTGCTTTATCCGGGTGAAAACGTGTGGACGATGGCATATATGTTTTTCAGAGGAATTTTTGGCTGTCTGGCTTTCCTGTTTCCCTGTGCAATTACATATGTCGGAGTTATGACGGCTCTGGAAAAGGAAATAAGCGGAAAGACCATAAATAAACTTGTACTGTCTGTAGTGGCGGTAGTGCTTTTTGCAGCGTGTATATTTTTATTCGGAAACGGCGGTATGCATATACATGAAAGCTTTTTTGAATGTCTTTTAAGACTTTATAAAAGTGCAAAGACCGATTTTGCACAAGGGTCGGGAGCAGGCGTGCTGGGAGGTCTTATAGGCTATCCCATAGCATTTTTATTCGGATTTACGGCATCGGAGCTGTTATGTATACTGCTTATGACGGTCGATTTGATGTTTTTGTTCGGAGTAACCGCAAAGGACGTTATATTTGTGTTCGGAAAGCCTGTTGATGCATTAAAGAAAAGTCTTAAACAGGCGGATTTCAACGCAGGCATGGGCGAAAACAACATTCTGAAAACAGTGAAAAACAGGGTGAAAAAAATAAAATCCGATAACAAAAGGAAAAAGGAAAAACCTGTTATTGCAGAAAAAAAAGAGGATTACGGGGATAATTATTTGCAGTCAGAGGTCAGCAGTCAGGTAACAAGCATAATGAAAAAAAACAGGGCTGCTACGGAAAGAAACAGCGAAAATACCCGGTCAGTACATTATTCGGAGGACAGAAATATAAGCTCGGATACAGGAGAGGGCAAAAGGGCTTATGATGAAAAAGCAGCATACGGAAAAAGTGACATTTTAGACAAGCTTGTTTATCCCGAGAGTGATAATACAGGGAAAAAAAAGAAAAAGCTGACTAAAAAGCAGGAGCTTGCTCAGGCTGAGGAAGAAATTTCAAAGCAGATAACCGAAGCCGAAAATTCGGGTATTGATTATAATTATCCGCCTGTGGAGCTTCTTTATCCCTCCGAGAGCAAGGAGGACGCTCAGAAAGCTATGGAGGAGCTTGAGCGTACCAGCGTAAAGCTTGATTCTACTCTGAAAAGCTTCGGCGTAAATGCAGGCATAGTGAATATATGCAGAGGGCCGTCTGTAACACGCTTTGAGGTAAAGCCCGCTCCCGGTGTAAAGATAAGTAAGATAACCAATCTTGCAGATGACATTGCATTGAATCTGGCGGCAAGCGGAGTTCGTATAGAAGCTCCCATACCGGGTAAAGCCGCTGTCGGCATAGAAATTCCCAACAAGGTCGTAACTATGGTAAGTATGCGTGAGCTTATAGATTCAAATAAGTTCCGAAGTGCCAAAAGTAAGCTTTCGGTTGTGCTGGGAAAGGATATTTCAGGAAATATAATAGTCACAGACCTTGCAAAAATGCCCCACCTGCTTATTGCAGGAACAACAGGCTCGGGAAAATCGGTATGTGTAAACTCTATTTTGATAAGTTTGCTGTATAAGGCAGCTCCCGAAGAGGTAAAAATGTTGTTGATTGACCCTAAAATGGTAGAGTTTTCAAAGTATAAGGGAATACCTCACCTGCTTATTCCCGTTGTCACAGACCCCAAAAAAGCCGCAGGAGCCTTGAACTGGGCGGTAAACGAAATGGAAGAACGCTACAGAAATTTTGCTCTGTTCGGAGTAAGGGATATAGCAGGCTACAATAAAATGGTTAATCACTATAATAAAATCCGCAGGGAAAAAACTCCCGAGGAGCTTGAACAGTCGCCCATAGTCAACAGCGAGGGCATTCCTGTTCCCGAGGAAAGAATGCCAAGCATAATAATAGCCATAGACGAGTTCGCAGACCTGATGATGACAGCTCCCAATGAAGTGGAGGATTCGATATGCCGCCTTGCCCAGAAAGCAAGAGCCGCAGGTATGCATCTTATAGTCGCTACACAAAGACCTACCGTAAACGTTATAACAGGCGTTATAAAGGCGAATATACCGAGCCGTATAGCACTTAAAGTTTCCTCACAGCTTGATTCACGTACCATACTTGATGTAGGCGGTGCGGAGAAGCTTATAGGCAAGGGTGATATGCTTTTTGCACCTATAGGAATAGCCAAGCCTGTAAGAGTTCAGGGTTGTTTTGCGTCTGATATGGAGATAGAAAACGTCACGGAATATGTAAAGAAAGAACATTCTTTTGACTACGATATGGAGATAGAAGAAGAAATAGAAAAAATAACCGAACAGGGGATTGGTAAGGATAAAAACTCTAACAGTGATATTTCTTCGGAAAGTTACAGTACAGACGATATGATGGAGGAAGCCATAAAGCTTGTAGTTGAAAACGGACAGGCATCAACCTCACTTTTACAGCGTCGTCTGCGTCTGGGCTATGCCCGTGCGGGACGGCTCATTGACGAAATGGAACAGATGGGAATAGTAGGGCCTCATGTAGGCTCAAAATCCAGGGAGGTTCTTATGACTTATCAGGAATGGCTGGAAAGAAAAAATAATACAGATGCCTGATTTTTTATTGATTTACGGAGGTCTTATGAAAACGCTTATTATAGACAGATTTGAAGAAAATTTTGCTGTATGTGAGGACGATGACGGAAGCTTTTTTGCAATAGATATTTCCGAGCTGCCTGCCGAAGCCTCCGAGGGAGATGTTCTCAGGCTTGATGACGGCGGCGGTATATCCGTAGACGAAGCCGAAACCGAAATCAGAAGAAGCCGTATTCGTGAAAAAATGCTCAGGCTTAAAAACCGCAGCACAGAAAACTGAATATAAAAATAAAAGCAATGCTTTGAAATACAAGCGTTGCTTTTTTATGCACAGGCAGAAAAAATTTTTTCAGCAGTAATCTTTTTTGTTGTTGCAAAGTAAGGTGCATTATGCTAAAATAGCTTATAAGATGCTTGAATATGTGTAAATAATGTGCATTTTAGACAAGCAAAAATACAGGGGAATTTTAAGTATGCTGATTTTTCAGGTAGGAGAGATGGTATAATGAAGAAAACTAAAAGCATAAGGAAGATATTAGCCTCATTTATGGTACTGTGTGTAGGGCTGTCGGCAGTATCGCTTTCAGCCTGCGACAGCAAAAACAGCAGTGAGAATAAATTGAACAGTGCGTCAAAGGTCGATACAAGCGGCGTAAGGGAGATATATTATCTCAATTTCAAGCCCGAAATAGCGGATAAATATGAAGCTGTTTCAAGAGAATACGAAAAAAAGACGGGAATTAAAGTAAAGATTGAAACTGCCGCAGAGGGTACATATGAAAACGTTCTGACGGAAAAAATTAAAAATTCCATTACCGCACCTACAATATTTCAGCTTAACGGACCTGTAAGCTATGAAAAATGGAAGGGCTTCTGTGCTGATTTGAGCGAAACAGAATTTTACAATACCCTTTCCGACAAAACTCTTGCTTTAAAGGACAGAACAGGCGTATACGGTATTCCCTATACAATAGAGGGCTATGGAATTATATATAACAAGGCTATAACCGATAAATACTTCGCTTCGGATAAAAAAAGCAGCAAGTACGGCAGTATGGACGAAATAAACAGCTTCGACAAGCTGAAGGAGCTTGTCGAGGATATGACGAAGCTTAAAAAGGAAATAGGCATAAAAGGCGTATTCGGTTCTACATCGCTGAAAAAGGGACAGGACTGGAGATGGCAGACACACCTTATGAATATTCCGCTTTACTATGAATTTGGCAGAGGAAGCTCCAGTGCAATAATAAACTGTTTTCATTCTGCGGAGCTTGAGTTCAGCTATGCGGACAACTACAAAAATATATTTGACCTTTACATAGATAATTCCTGCACGGATAAAAGCTCTCTCGGAAGCAAGACGGTAGATGACTCTATGAAGGAGTTTGCACTTGGTGAAGTTGCTATGGTACAGAACGGAAACTGGGCATGGGACAGCATAGCAGGAATAAAGGGAAATACCGTAAAAGCAGAAAATATCAAATATCTGCCCATATATACAGGTGTCGAAAATGAGGAAAAGCAGGGTATTTGTATCGGTACGGAAAATTACTTTGCAATAAATGCTCACGTTGACCTTGCAAGACAGCAGGCGGCAGTTAATTTCCTTGAGTGGCTTTTCTCAGACAGCTACGGCAAAAAAGCAGTTATAAATGAGCTTGGCTTTATAGCTCCGTTTACAACGTTTATAGATGCCGAAAAGCCTAAGAATCCGCTTGCGAAGGAAGTTCTTAGCTGGATGAACAGAGAAGATATTCAGAATGTTTCGTGGGTATTCGGAGGAGTTCCGAGTGAAGAATGGAAAGAAGCTCTCGGAAAGGATTTACTGAGCTATGCCGAGGGGGATATGGAATGGAAGACTGTTGTCGAAAATACCAAAAGCTCATGGAAAGAGCAGGCGAAGATTAAAAATAAAAAATAAACCGAATATGCTTTATCATGTTTATGTTTAAACGATGATATTTAGATGTTATAAAGGATAACAAGGCAATACCGCACAAAGCTGTTTCTGTGCGGTATTGCCTTAAATGATTTGTTTACAAAATTATTTTTGCGGGGTCTGTGCTGACATAAGGAACTGGCAGCGGAAAATAAAATGCTGTGAGCTACAGTCTTACAGATATGTTTTCCTTATGCAGATATTCTTTTAATACGGGTATGGGTATTTCTCCGAAATGAAAGAGTGAAGCTGCCAGAACGGCATCTGCTTTTCCGGTGTTAAATACATCTTTGAAATGTTCCAAAGCACCTGCACCGCCCGAAGCTATAACAGGTATGCCCACACTTTCGGAAACCGCCTTTGTAAGTTCAACATCGTAGCCCTGCTTCTGACCGTCACAATCCATACTTGTAAGGAGTATCTCTCCCGCTCCACGCTTTTCAGCCTCTGCTGCCCATTTAATGGCATCCTTCCCCACAGGAATACGACCGCCGTTTATATAAACCTCCCAGCTTCCGTTATTCCTTTTTGCGTCTATAGCGGCAACCACGCACTGACTTCCGAATTTATATGCGGCCTCGTTTATAATATCGGGTCTTTTTACCGCCGCGGAATTTACGCTTACCTTATCCGCACCTGCACGTAAAATCTGAGTAAAGTCATCTACGGTTCTTATTCCGCCGCCTACGGTAAACGGAATAAAAATGCTGTCTGCGACCTTACTGACTATATCCGTTATAATGCTTCTTGCATCGGAGGAAGCGGTAATATCAAGAAGTACAAGCTCGTCCGCACCCTGTCTGTCATACTCCACGGCACATTGTACGGGATCTCCTGCATCTCTTAAATTGACAAAGCTTGTTCCCTTTACGACACGGCCGTTTTTTATATCCAGACAAGGTATTATTCTTTTGGCGTACATTTACAGCACTTCCTTTCGGTCACATAAATTCTTGAAATTATTCAGCATTTGCAGACCTGTTTTTCCGCTTTTTTCGGGGTGAAACTGCGTTGCCATAATATTTCCGAACGAAACCGAAGCGTCTATAACAGTTCCGTATTCGGTCTGAGATGATACTATGCTGCTGTCGTTTGCCCTGAGAAAATACGAGTGTACAAAATATACGTAAGAGCCCTGTTCAACACCACTGAATAAACCGTTATGATTTTTAATATTCAGCGAATTCCAGCCCATATGCGGTATTTTTAAAGCACCGTTATTATTCGGGATTTTCGTTATTGTACCGTCTAAAAGTGAAAGTCCCTTTGCACCCGGGCTTTCTTCACTTTCTGAAAATAGAAGCTGAAGCCCGAGACATATGCCTAAAAACGGTTTTCCCGTAGATATGAAATCCTTTACAGCCTTGTCGGCACCGCAGGCTCTCATACTGTTCATAGCGTCCTCAAAAGAACCAACTCCGGGGAGAACAGCACCGTCGGCATTAAGTATTTTTTCGATGTCGTTTGTAATTTCACACTCGCAGCCTATATGACGGAATGCTTTCACGACACTTTGAAGATTACCCGCACCGTAATCGATAACAGCTATCATTATTCATCATCCTTTCTCTCAGCAGAAAAAATCCGTATATGTATAATACCATAAACGTTTTTTTATTGCAATAATTATTATGGCTTGTATGATTTTATCATTCTCTGCATATCTATTGGTATATGAGAGGTTGATAGAATGAGATTAAAAAAATTTTTGATTAACGGAGCTTTTCTTACTGCCGCTGCGTTTATAACTCAGGTGCTGGGAATGATTTTCAGAGCATATATGAGCAGCCGTATAGGAGCTGAAGCCTTGGGACTTTATCAGCTTATTGTCACGGTATATGCTTTTGCCGTAACCGTTTCGGCATCAGGCATAACTCTTTTGGTAACTCGTGCGGTGACAGAAGCCGCTGCTCTTAAAAATGACGGCTGTATAAAATACATTGTATCAAAATGTATGTCGATATCCCTTGCAGCAAGTATAATTACAGGCTTACTTCTTTTTTTATTAAGCGGTTTTATTTCGCAAAATATTCTGAGGCAGAAAAGTGCGGAGCAAGCACTTAAAATTCTTTCGTTAAGCCTGCCGTTTATAGCAATATCAGCCTGTATAAGAGGTTACTTTTATGCTGTAAGACAGGCGTTTAAAACCGCAATAGAGCAGCTTATCGAGCAGATAACGGAATTTGCCGTATTTGCTGGCGTAACAGGCATATCTGCTCCTGCGGAGCTTGGAGATGCGTGCTCTGCGGCTGCATTGGGAGCTGTCGCTTCGGAAGCGGTAACAGCAGTATATTCTTTTGTGCTGTACAGGCTTGATATAAAACGTTATAAGCCGTTTTGCGGTACATACAAAATAAAAAATAAATTTTTTTCTATTGCCTTGCCTGTTACATTAAGCTCCTGCCTGAGAAGCGGCTTGAGTGTAATTGAGCATTCAACAATTCCCGCTTCTTTGGAGCGTTACGGTCACAGCAAACAGAATGCTTTGCACAGTTATGGTATTGTTATTGGAATGGTTATGCCTCTGTTAAGCTTTCCTGCCATAGTAATATTTTCGTTTGCGTCACTGATAATTCCTGAAATAAGCGATGTATATGCAAGAACAGATAAAAAACGGATACAGTATATAACCTCAAGGGCTATAAAAACAGTTCTTGTATTTTCTATACCTGTTGCCTGTATATTTTTCTTTTTCGGAAATGAACTGGGAATGCTTGTATATCAAAACGAGAGTGCCGGAGTATATCTTCGCATTTTTGCATTTACAGCACCCTTGATGTATCTTGATAAAATAGTTGACGGCATACTTAAAGGACTGAATGAGCAGCTTCACTATCTTGCCTATAATATTATGGATTCATTTATAAGGGTAATTCTTGTAATAATACTTGTTCCCCGATTTGGTATAGCAGGAATTATTATAACCGTGTATGTAAGCTCAATATTCAACACAGGACTTTCACTGCTCAGACTTATAAAAGTAACGGAAATAAAAATAAAGGTGCTTTGGATAACAGCACCTTTAATTATCAGTATTCTGATTTTATTTTTTATAAGGAATATACCCTTTTTTAAATAGTATCAAGGCTTGAAGGTTTTGCTTAAAACGGTTATATACGAGCTGTATGCTAAACTGAGGTTCAGCAAAAGAGTGAAAAAATTTGTTGAACCTCAGTTATTTATGCGGCAGCGTATTTCACGAAAAGCAGCCTTGTTATAAACATTAGTCTTTAACGTATATGTTTACAACTTTGCCGTGAGGCACAGGTATTTCCTCCGTATAGTCTACCGTTGCTGTACCGAATATTTTATATTCCACGCTTCTCTTGAATGAATAGACAGTGAAAGCACCTGTTGCCGGCTGCCCCTTTAGGAATATCCTTACGATATCCTCATCACCTATATCTTTTAAAAACCGTTTAAGCTTCATATGAAAAAATCCCCCCGTTCCGAAGCAAGCTGATATTTATATCAAAAAATATGATTATCTTTTTCCGTTTCTTCTGTTTCCTCTGGGTCTGGGAGCGTACTGGCTGTTATGCTCGGGCTTGAGACCCTCAACCTCAATGAGAGCGTCACGTCTTGAGAGGTTAAGTCTGCCCTTGTCGTCAATCTCAAGAACCTTGACTATGATTACATCTCCCACATTTACAACGTCCTCAACCTTGTCTGTACGTCTTACGTCAAGCTGTGAAATGTGGCACAAGCCTTCCTTGCCGGGAGCTATCTCGACAAAGGCACCGAAATCCATAATTCTTGTAACCTTACCCTTGTAAATCGCACCGGGTTCGGGGTCTTTAGCTATGGTATCTATTATTTCGAGAGCACGCTTACAGTTTTCCATATCAAGACCGCTTACGAATACGTTTCCGTCATCGGTTATATCCACCTTGACCTCGCATTCAGCCTGAATTTCCTTTATAACCTTACCGCTCTTGCCTATTACCTCGCTTATCTTGTCAATGGGTATGGTTGTTGTAAGCATCTTGGGAGCATATTTTGAAAGCTCTGCTCTGGGCTCGGGAATAGCCTTGAGCATAATTTCGTCAAGTATATAGTTTCTTGCCTTATGGGTTTTTGCAAGAGCTTCCTTTACCATTTCGGGGGTAAGTCCCGAAATCTTCAAATCCATCTGTATAGCGGTGATACCGTCGTGAGTACCTGCAACCTTGAAGTCCATATCACCGAAGAAGTCCTCAAGCCCCTGAATGTCAACCATAGTCATCCAACGCTCGCCCTCTGTGATAAGTCCGCACGAGATACCCGCAACAGGTTCTTTTATCGGTACGCCTGCGTCCATAAGTGCAAGCGTTGAGCCGCATATAGAACCCTGTGATGTCGAACCGTTTGAGGATACAACCTCCGAAACAAGCCTGAGAGCGTAGGGAAATTCCTCAACAGGGGGAATAACGGGAACAAGGGCTCTTTCTGCCAATGCTCCGTGACCTATCTCACGTCTGCCGGGACCTCTGCTGGGTCTTGTTTCTCCGACAGAGTATGAGGGGAAGTTATAGTGATGCATATATCTCTTTGTTTCCTCGTCATCTATGCCGTCAAGAATTTGCTGGTCGCTTACAGGTCCGAGCGTAGCTACAGTCAAAACCTGTGTCTGTCCTCTTGTAAACAGACCTGAGCCGTGTGCTCTGGGGAGCAGACCTACCTCGGAAGCAAGAGGTCTTATATCGTCCATACCTCTGCCGTCAACTCTTTTCTGCTCGTCCAGCAGCCAGCGGCGTACTATTGTTTTCTGACACTTGTACATACATTCTTCGATTTTGGCTTCCTGCTCGGGATATTCCTCATCAAACCTTGCGTGTACTGCCTCGTATATGGGAACAAGTCTTGCATCTCTTACAGTCTTGTCGTCTGTATCGAGTGCAGCTTTTAAATCATTTTCGGAAAACTCGAAAATCTTCTCGAACATCTCGTGGTCAGGCTCGTTGCTGGGATATGAGAACTTCTCTTTTCCTATTTCCCTCTGTATTTCCTTTATAAACTCTATTATCTCCTGATTTGCCTTATGACCTGCCATAATTCCGTCATACATATCCTCATCGGATACTCTGTCCGCACCTGCTTCTATCATAGCAATTCTGCTGTCTGTCGAAGCTACTGTAACAGCCATTCTGGATTTTGCTCTTTCTTCCTTGTTGGGATTGATAACGAAGCTTCCGTCAACAAGTCCCACAGATACTCCCGAAATAGGGCCGTTCCAAGGAATATCGGAAATGGAAAGAGCTATTGACGTACCGACCATAGCCGTAATTTCGGGTGAGCAGTTGGGGTCTACCGACATAACCGTACAGATTACCGAAACATCGTTTCTCATATCCTTGGGGAAAAGAGGTCTTATTGGTCTGTCTATAACTCTTGAAACAAGTATGGCTTTTTCTGAGGGTCTGCCCTCTCTTTTAAGGTATGAGCCGGGTATTTTTCCTACAGCATAAAGCTTTTCTTCAAAGTCAACCGAAAGCGGGAAGAAATCTATACCCTCTCTGGGCTTTGCAGCTCCCGTTACTGCAACATTTACCACGGTATCACCATAGCGTACCATACAAGCTCCGTTTGCAAGCTGTGCTATCTTTCCTGTTTCTACAACAAGAGGTCTGCCTGCAAATTCAGTTTTAAAAACTCTGTAATTTTCAAACATAAAAAACATCTCCTATAAATTTATATTATTTACAGAATTATACCGCTTAGCAATTAAACCGCACTTTATTATGAATATATATTCCGTTTGCGTGACAACGGAAAAAATAAAATGCCGTTTCACTGCTAACCGGGTAAAAATTCTGTTGGTCTTAAAAGAGCATTGTTTTAAGGGCAGACGGCTTTAAATTCAGCTGTCTGCCCCAAAACAAGCAATTATTTACGGATACCGAGTCTTGAAATGATTGAACGGTATCTTTCGATGTCAACCTTGGTGAGGTATTTAAGAAGGTTTCTTCTCTGACCTACCATTTATGCACCTTGAGATGCTCAGTAAGGTCATTAATTCTCTTTGTGAGCAGAGCTATCTGAACTTCGGGAGAACCTGTATCGCCCTCATGAGTAGCATACTTCCTGATGATTGCTTCCTTTTCGGATTTTAACATAAAACTTCACCTCTTTAATGATATTATGCCTATTGTATTCATCAATCACAGTCAGAGGAAGGTGAAAATCCTTAACTGAAGGCTTGCTCCAAAGACCGTGGTTGAGGCACATCTGTAATTTTAACATACAAAATGTATGTTGTCAATTATCTGAATTTGATATAATGGGTAATTTTAAAAATATTTTTAAAAGCTTACAAAAAGCACCGCCAAAAAGGCGGTGCGGATAATGCGTTATACAGCAAATCAGTCGCTTGTGTAGGGAAGCAGTGCGATATGTCTTGCACGCTTGATAG
>ONDU01000082.1 GCA_900316615.1 uncultured Eubacteriales bacterium | reverse complement strand
AGCTTTCTGAAAGCTTTTTTGATTTCGTCATCGGAGGCTCCCTTTGGAACTCCCATAACTTCGTAATAATCTCGTTTATTATCAGCCAAACTAATTGCCTCCTGTCAGTTTAAGGGTGTTGCCATTAAAAATCCCACCAAAGGCTCTGCCTTTGGAAAGTGTAAGGGTTCTGCCCTTGACCTGCAAGCCTTTAAAAAGGCTTGACCTAAACTTTGTGATTTTATAAATTCAGGGTCTGATTTTAAATCTGAACCAAACAGGGCAGAATATAAATCTCCTGCCCTGTTTAAGCCTGAATCAGCGAATTATATTATACAATATGAAACGAATAAAATCTATAATTTTCTGTAAACAAATCAATTAATTTACATCAGTAAAGTCTGCGTCATAAACGTTGCCGTCATTGCCGCCGTTATTGTTGTCAGAGCTGTTGTCGTAGCCTGCATTGTAGCTGCCGGTATCAGGGTTGGGATTGCCGTTGAAGCCGCCCTGCTGATTAGCCTGCTGGGGATTAGCCTGCTGATAGAGCTTAGCGGAAACGTCATAGACAGTTTTCTGCATATCCTCCTTAGCCATTTTGATAGCTTCAAAGTTGTTCTGACTTATAGCTGTCTTTGTAGCACTGATTTTTGAGTTGATTGCGTTCTTGTCTTCCTCGCTTATCTTGTCGCCGCTTTCTTTTATGAGTTTTTCAGCCTGATAGCAGAGATTTTCAGCTTCGTTCTTTGTGTCAACCTCTTCACGGCGTTTCTTGTCCTCAGCGGCATACTGCTCAGCATCTCTTACAGCCTTGTCGATTTCTTCCTTTGACATATTTGTATTTGAAGATATTGTGATTTTTTGCTCTTTTCCTGTGCCGAGGTCCTTAGCGGAAACGTTAACAATACCGTTTGCGTCAATATCGAAAGTAACTTCAATCTGAGGAACCCCTCTCATAGCGGGAGCTATTCCTGTAAGAGCGAACAGACCGAGCTGCTTGTTGTCACGGGCAAACTCACGCTCACCCTGAAGAACGTTGATTTCAACCTGTGTCTGATTGTCGGCAGCGGTTGAGAAAATCTGGCTCTTTTTTGTAGGGATTGTGGTGTTGCGGTCGATAACCTTAGTCATAACGCCGCCCATTGTTTCAACACCGAGCGAAAGGGGAGTAACATCGAGGAGAAGAAGTCCTTCAACCTCACCGCCGAGAACACCGCCCTGAATAGCAGCACCGATAGCAACGCATTCATCAGGATTGATACCCTTAAAGGGTTCTTTTCCGATAAGGCTCTTAACAGCGTCCTGTACAGCAGGGATTCTTGAAGAACCGCCTACCATAAGAACCTTGTTGATTTCGTTTATATTAAGACCGCTGTCCTGCAAAGCACGTCTTACAGGACCCATTGTGCTTTCAACGAGGTCAGAAGTAAGCTCATTGAACTTAGCTCTTGTAAGAGTGAGGTCAAGGTGCTTAGGACCTGTAGCATCAGCAGTGATGTAGGGGAGGTTGATAGCGGTTGAAGTTACGCCTGAAAGCTCAATTTTAGCTTTTTCAGCAGCTTCTTTAAGTCTTTGCATAGCCATCTTGTCATTAGTGAGGTCAACGCCTGTTTCGGACTTGAAGCTGTTTACCATCCAGTTGATAATTCTCTGGTCGAAGTCATCACCGCCAAGACGGTTGTTACCTGCGGTAGCGAGAACCTCCTGAACACCGTCACCCATTTCGATTATAGAAACATCGAATGTACCGCCGCCGAGGTCGTAAACCATAACCTTCTGGTCTGTTTCCTTGTCTATGCCATATGAAAGAGCTGCGGCAGTAGGCTCATTTATAATTCTCTTTACGTCAAGACCTGCTATTCTGCCTGCGTCCTTTGTAGCCTGACGCTGAGCGTCTGTAAAGTAAGCGGGAACTGTGATAACAGCCTGAGTAACCTTTTCTCCGAGATAAGCTTCAGCGTCAGCTTTAAGCTTCGAGAGAACCATAGCTGAAATTTCCTGAGGAGAATAGCTCTTGCCGTCTATGTTTACCTTGTAGGAAGTACCCATTTCTCTTTTTATAGAAGAAACTGTTCTGTCGGGATTTGTAACAGCCTGTCTTTTAGCAACCTGACCGATAAGTCTTTCGCCTGTCTTTGAGAAAGCAACAACGGAAGGAGTAGTTCTTGCACCCTCAGCGTTAGCTATAACAACAGGCTCACCGCCCTCGATAACTGCAACACATGAATTTGTTGTACCCAAGTCAATACCAATAGTTTTTGCCATAATTAATTCCTCCGATTAAAAATTAAAATAATTAAAAGTAATAATATTTATTGTTTAAGTTGTTTTTTGTTTAATGAGCTTTTCAAATTTTTAGTCAGTCGCAGTTTGCAACCTGAACCATAGCATGCCGTATGATTTTGTCGCCCTTTTTATAGCCCTTCTGGAATACCTGTGCGACAGTGTTTTCACCTAAACTTTCGTCCTCAACCTTCATAACAGCGTTATGAAGCTTAGGGTCAAATTCGTCACCTGTTTCTCCGAAAGTTTCCACCCCCAGCTTTTCAAGCGAGGTTCTGAACTGACTGCACATAAGCTCAAAGCCTTTTTTATACTCTTCGGGAGCGTTTTCCACTGACTTTGCAGCCATATCAAGACTGTCACCGATAGGGAGTATCTCCTTTATAGCATTTGCAGTAGCATCGGCATATATGTGAGCCTTGTCTGCGGTTGAGCGTTTGCGGTAATTTTCGTATTCTGCGGCAAGCCTTAAATAGGCATCGTTTTTAGCCTTAAGCTCCTGCTCAAGCTTTTCAACCGCACTGTTGTCCGCTTCTTGTTCTGCACATTCTCCGCATTTTTCCTCTTTGTTTTCACAAGCATCCTCTGTACATTTCTCAGAGGTGTTTTTATCCTTTTCCTTTTCTTTTTCTTTTTTACTCAATTTTATCACCAATCCTTATTCCAGAAGCTCCGTAATGAGCCTTCCGCATGTCCGGGAAATATAGTCTGCGTAAGTTACTGCTGCGGTGTAATCCATTCTTACCGGACCTATTACCGCAAACGCACCGGCTTCCGCCCCCTGAATAGGGTAATGTGCAACTGCTATGCCTGTAGAAGAAATATCTGGATTTTTTGATTCCGTGCCAATATATGTGGTAATCCTTCCTTTTCTTGCAAACAGAAGCCTTTCCTGACTTATTTTGTCATGCAGAAATCTGTATATTCCCTTTATCTGCTCAACACTGAACTCTCCTGTCTGAAGCAGATTTGAAAGACCGAAGCTTACAATATTTATCACCGAAGCCTCTCTGGCAGCCTCCATAACCGTAATAAGAGCTTTCGGCATAAGTATCATAACATCGCCGCTTGTTACGGCAACGGTCTGAACGAAAGCAGGAGTAATCCTGTCAAGCCGTACTCCCGAGAGCATTTCATTCAAGGTGAGCTCAAAAACCTTAAGAACATCTTCATTCAGATTATAGTCACATCTGAAAAGACGGTTTTTGACCATACCTTTAGATGTTATCATAACCATCATAGAGGTATGCTTGCTTACCTGAACAATCTTTATACGCTCAATAGTTGTCTCATCGGAAGGGGGAGTAGTACTCAGGGCTGCATACCCCGTAAGCTGAGAAAGTATCTCGGCACCCTTGCTAAGAATATGTTCAGGGTCATCAGCACAAAGACTTATTGCATCGTCAATAGCTCTGCGTTCCCTCGGGTCTATCTGAGCAGGCTCGATTGAATGGTCGAGATAATATCTGTAGCCAAGCTGAGTGGGGATTCTTCCGGCTGAGGTATGAGGCTGAACAAGATAGCCCATTTCAGAAAGTGCAGCCATTTCATTTCTTACTGTGGCAGAGGAAACTGGAAAGTCCAGCAGCTCAAGCAAGGCTTTGGAGCCTACAGGTTCACCTGCGGCGATATACTGCTTGACAACAGCATTAAGAATTTTATTTTTTCGTGCGGGCAGTTCCATAAAGTTACCACCTCTTGTAAGCTTTGGTTAGCACTCTTATGTGCTGAGTGCTAACTTGCTTATAATTTACCACTAATTGCTCTGTTTGTCAAGAATAGTATTTGTAAAATAATTGTTAATGTGCATTGAAAAGCTGATTTATCTTTGTTTTTACAAATAATGTAAAATATAACAATATTATACTCGATACCCGCAAATAATTCCGATAAAGAAAACACGAGGTTTAAGTAAAGTTTTTCAATGACTTTAGTATCAGAGGCAAAGTTCCTGCACTTTCAAGGACAAAGTCTTTGAGCTAAGAAGAAATTATTGTACAATATGCTCAGTGTAAATTTTCTGTTTTAATAAATTTTTATAAAAACAGAGGAATTTTATATTTTATTCAAAATCCTTGAATTGATACCTGATTTATGATAAAATCAATGTCGGTACTGCGAAAAATTAAACCTGTTTTGAAATATACAGCCGCTACGATGTGTTTAACATGGAATTTTGTTGAGGGTTATTAAGCGTAAGGCAGTTTAGAAGTTACATACGTATTGAAGGGGTGAGAATAAATATGATACCAAAGAAAATACATTACTGCTGGTTTGGAAACGGTGAGAAACCGGAGCTTGCCATAAAATGCATAGAAAGCTGGAAAACGCACTGCCCGGATTATGAGCTTGTGGAATGGAACGAGCAAAGCTTTGATATAGACTCTGCACCCTTATATGTAAGGCAGGCTTACGAAAATAAGAAGTGGGCATTTGTAACCGATTATGTAAGGCTTTATGCCATGGT
>ONDU01000045.1 GCA_900316615.1 uncultured Eubacteriales bacterium | reverse complement strand
CTTTTGGGGAAATTCGGGGTATAATTGAATAAAAAAAGCAGGGGAGATGTGTAAAAAAATGCAGGAAAATATTTGCAGTATTCCTATCAATGATGTATTTATGCCAAAAGACGGGTGTCCGATGTGCAGAATGAGGGATATGCTTGAAAGGCGAAAAGCGGAATATGTGACAGGTTCGGCAATGATGGAGCCTAATGTTAGGGTAAAGACGAATGAAGAGGGCTTTTGTTACAGGCATTTTTCCATGATGATAAAGCTGGGGAAGAGGCTGTCCAATGCGTTGATATTGGAAAGTCACTTGGAAAAGGTAATGGAGGAACTGCCCTTAACAAATCCGAGAGGAAAATTTGACAAGAAAAGGCTTGAAAAGTTGGATAGTATGTCAAAGGATTGTTTTATATGCCGTGATATAAAATATAATATGGAAAATATGGTAAGGATAGTTCATGCGATGTGGGTAAACGAACCCGAATTCAGACAGCTTTATGACGAACAGCCGTATATATGCCTTGAACACTATATTATGCTTTTGGGGGTTGACCAAAAGGGGCTTGGAAAGAATTTTGACGCTTTTTATCAGGCAACTTTTGTATTGGCATTGGAATATTTGATGGAACTGAAAGATGATGTCCACCATTTCAGTGCGATGTTCGATTACAGGAATGAGGGAGCAGAGTGGGGAAATTCCCGTGACAGCATTGAAAGAGCGGTTGAATTTCTCACGGGAGAAAAAATTATTGCGGAAGATGTCGAAGAATGATTGACAGAAAGAAAATTTATGTATAAAATAGGATAGAGAAAAATTTATTTTAAAGGAGTATGAGAGATGGCAGAAATCAGAGCTTTTAAGGCGTTGAGATTTGACACGGAAAAGGCAGGAGCAATAGAAGAACTTGTATGCCCGCCGTATGATATTATAAGTGAGGAACAAAGACAGGAATATATTTACAGAAATCCGAATAATATCATACGTTTGGAACTCCCAAAAGGTGACGAGCCTTATAAAACGGCAGGCGAAGTGCTTAAAAAATGGCTTGACAGCGGAGTTTTGAAAAAGGATAGTGAAGATGCGGTTTATATCTATGAAGAAGAATTTTCGATAAACGGCATTCATGCAAAGTTTAAAGGCTGTATTGTCAGAGTGAAGATAGAGGAATTTTCAAAGGGAGTGGTATTGCCCCATGAAGAAACTCTCTCAAAGGCAAAAGAGGACAGATTTAATCTTATGAAAGCGACAAACTGCAATTTCAGCCAGATATATTCGCTCTATATGGACGGCGGCAAGGGTACACTTTCAACAATAGACAAGCTTTCCGACAGAGAGCCTGACATTCAGCTTACTGACGGTGAGGGCGTAATCCACAGAATGTGGATAATAACAGACGAAGCTGCCGTAAATCAGATTTGTGATGATTTTTCAGACAGAAAGCTTTATATAGCAGACGGACATCACAGATATGAAACGGCACTCAACTACAGAAACTATATGAGAGAGCAGGGACTTGCAAAGGAGGGCGACGGCTGCGACTATCAGATGATGATGCTTGTAGATATGGAGCACCCCGGACTTGTTGTATTTCCTACACACCGTCTTGTACGTGATTTGACAGACTTTGACGCAGAAAAGGTTCTTGAAAAGTGCAGGGAATATTTTGAGGTTACGGAATATGAAGATGTAAACAGTGCCGAAGAGGTTCTTATGGGACTGTATAACGAAGGCAAAAAGGCATATGCTTTCTATTCGGGAAACAAAAAGTACAATCTTCTTGTTTTAAAGGATATGCAGATTATCAGGGAGCTTCTTCCCAATGCCAGCAGTGCAACACAGCAGCTTGACGTAACTGTTCTTCACACGCTTGTTCTGGAGAAAATTTTCGGTATAGACGCAGAAAATATGGCTAAGCAGATTAACCTTACCTATACAAAAATCTTTGATGAAGCAATCGAGAGCGTAGACAGCGGAAAGGCTCAGTGTGCATTTATTCTCAATCCCACAAGAGTTTCCGAGATAAGAGACGTAGCTTCAAACGGAGAAAAAATGCCTCAAAAATCAACCTACTTCTACCCTAAAATGATTACAGGTATGGTTATGAACAAGCTCGATGACTGATTTTTTGCTTTGGAGTAATTATTATGGGTATGATAGGACATTATTTCCGGACTTCTTCTGAAAATATGGAACATTTAAAATCGGAAGAGCTTGACCTGTACGCCTTCCTTGATACGCTGGACGAAAGCGAACAGCTTGATATAGACAAAACGTGGCAGGCAATACAGTTTACTCTGACAGGCACTACAGGGGAAACGGACGAAACAGCCGAAAAGCCATGGGGAAATCTCGTTATAGGCAATGACTATATAATTCCGTATGAGTTTCCGCTTTCTTTTATAAGTGCAAAGGAAGTAAGGGAAATTGCAGAAGCAATGAAAGCTATGGACGAGGCAGAGTTCCGCAAGATTTTCGATTTTAAGAAAATGGTCAGCATTAATATATATCCTCTGGTATACGGAGAGGACGAAGAAGAATTTTTTGATTACGTTTACGGACATTTTGCTGAAATGAGAAAATTCTTTTTTGAAGCTGCTGCTATGGGACTTGCTGTTGCTTTCTATATAGACTGATATTTTATATGTCCGTTTTAAAATTCAGATTAAAAAAGAGTGGTGAGGTAATATGAGCGAAATATACAGCTTTTATGCTATGATGTCGAGAATTAAGTATATTCATCGCTGGGGACTGATGAAGAATACAAGAAACGAAAATTTAAGCGAGCATTCACTTGAAGTTTCTATGATAGCTCACGCACTGGGCGTAATAAATAATAAGAGATTTGACGGAAGTATCAATCCCGAACGTCTTGCAGTGCTTGCTATGTTTCATGATGTCAGCGAAATTATAACAGGAGATTTGCCTACACCTGTAAAGTACGACAACCGAAAGATAACAAATGCATATAAGGAGCTTGAAGAACAGGCTCGGCTCAGTCTGCTGAAAATGCTTCCCGACGATATAGCAGAGGTATACAGAAGTATACTTTGCGAGGACGAAAACGAGCTTCTTCTCTGGAAGTACGTAAAGGCTGCCGACACCATATCCGCACTTATAAAATGCACGGAGGAGCTCATTATGGGCAACGCTGAGTATTCAAAGATAAAGCAGTCAAAGCTCAGGGCTATAGAAAAAATCGACTTACCCGAGGTTAAAATCTTTATGCAGGAGATGTTCCCTGCATATGAGCTTACTCTTGACGAACAAAAATAAGCCTGTCCTCTCATACTGACTTAACCAAGGCTGTATCTGAAACCTTGGCGGGGCGATTGCCGCAATCAAAATACATAGTATTTTGATTTTCCACCTTGCTGTGCAAGGTGGATGCCCGTGAAATTTTCACGGGGGCGGCAATCGCCCCATGCTGTAAGCCGAAAGCTACGCTGCAACACAACGGAATTTATTGTCTGTAAAATTTAAAAAGCTGTCCTGTAACATATTTCGGACAGCTTTTCTTTTTTAATTCCGCTTTCTAAAATAATTGCGGACTGCATTTTAAAACGCAGTCCGCAAGAGTATGCAGTATAATTGAAATAATGCTTTTCGTCAACAGATTTTTTAAAGTTTTATTTCAAGCCATCATAGGGCTTTCCTTTTTGGGATACAGACGCTTGAACAATATAAACAACGCAAGCGAAAGCAATGCGAAAAATATCGCAAAGTATAAGAAGTACATCATAACCGAATCATTTACGGCAACAAAAAAATCGTAGAAAGCTTTTGATGATATATTAAGCTTTTTCATTGTTCCGGTTGAAATCATCGCTATAAACGGTGCAAGCATAGCGAGAAAGGTTGTAAGCGTAGCATAGCATATATATCTTACCGCCCTGTGCTTCCATTTTGTAGAGAATATAAAAATAACGCACAGAAACAGTACCATAAGTCCTGTAACGCCTATAACAGCAGGCAAGGCATTTTTAATCCCAAGAAAATAGCCTGCAATATACTTAATAAACGGAATTTGAAGTGACTCTCTGTATATTGAAGCTGCACTGTCTACAAGATATTTTCTGCTTTCGGCAGAAACACTTGCGGGATTTATTTCCTCTTTCTCAATATACACATCTATTGCACTGTTGAATTTCTGTTTAAAATTATCCAAACGTATAACGCTTCCCGTTCCCGAATAGAAGCTGTCAAGGTATTCCGCCGTATCCTCACGAAGCATGGAATCATCTATAAGCTCATCAAAGAAGCTTTCATCAAGACCGCTGGCATAGCCGAGATCCTTCAGGTTTCTTGAAATTTCCATTCTTTGTATATCAAAGTAACCCACCTTATTCATTTCACCGAATATGAACTCCTTGTTGAAAACAGTAAGCTCAAGCAAAACAGCAAAAGACATAAGGAACATTACAAATGACAGTATAAAAGACAGAAATACGTACAATACTCTTTTTACCTTGGAAGGAGATTTTCTTTTCATCAGTTATCATCTCCCCCTTTGTTTACTATTACGGGACCCGAAACGAATTTTGCATATACAAAGCATCTTTTCGGGGTAAGTCCCAGCTCATCAAACGGATAACAGGTATACATTACCAGATTTTCCGTTTTTGAGGTCAAATCGTATGCCGTATGGTCTGTTGCGTTTTTAACAGCTATATCAATAATCTTATAGGTATAGTTTCCGTAGCTGGTTTTTATTTTAACGATCTGTCCCTTTTTTGCATTTTTAAGCCCGTTAAAATACGTATTGTTGTGTCCTGCGACCATAATGGTTCCGCCATAACCGGGTACCAGGCTTCCGTAATAAATGCCTACACCGTTTCTCAGAGCAATATCCCCGTCACCCATAAATAAAGATGCGTCAATACCGCAGTCATCTATTATAAGCTCCCCGAACATTTCACCGTATCTCGGATATTCCACTTCCTTGGCGGAAACTTCTTTTCTGGTACTTTTTTTATCATTTTCCGGTACAGGCACAAATATATTCTTGTATTCGGTATTGTTGTGACTTTTTACGCCATCTGAAAAAAACATACCTACCGCCGATACCGCAGGAGAAAGTACAGGCGAGATTGTGAAGTAAAGAATTAAATAAATTGCCGCAAAAAACATAACGGGAAGAATTAAAAAACTCTTCCCACTAGTTTTTCGTTGCTTGTGCCTGTGTCCGCTTTTTACGTCAGACATTAATCATCAAGCTCTTTCTTTTCTGGATTTTACTGCGTAAACAGCACCTGCAGCTGCTGCGAGAACTGCAACAGCAGAAGCTCCTGCAACAGCTGATGTATCTACACCGGCACCGGTTGTCTTAACAGCATTGCCGTCAGCAATCTTGCCTGTTGTACCACCGCTGGTTGTACCGCCGCTTGTGTTGCCGCCTGTTGTGCCGCTACCGCTTGTGTTGCCGCCTGTTGTGCCTCTGCCACTACCAGCGGGTGTGGTAGGTGTAGTAGGTGTACCTGTAGGTGTAGTACCTGTAGGTGTTTCAGTCTGCTCTGTAACAAGAACAGGCTTGCCCTGGAACAATACAGTACTGTCTGCATCAGCAATTATGATTTCCTTAGTTGCTGCGTTCCAGCTCATTGTAAGACCAACTTCTCCAACCATGTTCTGACCGAGAGTAAGCAGCTCACGCTTCTTTGCATAGAGCATTTCAGGAATGTTGCCTGCATCGCTGCCCTGCTCTGTGATAAGCTGTTCAGCCTTCTTGAGCTCAGCTACGATGTTGTCTGACTGCTCCTGGGTCATATCAATCGTGTTGAAGTAGTTCTTTGCCTGGTTCTTGTACTCTTCAGAAATAACAAGCTTCTGACCTTTCATGATTACAGAACCATTGAGTTCATTGAGAACAGCCTGCTCAGCTTCGTTGATATCAGCAGCCATAGCTGAAACTGATACTGTACCTACTAAAGCAGCAGCTACTAACAATGATGCAATCTTTCTCATAACCTTCGTCGCCTCTCCTTTTTATATTTTAAGCAAAACAAGACGGTATTAGCCATCATATATCTTGCTTAATGACTGTATTATAACATATATTTTTTCTCTTGTAAAGCAATTTTTTTACAAACAATAGGTAACGTCATATTACAAATATTGTTAAATTATTATAATATAACTGTTTTATGAATTTATAAAATACAATTTATAATTATTATATCATTAATATTTTTAAAATGCATTTATAAATTATTCTATCGGATATACGTTATCATTCCTTTTTTTCTTCATCGGATGGCTGATATATTACAACAGGTGTTCCTACCTCTACAAGCTCATACATTTTTTCAACCTTGTCATAAGGCGTATTTATACAGCCGTGGGAGCCGTTGTACATATAGGTATTTCCGCCGTACTCGGAGTCATATCTCCATGTAGCGTCATGTATTCCCTGTCCGTCATAAGTTACCGCCATCCAGTAGGTTACATAAGTATCCCACGTTTCTCCCACGAGGTTTGCAGGTGACTGCTTAAAATATACCTCGTGCAGACCTGTTGTAGTATCTCTGTAATATCTCAGTCCTGTTACTACAGGTGTTGAAACCTCCAGCTTTCCCTTTCTGAAATACCACATATGCTGCATATCAAGGTCTATTTCTATATAGGTATCGCCTACATTGTACTTGTCTACCTTATTGGACTGTGTACACTTTACTTTCTGTACCTTGCCGTTGCTGTATATCTTCTGCTTCTTGTTTACGGTGTAATAAGCACATACTTTCATATAGTACGTCTTGTTCGGTTCAAGCTGTTTTGTAAGGAAGATAGTATCTTCGGTTGTACCATATGATTTGTACCCGCTGTCCTTTTTTTCGGAAACGAAAATTTCATAGCCCTCTGCACCGCTTACCGGATACCACTTAGCCATAAGTCTTTTAAGGCGGCTGTATGCCGTAACCTCAGGTGTGGGAGTTACTGTTCCGCAGATTATCTCACGGTAGTCGCCGTAGTAGTATTTACCCTTTGATTTGAAATAAGGTACTACCCTGTAGCTGTAAGCCTGACAGGAATTGAGGTTCTTTTCCTCAAACGTGGTTTTGTTTCCGCCGCTTACTACTGCATACTTTACATACTTGCCTACCTTGCTTGTATATTCTGCATTGCCGTACTCGTCATATGTTACTTCCGTTTCATAATCGTCCTCATTGTCTGTCTTTCGGTAGATTACGTAACCGCTTGCTCCGTCGGATTTCTCCCACTTTATCTTGAGATAATCCTTGCCCTTTTTCTCGTTTACAAGACTTTTTACCTGTGATGGACTTGTCGCAGTATCTATTACAACGCTTTTCTCGCTGTAGGATTTTTCACCGTCAACCTCTATATAAGCCTTTACATAATAGCTGTAGGCTTTTGAGGGTGTAAGCCCCTTGTCTGTATATTTCTCTGTTCCCTTTACATCGCATATCCTTTTATACTGCTTCCCGCTTTCATCGTCCATACGGTAAACCGTATAGCCGGTTGCGTCCTTTACCTTGTTCCACTTAAGAGAAATTGATTTGCCGTTTTGGGCAATAACCTCAAATTTATCTGCCGCAAGAGGGCTTGAAGCAGTTTTTATAGCTTCTGCCTTGCTGTAAATTTTCTCGCCGTTCTGCACCTGATATGTCCTTATCATATAGTCATATTTTTTTCCTGTAGAAACGGTCTTATCCTTGAATTTAAGTGTATCGGGATTGCTTATGTCCGCAATTTCCTTATAGCCCTGCTTTGAGGAGCTTTCTCTGCGGTAAACTGCATATCCGTCCGCATTTATTCCTTTATCCCAGTTCAGCGTTACTGAATTTTTTGTCTGGCTGTCTGCGTCAAAAAAGTCCACGCAGCCAAGCTTATTATCCGCAGATACCGCCGTTGCGAAAATCCCTATTCCCGCAATAACAACGGCTGCAGCTATTATCTTTTTCACATATTCTTTTTCCAATTTCATACTCCTATAACCTGTAAAAACAAAAAATTTTATTCCTACTCACGCTATGCATTTTATCACGATTGTCTTTCATTTTCAATAACTTAATAACACAAAATTCGACGAAAGAAAATTTTTATCATTATCATTCAAATATCATATATCCTCAATTATTTTTTTGTAAAAAAATCCGTTTCTATTTTTATTTTTCCGAACTCTGCTCTTTTGAAAACTCAAAATATTGATTTTATCTCCATTACATAATATAATATGCTTGTATATTTTCAATTTAAAATTATGTGGAGTGATTTTGTGGATAGTCTTATTAAAAGAACCTGGGCTGAAATTAATCTTGATAACCTTGAATATAATTACAGAGTTATCCGCGGCAGGGCTGATAAAAACGCTATGCTGTGCTGCGTAATAAAGGCTGACGGATACGGTCACGGTGCCGTTCAGGTCGCAAAGCTGTACGAAAAACTCGGAGCGGACTGGTTCTGTGTTTCCAATATTGAGGAAGCTCTGGAGCTGAGAAACAACGGTATCTCACTTCCGATACTTATTCTGGGATACACTCCTGCCGAATGTGCGGAAATTCTCAGCCGCAACAACATCTCTCAGGCATGCTACAATATTGAGTATGCTGAATCCCTTTCGGATTATTCTGTAAAGCAGAATGTCACCGTAAACATTCACCTGAAGCTTGATACGGGAATGTCGAGAATAGGTCTTATGTGTCAGAGCTTCGACCGTGATGCGGAAAGTATAGATATTGCCGAAAAAATATGCCGGCTTCCAAACCTTTATCCTCAGGGTGTCTTTACTCACTTTGCTGTCAGCGATGAAGCCGAGGAAGGAAGAGACTTTACTTTTCAGCAGTTTGACTGCTTTATGTTTACGGTAAACGAACTTGAAAAACGCGGAATAAAGTTTGACATACGACACTGTGCCAACAGCGGTGCTATTATAGATTACCCCCTGATGCACCTTGATATGGTCAGAGCCGGCATAATACTTTACGGCTTGTACCCCTCAGAAAAATTAAGGGGAAAAATCGACCTTAAACCTGCTATGGAGCTTAAAAGTGTCGTTTCCTTAGTTAAAGATGTTTTTGAAGGTTCTACAGTAAGCTACGGAAGAACCTATACTGTACATAATCCTGTACAGAAAACCGCTACAGTACCCGCAGGCTATGCGGACGGCTTTATCAGAAAAAATGCCGAAAAAGGATATGTCAGTATAAATGGTAAGAAAGCGAAAATTCTGGGCAGGATTTGTATGGATCAGTTCATTGTTGACGCTGACAATATCGAAAATATAAAAATCGGTGATACGGTAACGCTTTTCGGCTGCTCAGAAAATACTCCCTCGGCAGATGATATTGCAAAGTGGAACGATACTATAAATTATGAGGTTGTCTGTCTTATAAGCAAGCGTGTTGCAAGGGTTTACCTCAGAAACGGCAGAGAAGTAGAAACCGTTGACCGTATACTGAACGGTTAGTTCCGGTTAGGTAAAATATTGATAAAGAGGTTGTGAAAATATATGAGGCTTCTTGTTCTTGACGGAAACAGCATTCTTAACAGAGCATTCTACGGAATAAAACTGCTCACCACAAAAAACGGAGAGTATACAAACGCTGTGTACGGATTTATGACTATGATGTTGAAAATTCTCTCCGATACATCTCCCGATGCGGTTGCGGTTGCATTCGACATGAAAGCTCCTACATTCAGACATAAAGAATATGACGGATATAAGGCAAACCGTCACGGTATGCCCGAGGAGCTTGCCTCACAGCTTCCTATTGTAAAGGAGCTTCTTACGGCACTCGGATATAAGCTTGTGGAATGTGAGGGCTTCGAGGCAGACGATATACTCGGAACTCTTGCGGGAGAATGCGAAAAAAGCGGAAATTCCTGCATACTGGCTACGGGCGACAGGGACAGCTTACAGCTTGTCAGTAAAGATGTAAGCGTAAGACTTATAACTACTAAAAATGTTGTGACCTATAACGAAAGCAAGATTATGGAGGATTACGGAGTTGTTCCGAAACAGCTTATTGATATAAAGGCTCTTCAGGGCGATACATCAGACAATATACCGGGAGTTAAGGGCATAGGTCAGAAAGGTGCTTCCGACCTTATAATAAAATTCGGAAGCATAGATTATATATATCAGAATTTGGATTCGCTCGACTTAAAACCTGCTATGAGAAAAAAGCTTACAGAAGGTAGGGAAAGTGCATACCTGAGCAGATTTCTTGGAGAAATTTCAAAAAATGCACCCATAGATAAAAACATCAACAGCTATATACCCGAAAAAAAGGAAAGAGAAAAGGCTTTGCGTATTATGACAAGGCTTGAACTTTTTTCTCTTATCAAAAAGCTTGGTCTTGATGAAGCCGTTATTGATACGTCGGAAAAAATTTCGGATTCTGATGTCACCATACCTGAAAAAATTTTCAGGGGAAAAGTATCTGCCGATGGTATAGGAAACATCGTAAAAAATTCTGATACGGTATACGTTATAAAGACAGATGAATTTGTATGCTTCTGTGCGGACGACAGCGTTTATATTTCAGAAGATACAGACAAGGCTCTGTGCGTAATATTCGGCTCGGACTGCAAAAAAGTAACTCACTGTGTAAAGCCTGTTTTTTCGGTTCTGGATAAGCTGGGTTCTGATGATAAGGGCTGTATAATCGATACTGAACTTATGGCTTATCTGCTTAACCCCTCGGCAGCATCATATGATACTGAAAGACTTATGAGCGAATACTGCGGTAAAAGTATAAATAAGGCTGTAAAAGTTGATTTTTCGGAATTTGCCGAAACTGACGAGGCTGTAAAAGAGCTTGTAATAAGAACTGCGGCTCTTGAAGAAATCAGCCGTACACTTGAAAACAAAATAAAGGAAAATAATCAGGAAAATCTTTTGCTCAACATTGAAATTCCTTTGGCTAAGGTTCTTGCAAGTATGGAAAATACAGGCTTTATGGCTGACAAAGAGGGTATCAGCGAATT
>ONDU01000025.1 GCA_900316615.1 uncultured Eubacteriales bacterium | reverse complement strand
AGGTTTGTACTCGCTATGATAAGCTGGACTCTATTTTTCTGTCTGTAATTATGCTTGCAATGATTTTTGATGCTCTTTTTATGTGAACACGCTCTAATCTTTCCCGTAAATAAAAAAGCAGGCTCAAAACCTTTTCAAGTTTTGAGCCCCATTATCCACTCCTCCCACATTATCTTACAGATATTTCGCTGGATATATTGTAAATTCCGTTTTTTATAAATTGCTTCCAGTCCTTAACAGAATTATAAGCCTTTTTGTTGCTCTGTCTCAGTCTTTTTCCAAAATTGAACACATCACTTCCATGTTCTTTACACTCTTCAACAGCTTCACATGTAATTTTATTTATGCTTTCCTCTATTTTTTCTTCCAGATTATCTTTATCAGCAATATACTCATACACATTAGCTTCAGCTTTTATAACTATATTACAGTTCATAACTCCGTTTTCTGCCCTTACATCAGTTTCAGTATGCATATTGCTGAGAGAAAAGCTTTTTTTCTCTCCGTCTATAGGTATAACCTCCTCTGAAATGTCGGTTTTTCCCCTCAGAACCGCAACTCCCATAGTCTGACTGTTGCTGAGAGTATGACTAATTCTGTCACCGTCAAAAATTGCTATACCATTTGATTTTATCTTCTTATCCTCAACTGATATAAATGACGTACAGGCCGACGATGATTTGCTGCGAATATCACCCCAGAATATATAAAGAGGCGTTGTTATGCTAAGTCCTGTTGTACTTTCGTTATCGGAAATTCTGGTAATAACCTCCGGAGTAATATTTCCCTGCTTAATAATATCCGAGGCACTTTCCTGTGCAGTAAGAACATTGACGGACGGCTTAAACTGATAGTAGCCTGCAAAAAATTCCATTGCGTCATTAACTCCGCTTTCACATACGCTTCTTCCCAAAATAATAAATGAATTATGACTGTACAGCGGCTCCAGACCGTTGCCGGTAACAATATCTGATACCGCTTCCGTTATTGTTCTCCCTTTTCCGGTTTCGGTTTTATGTGAATTTCCGCTTTCATCATTATGGGTATTTATATACATAACCGTTACCTTGTATTCTCCACCGACAAAGTCTATTCCCATTCCCTGTATTATCATTTTTTCGTTAAGCTGCTTAATACTGCACCCCTGCATAAAAACAGATACCGTAAGTATTGCGGCAAGAAACATTTTTTTCAAATATCAACACTTTCCTTTGAAATATAACATCACTTTCTGTATTTTTATAAACGATTGTATTTTTTCCTGCTTACATTTATAATTCCGAGAATAAAAGGAACAGCTGCTCCCGTCAGCAATGTAAACCAAAAAAGAATCTTTGTATCAAACAGCAAATTAAACATTCCGTTTGTTCCAGATACCGCTGTTGAAATAAATACTACAACCGTTCCAGATAAAACAATCGAAAGCTTTGCGGCTTTGTTTCCGAAAACCCTCTTTACACACAATGATATGAGATGTATGAACAATGATATTTTTACAAACATTCCTGCTGTCCATACTCCAAGAAATATCCCATCCAGACGACGTGTCACTCCCAGCGATGCAATTGCCGTTACCGTGTATACAGGAAATACCTGAGTGTCAAGATAATCTCCAAGAACCGCAACAATAATAAATATCATAACTGCCATAGATAAATATACTCCCACTACCCAGTAAACAGCTCCCCTTCTTATATTTCCCGATGTTGACGGAAGAAGAAATGCCATAGCCGGAATACAGGAATTTTTTGCAACAGCATTGAAAATCATTTTGAAAATATCCCTGCTGTTTTCTATTGCCGGAGCTTCTGTATTTAAAATATCCGCTTTAGGTATCAATGAGAATATCAGCACTATAAGAGCTGCCGTAATAATTACGAATATTAAAGATGAAGCTCTTCCTAATGCCTCTATTCCTCTGTACGCTGCATAAACCGCTGCTCCGACAACAGCAAGAGAAAGTATAAATACAGACGTATTTGGATTCACAACATTTTTTACCATAATATCAAAAAAGGATATTGTATTTATAAGTATCCATAAAAAGTACAGACCGTATATTACAGCTACAGCTGTTCCAAGCCACTTGAAAACAGAATATGCATTATCCGTAATACTTCTGTTTTTATTTGTCTTTATCATAAAATATACAGGAATAAGCATTAAAAACGTAATCACCATAGCTATAACAGATGCCGTCACTCCATATCTCAGACTGCTTACATCGGAGCTGTAGCTGCTGTATGTTACATTTACTACCATTCTGCTTATATAAAGCATCATAAAAAGCTGCCCTGCCGAAAGTCTTTCAAGTGTTTTCATCCTTACTCTTCCTTTTGCAAAAATCGTTTATAAGATATTGTAAATGTACGGTATCATTGAATTTTTTATAAACTCAATATCACTTATGGTATTTTCACATTCTGTAACAAACTCGCTTCTCTCATATCTGAGTACATTCTTTACCGTTGTGATTTTTTCTGTAACCGATTCTGTACTGTTGTGAATAAGCATTGAATTAAGTACCTCGCTGCTTTGTTCCCATACATTTATTGCAATTTCTATATTTTCCTCAGCTTTGCCAAAATTACCCTCCTGATACTGAACCAATGCTGTTTTCAATGCACTTTCTGCCTTTTCAGATACCTTGACAACATATACACTCTCAAAAAGAGCTACTCCGACCACCGCTGTAAACATAATTATGGCTGCCGCTAATCTTTTCATAAGACTAAATCTCCTTTTTTATTATGCTGTATCCATGCTCAAGATTTACAGTCATAATAAATACATCTTTCATACTGATACCGCTTTTCTTAAGCTTATTCTCTACCCATTGTCTGTCTACACCGCACAGCCTCATAGAATTTTCAGCAAGCTCACCGTCACTTATAACTACAAGCTCAAATGAAGCTCTCTCTCCATTAAGTCCGAGCTGCTCTGCCGTTACGCTGTCCTTAAGAAGCTTTTTCAGTACACTGAGATTTCCGTTCGTTTCAACTATTGCATACTCAACATCACTTAATGAAAATACTCCTTCCTGCCTGAGCTGCTCCGTCAAATCCTCAGTAGTCATTCTGAGCACCTTCATCTTTCTTTGATTTATAACTCCGTTTTCTATGATTACCTGCGGATGTCCGCATACAATTCCTCTGAACCTGCTGCTCTTCATCATTATAATGCTTATTACTATCTCACAGCCAACCAGAAGCATAATAGGTATTACTCCGCTTATCAGCGGAAGCGTAGGCTCCTGCATAGGTATTACTGCTATATTGGAAATCAAAAGAGTAACTACAAGCTCACTTGTCTGAAGCTCACTTATCTGCCTTTTTCCCATAATTCTGAGCATTACAAGAATAACTGCATAAAGTATAATAGTTCTTATTACGGAAACTGTCATCTTTTCCACCTCCTTTATAGTTTGCTGACAATCCGGTATATTATTCACAGCTTTGGATAGCTTTGTATATATTTTGTCTGAAATGCAAAAAAGGCTTGGCTGTTCGCTTCGGTGCGATTTCAAGCTTCGTGATTTTATTCACGAAGCCCAAAAGTGCTTAAAGCACTTTTGGCATCAAAATACAAAGTATTTTGATGTTGAAATCGCACCGAAGCGAACAGCCAAGTCTTAGTATACGTTAAAGCCATAGTGCTGCCGTTAACTGCACAAATCCTCCAAAAGCCTTTTAAGCTTGGTATCAGAAGCAGCTTCTATGCCTCTGACAAGCTTAAACCTGTCTGCCTCTGGCAAAGCTGAAACACATCTGTCCGTTACCTTAACCGGTTCGGCGTTTCCCTTTTCAAAAACAGCCACCATACCGTTATATTCCTTCACAATATATGTTTTATATCCTGTAGCATAAGAGCTTGCAGAAGCTTCTTCGGTAGGTGTATGTGCAGAAGCACTGTCATTCCTCTGACAGCTTAAAAATACAGATATTACGGCGGCCGCCATAAACAGCATAAATGCCATAGTTACAAAGGCATTAACCCTCCTGCTCATAACAATCCTCCTTTTGCAAAAGTTCATTTAATTATATTTTGTCCCGTTTTTGCAAAATTATAGATATAAATAAAAATCATATTTTCTATAATTCCCCATAATGTTATTTTACAGGAGCAGCTAAAAATACCCTGTGACACAAAGCTCATGATGTGTCACAGGGTTCTGAAAAAGCTCACTGAATTTCCGTATTATTTCCAGTTGTCTATAGTATCCTGATATACGTTCATATAGTCATTAGCCGAACGTCCCCATGAATTATCGCTTGTCATAGCTCTGTAAACCAGTGTACGCCAGCCGTCACGATTCCAGTAACCGTTTATAGCTCTTCTGAGAGCGTGGTTCATATCCATGGAGTCATAGTTCTTGAAAGTAAAGCCGTTGCCGTAGCCGTCCTGGCTGTCGTGTATGGAGTCTCTCAGACCGCCTACCTCACGAACAACGGGAATGCTTCCGTATCTCAGTGCTATCATCTGAGAAAGACCGCAGGGCTCACTCTTTGAAGGCATAAGGAAAATATCTGAACCTGCGTAAATCTTACGTGCAAGCTCGGGAACAAATCCGGGACAGAAGCAAACCTTTCCGGGATACTTGTTGTTGAGATACCAGAAGTAGTCTTCATATTCCTTATCGCCTGAGCCGAGAACAACAAACTGAATATCATTATGGTAAATGATGTCCTCTATTCCGTCACGAACAAGGTCAAGACCTTTGTGGCTTACAAGACGTGTTACCATAGCTATCATAGGAATGTCGCCTCTCTGAGGGAGATTAAGTCTTTCCTGAAGTCTGCGTTTGCACTCACTCTTGCCCTGAGGATATTCGGGGGTATAGTGAGCGTACATATGCATATCTGTAGCAGGATTGTAGCTGTCGTTGTCGATACCGTTGAGTATGCCGCAGAGCTTGTACGCTCTGTGCTTCAAAATCTGGTCAAGACCGTGTGAGAACCAAGGGTCGAGAATTTCGCCTGCATATGAGGGGCTTACGGTAGAAACTCTGGTAGAGGTTTCTATGGCACCCTTGGACATATTCAGCTTGCCGTCCATTTCGAGCATTTTTGTGTCTTCCTTGGGAATACCTACACATTCGGTATTAACGTCCCAGCCGTACATTCCCTGATACTGTATGTTGTGTATCGTATAAAGGCTCTTAATGTTATGATACCAGGGATTTTTCGAGTAGAAGAAATAGTAATATGTGGGCACAAGAGCTGTCTGCCAGTCGTTTGTGTGGATAAGGTCGGGATGGAAATCTATATGAGGGAGCATTTCAAGAATAGCTCTTGAGAAGAATGCAAAACGCTCAGCATCATCATAAAATCCGTACAGACCTTTTCTTTTGAAGTAGTACTCATTATCTATGAAGTAGAAGGTTACTCCGTCATACTGTGCCCAAAAAAGACCGCAGTACTGTCTTCTCCACGCTACAGGTACGGCAAAGTTGGTTATATAGTTTATGCCATCTCTGAGATACTGAGGAATATCCCCGTAAAGAGGCATAACCACCCTACAGTCTACCCCACGCTGACGAAGTGTCTTAGGCAGAGAAGCCGCAACATCTGCAAGTCCGCCTGAACCTGCATAGGGATTAGCTTCACTTGTGCAATAAAGAATTTTCATTGTATATATTACCTCCGTATTGTTATCGGGTAATAAGTTTCCAAAATTACCCTTTCGTTATTATAACACTTTTTCACTGGGAATGTAAATAGGGAATGAATCATATCCGCACAAAGCTCTGTTGTCCTTTATAACAACGTCCTTGTCAGATATTACATAGTTGAGGGTAGCACCTGAACCTACCTTTGTATCCTGCATAATGATACAGTTGCTTACCTTTGTTCCCTTTCCTATACGAACACCCTTTGCTATTATGCTGTTTTCAACCTCACCCTCTATTATACAGCCCTGTGCTATAAGGGAATTCTTTACCGATGAACCCAGACCGTAGCGGCTGGGCATATCGTCACGAACCTTTGTGAAGATAGGGTGACGGCTGTTGAAGAGAGCCTGTCTGTTTTCCCTTGAAAGCAGGCTCATATTTGCGTCAAAATATTCCTCCATTGAGGATATGAGCGAATAATAGCCCTTGAATTCATATCCGTAAAATCTGTAGCTTCTTACATAGGACTGGAAAACGTTCCTTATATAATTGAGCTTATTGTTGCTTATACATTCCTCTACAAGCTCCATAAGGAATTTACGGTTCGTCAGTATAGTTCCCACAACTATATTGTTGTCGGGACTTGCACAGGATTTGAGGGAAAATGTGTCAATTCTGTCATCCGCTCCCATTGTTATCGAAAGAGCATCTTTTCTTCCCTCGCTTTTAAGTCCTGTTACATACATAACCGTAAAATCAGCTTTATTGTCAATATGCTGCTGAAGCATATCATTATAATTGATATTTGCTACCATACCGCACTCTGAAAGAAGTACATAATCCTCAGTTGCATCGTTCAGAAATCTCTTTACTGAATGAAGTGCTTCAATCTCAGAATTTCCGACTACTTCGCCTGACTGGATAAACGGCGGCAGAAGGTGTACACCTCCGTTTTTTCTTGAAAGGTTCCAGCTTTTGCCTGAGCCTACATGATCCATGAGTGAGAAGAAGTTCTTGCTTACGATTATTCCTATATTGGTTATGCCGCTGTTGGACATATTGGAAAGGTTAAAATCAATCAGTCTGTACTTACCTGCGAACGGAACTGATGCCAACGCACGGTGTGATGTCAAAGCCACTACTCTGTCTGCATGATTGCTTCCAAATACTATACCAAGTACATTATTCCTCATTGTCAGCTACCTCCACAACATCGGTATCTACCATAGCTTTGGGAGCTACCACACAGCCCTCTGCTATCGTCACACCTTCGCCTATTACAGCAATACCCCACTGGTCGTCTTTCTTGTAGTTTTCGGGTCTTGCTCCTACGTGAGCTCTTTTCTTTATAACGGCTTTTTCCGAAATTATCGCATATTCAACCGTTGCTCCGTCCTCAACCACTGCTCCCGGCATAAGTATGGAGTCGGTTACGGTTGCTCCGGTTCCTATGGTCACTCCAGGAAACAGTACGGAGAACTCTATATTTCCGTCTACGTCACAACCATCCGAAACAAGCGAATTCTGTATATTCGCATTTTCGCCTATATACTGAGGATGCATTGATGGATTTCTTGAATATATCTTATCCTTCTCACCGCTGAGATCAAGCGGAACGTTAGGATTTAGCAAATCCATATTTGCTTCCCAAAGACTGTCTATAGTTCCTACGTCTTTCCAGTAGCCGTCAAACTGATACGCAAACATTCTCTCTCCTGCATTGAGCATTGCGGGAAGAACATCTTTTCCAAAGTCATTGCTGGATTCAGGATCTGCTGCATCTGCTTCAAGATACTTTCTAAGCTTATCCCAGCTGAATACGTATATTCCCATTGACGCATTTGTACTCTTGGGCTTTTCGGGCTTTTCCTCAAACTCATATATTGAGCCGTCGGGGTTTGTATTGAGTATTCCAAATCTCGATGCTTCCTCAAGCGGTACGTCTATTACAGCTATTGTGCAGGCTGCATTGTTTTTCTTGTGTACCGAAATCATTTTAGCATAGTCCATTTTGTAAATATGATCCCCAGAAAGAACTACAACATATTCAGGATTATATCTTTCGATAAAGTTCATATTTCTGTAAATAGCGTTTGCTGTTCCAGAGTACCAGTGTGCACCGTCCATCTGCTGATATGGACTTAAACATGTTACTCCGTCATAAGTACCGTCCAAATCCCACGGCTGTCCGTTTCCTATATACTCGTTAAGAACCAACGGCTGATACTGCGTGAGTACGCCTACCGCACCTATTCCGGAATTAACACAGTTTGAAAGCGGGAAATCTATAATCCTGTACTTTCCTCCGAAGGGTACTGCGGGCTTTGCCAGCTTTCTGGTTAGTACTCCCAGTCTGCTGCCCTGTCCTCCTGCCAGTATCATCGCTACTGTAGTTTGCTTTGGATACATTATGTTTTTTCCTCCTTTATATATCTTCTTTTCCGAAAATTGATATTGTTTTCTGTCTGTCACGCTCAATCCATGATACGGCGATTGCAGAGGTCATAATTTCTTATGACCTCTCCCGTAAGGGCTAAGCCCTTACGGCATACCCTCACGTTAACGTGAGGGTATTGCAATCGCCTGACTGAAGCCGTCAGCCGGGCTTTTGCCCGACACAGACCATGGAGATTACGAAACAGAATTTACACCAAGCTTCCGTAAAATGCTTTTAAACCTGCTTTAAGAAAGCTTTCCTATTTACGCATTCTGCCGAACTCAGGCGTTTATATATTTACTCTTGTTTTTCAAGAGATAAACCGACTTATCCGTTATTTTCAACTGTTCCACTGCTGACATCTTCTTCGTTTACAGATAATTCCTCTTTCTCAGTTTCTTCGGCTTCTTCTGTCTCGGAATTTTCCGTTTCCTCAAGCTGGGCTATCTTTTCGCTAAGCTCCTTTAGTTCCTCTATGGTTTCTTCATCTTCAAGGGCAATACTGTCTTTATCGTTATCTGTCTTTCTTAACTTGCACTTGAAATACATAACCGAAAGAGGAGGTATCGTCAAAACGATACTCTGTTCGTAGCCATGCATGGGAACGTCCTCCGAAAGTATATCACTCACATTTGATATGCCGTTTCCGCCAAATTCAACATCATCAGTATTGAAAACTTCCGTATATACTCCCTTATATGGAACACCTATGCTGTAGTTTTCACGCTTGACAGGAAGAAAATTGCACACTGCTATTATGCCGTTGCCGTCTTTTCCGAGTCTTCTGAATGCAAGCACACACTGTGTAAAGTCATCGTGATGTATCCAGTGAAAGCCCTCCCACGAGTCCTCGGTTTCGTACATTGCGGGATTTTCATTATAAAATTTGTTAAGACTTTTAATAAAATCGTGAAGCTTCTTGTTTCTCGGATAAGAAAGAACCTCCCACGGAAGCTCTCCGTCCGTATTCCATTCCTCCATCTGAGCAAGCTCCGTACCCATAAACGTTAACTTTTTGCCGGGGTGCATCATCATATATGCCATAAATATCCTTACATGGTCAAACTTGCTTTTAAAATCTCCGGGCATCTTGCTGAATAAAGACTTCTTTCCGTATACAACAACATCGTGTGCAATAGGAAGAACAAAGCTCTCGGAAAACGCATAGAAAAACGAGAATATAACGCTGGAATGGTTGAACGGACGGTAAAACGGATCCGTTGAAATATATTGCAGCATATCGTTCATCCAGCCCATATTCCACTTGAAGTCAAAGCCAAGTCCTCCTTCCTCAGCAGGCTTTGTAACCATAGGCCATGCGGTAGACTCCTCTGCAAACATAATGACACTGGGGAAAAGTCTGTGAATATTTACGTTAAGCTTCTGTACAAATTCAACCGCTTCAAGATTTTCCTTGCCGCCGAACTTGTTTGTTGCTGACTGCTCGCCATCTCTGCTGTAGTCGAGATAAAGCATAGCCGCCACATTGTCAATTCTGAGTCCGTCCGCATGATACTTATCTGCCCAGAATGCGGCACTCGACATCAAAAAGCTTATTACCTCATTTTTTGAATAATCAAACGTCAAGGTATCCTTATCGTTTCGGTTTGCTTTTATGGGATCCTTATATTCATAACAGCAGCTTCCATCAAATTTGACAAGTGCATAGCTGTCCTTCGGAAACTGCGATATTGACCAGTCAAGTATTACGCCTATTCCGTTGAGATGGCACAAATCAACAAAATACATAAAGTCCTTCGGCTGTCCGTATCTTGAGGTAGGTGCATAATAACCTGTTGTCTGATAACCCCACGAACCGTCAAACGGATATTCCATAACAGGCATAAGCTCTATATGAGTGTAGCCCATTTCCTTTACATACGGTACAAGCTCATCTGCCAGCTCACGGTAATTCAACGGATTTCCGTCCTCATATCTCTTCCATGAGCCTGCGTGTACCTCATATATATTCATAGGTGACTGCTTATAGTCAGTATTTTCCCTTTTTATCAGCCACTCCTTGTCGTTCCAGTCAAAATCTTCAATATCATATATCAAACTCGCATTCTGCGGTCTTGTTTCAAAATGAAATCCGTAGGGGTCAGACTTGTACAGCCTTTCATAATTCTGTGCAACAATACAGTATTTATAGGCATCAAATTCATTTAATCCGTTTATATAGCACTCCCATATACCTCCGTTGCCTATGCGTGACATACGGTTGGCGTTTTCGTCCCAGTCATTGAAAGCTCCTACAACCGATACAGACAGTGCAGACGGTGCCCATACTCTGAACACATAACAGCTTCCGTCATCTGCCTTATGCACACCTAAATATTCATAACTGCTACAGCTTTCACCGGAACAGAATTCCTGCAAATACTGTCTGTCGTCTGTTACATATCCCATTGTGAAAGTTCCTTTCCTTAGTCTTATCATATACCTAATATTTCTCATAATATTCTCATATTAATATAATAACAATGCTGAAAGCAAATTTCAATAGATTAGTAAAAATTTATAAGATATTTAAAAATAATTACGAAAATGTTTATACATCCTACAACATAATTCTTCCTTTTTCATAAATTATTCCTATTAACCAAAGCTTCCGACACCATTTTTCCTTATATTTTTTATAAAAGGCATTTGTAAAGGTCAGTACGCCTGTCATTTTTTACCGGAAAGCTTTTCCTTAATTTATCCGCAATGCTGCCGTCTATTTCAGCAAAAGTAAGCTCCTCCCTGTTTTCGGAACAAACAAGAATTTCTCCGTCGGGAGCTATTACGCAGGAATCTCCAGAATAGTATAAGCCGTTTATTTCGCCCACACAGTTTACTGCGATTATATATACCTGATTTTCTATCGCCCTTGCTCTTGTAAGTATTTTCCAGTGCTCCGACCTCCCCGCAGGCCAGTTGGCCGGTATAACTACCGCTTTTACCCTTTCATCCTTACATATGCAGGAAAACAACTCCGGAAACCTCATATCATAGCATACGGCAGTGGAAAAGCCTGCATTTTCTACCGCATAAAAGGCTATGCTGCTTCCTCCCGAAAAATACCTGTCTTCTCCCGAATATGAAAAAGGGTGCGTCTTTACATAGGTACTCAGTTCATCTCCGTTTCTGTCTATGACGCTGTAGCAGTTTTCAGCTTTATCCTTAAGCTTGCGTACCCAGCCAAAGCCTATCGCAAGCCCAAAGCTTAAGCACAAGTTTCTTACAAAGCTCATGCTTGAATTATCAGACTCAGCCGTAAGCTCCGTATTCATCGAAAATCCCGTAAAGCTCATCTCAGGCAGAAAAAGAACATCAGCTCTTTCATATGCGGCTTTTTCTGCCGCTTCTCTGACTTTTGCGAAATTACCTTCCTTATCCTCAAACCTTATATTCATCTGATATAAAGCAATCCTCAAGAGCAACATCTCTCCCTTTTTATGATGTTCTTTCTGCCTGACTTACTGCGTCATTCGGGCGATTGCAGACCCTTGCGGATTTATCCGCAAGCAACTTTAAAGGTTTACCTTTAAAGTTATCAAAAGCTTTGCTTTTGATGTCTGCAATCGCCTCCCGAGCGTATACGCCCTGCTTAATTTCTGCTAAAAAAACAGTATAATAGCTTGAGTACAAGCCTACCGCTGTACTCAAGCTATTATACCAAAATTACATTACAACTTTAAAAACTGCGGATAAAAGCTTTTTTATTTATCCTCATTTTTTCTTTCTTCCACAATCTTTGCTGCAATATGCTCAGGTACAGGCTCATATCTGGCAAAAGCAGTAACATAACTGCCTCTTCCCTGAGTAACCTGTCTGAGATATACAGAAAAATCACTCATTTCGGATACAGGTGCTTCAGCTTCTACAATCTGCATATTATCCTCACCGGGATTCATTCCGAGAACTCTGCCTCTGCGTTTGTTTATTTCTCCCATAATATCGCCCATATTGGTATCTGGTACAGAAACAGATACGGACAAAACAGGCTCAAGAAGTATGGGACTTGCTTTGGGTATGCCGTTCTTATAAGCTATGGAGGCTGCCATCTTAAATGACATTTCTGATGAATCTACAGGGTGATAGGAACCGTCATAAAGCGTTGCCTTAACTCCAACCATAGGATAACCTGCGAGTGTACCCTTTTTGATGCTCTCTCTCAATCCCTTTTCTACAGCAGGGAAAAAGCCCTTGGGTACTGCTCCGCCTACAACTCTCTCTGCAAACTCAAGACCGTCATTATCCGCAGGCTCGAACTCAATCCATACATCTCCGAACTGTCCGTGACCACCCGACTGTTTCTTGTGCTTTCCCTGAACCTTTACGCTCTTGCGTATTGTTTCACGGTATGCTACCTTTGGTGCATCAAGTATTACCTCTACGTTGAACTTATTTTTAAGCTTTGAAACAATAACATCAAGGTGCTGTTCTCCCATACCGCTGAGAACCATTTCCTTTGTTTCCTTGTTTGTTTCAAAGACAATTGTGGGATCTTCCTCAGCCAGCTTCATTACAGCCTGTGCTACCTTATCCTCTTCGCCCTTTGTCTTGGGAATAACAGCCATCTTATAATTTGCTGTGGGATATTTTATGCCGTCAAGAGTAACCTTTCTTGTAGGTGCACAAAGAGTATCGCCTGTAGCCGTATTGTTAAGCTTAGCTACAGCTCCTATATCTCCTGCACCTATGAAAGCTGCTTCCTCCTGCTTCTTTCCTTTTGGTATAAGAACCTTGTTTATTCTTTCGGTTTCTCCTGTACGCATATTTATAAGAGGAATGTCGGGAGCTATTTTTCCTGATACAACCTTGAAATATGAAAGCTTTCCTACAAACGGGTCTGCAACTGTCTTGAATACTATAGCCGCAGCTGCTCCGTTTACATTTACAGACAACTCCACAGGATCTCCGTTTATGTCAGTTGCTATCTCTTTTTTCTCATCCGCAGAAGGTACAAGCCAGTTTATTCCGTTAAGCAGGTGTTCTATTCCGAAAGTATTCTGGGCATCTCCGCAGAATACAGGCGTAATTGTACCTTCCTTTACTCCTTTGCTGACTCCTACTATAACCTCTTCGGGAGTAAATTCTTCTCCGCTGAAGTATTTCTCAAACATTTCCTCATCAGTTTCAGCCACAGCTTCATATATTGCGGTACGCAGTCCTTCCAGTCTGTCACCCATATCGGGCATAGCTGTCTGAGAAACCTTACCTTTTTCATATTTGTAAGCCTTGTATTCCAAAATATTTACATAGCAGTTTGCCTGACCGTTCTCTATATAAGGGACAACAACAGGACAAACAGAAGGTCCGTAATGTGCTTTGAGTGTTTCAAAAACCCTGTAAAACCTTGCACTTTCATCACACAGTCCGTTTACAAAAAATACCTTGGACATTCCTGCTTCCTCTGCCATCTTTACAGCCTTGTCCGTTCCTACGTTTACGCTGTCTTTTCCGGAAACAACTATAAGTGCCGTATCTGCGGCTCTCATACCTTCACATACTCCGCTCTCAAAGTCAAACAAGCCCGGTGTATCTATAAGATTTATTTTATATCCCTTCCACTCTATAGGTGCTACTGCCGATGATACCGATACCTTCCTCTTTATTTCCTCCGGGTCAAAATCAAGAACCGTGTTTCCGTCATCAACCTTACCAAGTCTTTCACTGGCTCCTGCAAGATACATCATAGCCTCAGCAACAGACGTTTTTCCGCAGCCGCCGTGACCTGCCAAAACTATATTTTTTATTTTCTTTGCCTCATATTGTTTCATTTTACAATGCACAACTCCTTATTAACTCTGTGTTACATAGCTTAGCATTATATATAAATAAGTTAAATTATGTCAGTGATATTATATCCTATATGTACACATCTTGCAATACATTTTTGACAAAGAACTAAAATTTCACTCATTAGCAACAATTTAAAAACAGTTTTTTAGATATTTTAAACAATAAATAAATATCATTCCTTCAGGAATGAGGCGATTGCATAGGCAAAAGCATCTGCTTTTGCCTTCCTCAAGGCTTCGCCTTGAGGGTTAACGGCAGCTTTGCTGCCGTTAAATGCAATCGCCCACAGATTTAAATTTCAGCTTACAGAGAATTAAAAAGTCTTGTTCCTGCTTTTTTAAGCAGCAGACAGCCAATAGCTATGAACGCCAGAAAATACGAAAAGCATATAATATAAGAAAAAATGATATTGAAATCAGGATTAACTACAGGCAGCACCGCAGCAAGCATAAACGGTATCGCTGTAAGCACTACCGAAGCAATAAGCGAAACTATGACGCTTCCGCTTTGCTTGATGACAATTATTTCGTGAGCCCAGTCGAAACGGGGAAGCTTCAGATTAACAAGCAGACCGAGTATCCCCGAAAAAACCGATGCCATAACCGGTATTAAAATCATAAACACAAAATCAAGCACATTCAAGGGCATACTTACAGCACAGCATATTGACGTAACTATTATTCCCGGAAGCGTTATTACAGGAGAAACCAGAAATTTGGCGGTAAATATTTTCATCGGCTCTACAGGAAAGGATTTAAGCATCCATAACGTCTTTGCCTCAAGTGATATACTGGGTGCTGTAACATCGTTCATAACACACAGTGTAGACAACGCACTTATTACTGCCATCACCATAATATCCCTGTAATTCGGAAACATTTCAGCAAGCATACCCTCAGCGTCAACGCCTTTTATCAGCATAACAATACCCATAACAGCAGTCATAACAGTACCGAGTCCGCTGTTCAGAACATAAGAGGGTATACTGAAAAAATATCCGAGCTCTTTTTTCAGAAGTGACAGCAAGACACTCCTGCGTTTCATTGTTTTTTCCACATAAGCCTTACTTTTGTTTACAGATCTTGCGGTTATTATCTTAGTCAGCTTCTTTGATATAAAAAGGAATGCCGCTGCCATAGGAAGCAGACATATCACAAGAAAAAGCAGCTCCTGCCATATTATATTTATACTATCAGAGGTTATCGCATTTGCATACAGGTATGAGACAGGTACATATGTGCTTAACGCTTTTTCTACATCATCAATGTTTTTTACCGCATACATAATCAAAGGCTCGGCAAAAACTCCGAATAATATAAAAAATAAAAACACCAGTATTCCTATTAGACTCATAAGTATATTCTTTCCGGGTATCTTAAAGGACAAATACCATATGAAATACCCGAAAAAGCAGCATATTGAAGTAATAAAGAGAGGCAGAAATATCAGTGATATAACATAAAATATAAAGCTCTTTACAGTAAATCCTATAACTGCCGCATATGCAGCAAATGCAGGCAGCATAATCATAAAGCTGTACATACAGTTAAGTATATAAAGCGTAGCTATGCGGCTGACCAATATTACAGAAGGCTCTATCGGCATACTGAAAAGAAGCTCATTGTCCGAAGCCTCGAAAAGGTACGACTGTGACGCAAGTATGCTTCCCATAAGTGAAAATATCAGAGTACCTGTGAAAACTGCCTCAAAATAAATATTTATACGTCCCCCTCCCGACGTTGAAATAAATAACGCCAGCAAAAAGAACATTATGAAAAAAAATGAAAGAACTGCCAGTATGCAGAAGCCAAGCAAAACTGCTATAACTGTTCCGAATACAGTAAAGCTGAGCTTCTGCGTGTTTCTTTTTCCGCTCAGAAACGACAGCATTGATGCCGCCATAGACTGTAAGCTTATCTTTGTAATCTGCCATACCTGTTTATTCATCATCTTCCTCCAGTTCAAGGAAAACGTCCTCAAGGGAAGCATTTCCTATTATGTCCTCGGTATCTCCGCTTACTATCAGTTTTCCGCCGCTTATTATAGCAACCCTGTCACAGAGCTTCTCGGCTACCTCCAGAACATGGGTAGAGAAAAATATTGCCGCACCCTCACTGCAAAACCTTTTCATCTCCTGCTTTACCTTGTGAGAAGCCTTAGGGTCAAGTCCCACAAACGGCTCGTCCATAAGTATAAGCTTAGGGTCATGCATAAAAGCCGATATAATTGCAAGCTTCTGCTTCATTCCGTGGGAGTAGCTGTTTATCGGCTGTGCAAGATTTTCCTTTATTTCAAACATTTCGGCATACCTGTTTATCTGACTTTCCCTGTAAGCTCCGTCCATACCGTACATATCAGCCACAAAGTTCAGATATTTTACACCTGTCATAAAATCGTACAAATCGGGATTGTCGGGTAAATATGCCATAATTTTTTTACATTCAATAGGTTTTTCCTTTATGGAAATTCCGTTTACGTATACCTCCCCCTGCTCAAAATCTACAAGTCCGCAGCAGGATTTTATCGTTGTTGTCTTTCCTGCTCCGTTATGACCTATAAATCCGCAGATTTCTCCGTTTTTTATTTCAAGACTTAGATTGTCAACTGCACGTTTATCTCCGTAAATTTTCGTCAGATTTTCAATTTTCAGCATTTTATTCACCCTCACAAAACCGTAATTTCATAATTATGTTAAATTATAACATTAATGCTGCATATTTTTCAATAAAAATATGTAAATTTCCTTATACCGAATACATAAGCCGAAACAAATTATCTTAGGGAAACACTGAATAAATCAATACATTGCAAATGCAAATTAGTATAATGATAATTTTTATCACTGATTTGATACTAAAACTGAATAAAAGAGACCT
>ONDU01000081.1 GCA_900316615.1 uncultured Eubacteriales bacterium | reverse complement strand
TATATCCATTGAGGGCGATATTGTGGTATAGAATTTTCTTTCCTTATTGTATACGCCTGTGTTTATGAAGTCGGTAAGGACGTTGTTGGAGTTGGAGGCACATATGAATTTCTTTATCGGAAGTCCCATAAGCATTGCATAGTATGATGCAAGTATGTTTCCGAAATTTCCTGTAGGAACTGCTACGTTTACTTCATCACCGAAATTTATTGTTCCGTTGTTTACAAGCTCGCAGTATGCTGATACATAATATACTATCTGAGGAAGCAGTCGTCCCCAGTTTATGGAGTTTGCACTTGAAAAAAGCTTATTGTTTTCTTTGAGCTTCCCGGATATTTCCTGAGTTGTGAATATCTTCTTTACGCCTGTCTGTGCATCGTCAAAGTTTCCCTCTATGGCACAAACATCTACGTTGCTTCCCTCCTGAGTTGTCATCTGACGCTTCTGCATCGGACTTACTCCGTTCTGCGGATAGAATACTATTATGCGTGTTCCGTCTACGTCCTTAAAGCCCTCAAGTGCCGCTTTGCCTGTATCGCCTGAGGTTGCTACGAGTATTACCGCTTCTTTTCCTTTATATTTCTTTGCAAGAGATTTTGTAAGAAAGTAGGGCAGTATCTGTAATGCCATATCCTTGAATGCTGATGTCGGGCCGTGCCAGAGTTCAAGTATGTTTATTTCGTTTCCGTTGAAATCTGCTTTTACTATCGGGGCAGGATTTTCTCCGCCGAATTTCTTTGCGGTATAGGCATTGTCCACACAATCGGCTACTTCCTCTTTGCTGAAATCGCTGAGATAGTCACCTATTATTTTTTTTGCTCTGCCTCTGTAGTCCATTCCCAGCATTTCCCTGAAATCGGCTTCGCTGTACTTGGGTATCTCCATAGGTACAAACAGCCCGCCGTCTGCGGATATTCCCTGAGATATAGCCTGTGCGGCAGATACAACTATGCTGTTGTCTGTAGTACTGTTATAGTTCATATAAATTACCTCTCTCGAAAAATTAGTCTGTCTTATAATATATAACAATTTATCATAAATGTCAAATTTATAGTTTAAGGGTTTTCACCCTTAAAAATCCCGACCAAAGGCTCTGCCTTTGGAAACCGCAAGGGCTCTGCCCTTGACCCGCAAGCCTTTGAAAAGGCTTGACCTAAACTTTATGGCTTACGGCTATGAAATTATATTTAATATGTGTTTCAGAATTTCTTCTGAAAAAATTCTGTCGTCGCTGACAAGTATGGTTTTGTCTTTAAGCCTGGAAAATTTCGACAATCTTTCGGGTGCTATCGCTGTATCGGCGGCATTAAGCATTGATATGTCAAATTCGCTGTCACCTGCGGCTATAACCCTGCCCGCTCCGATAAGCTCTCTGAAACGGCTTACTGCGATACCTTTATTCAGTGATTTTGGTACGGCGTAAACCTTCGCTCCGTTGCTGAATACGTCCAGAAGCTTCTCGTCTGTGCTTTCTTTAAGTATTTTTACTGTACTTTCAGGCTCACGGCTTTTGGTAAAAATGAAAAGCTCCCTTATGTTTCTTACCTCAAAGCTTCTGTTAATATCTGCTTCAAGAATTTTCTGAGATTTTTTCAGCTCGGTATATGAATTTTCTATGAGATTCATAGACTGTGTGTACCAGTTTGAATCCTCTTTTCCCTCCCTGAGCAAAATTCCTCCGTTGCATGTTAAAGCATATTTTACTCTGCCGATACCAAGATTTACTCTTTCGTACTGCTCGGTCGTTCGTGTTGTTGTCGGAACTATCAGTATTTTTTCGTTTATCGCCTTTAAAAGTCTTGCTGTTTCGGGAGTCATAAAGGATATTTGTCTTCCCTGATATATCTCGGCACATATCTTGTCCCTGCCTATGTCGTGTCTGTATGAGTATATCATCGTATTGTCAATATCTGTATTGAATATTATCATAAAAGACTTTCTCCTTCTGAAAATATATGTTCTTTATTATCCGCTTTATCATTGTATCATATATTCAGGCAAAAAACGAGTACATTTTTTCTTCACTTGCAGTTTATACTCTCAGCTACGGCACGGGGCGGCGATTGCAAAGGTAAAAAGCATATGCTTTTTACAAATTTCAAGCTTTCGCTTGAAATTTCGTTTCGGACATATGTCCGAAACGCTTTGCAATCGCCACCCCAGTGCCTGCACTTCTGCTTACCTTTACAAAACAATTTGCGGACGACGTTAACGTCGTCCGCAAGGCTGAAAAAATTTTCAATTTTTTCAGTGTTTATTTTTGGTTACAGCCATAGTTACTGCTTTTCTCAGCATATCAACAGGTATCATTGTAATTGCAAGAAGAATTACTATACCCCAGCCTACTGCATCAAAAGGCTGACAGCTGAACATATCACCTATGAACTGGAATACGGGCAAGGGAATAACCGCTGCATTTACTATACAGAACTGTACAGCTATTATTATGAAGAATACTTTGAGGAAACCTGTATTTTCATTAAGACCCTTGAATATTCCGAAATTTTCATCTCTGACATTAAAGCCGTTGCAAAGTGCGGCAAGTATGAACAGTACAAAATATCCCGTCAGATGCTGAGGGGACTGCGATTCGCCCTCTCCCGGAGCGGGGAACATTGAGATAATTAAGGGCAGTTTGAAGTACAGGAAGCTTATCAGAGTAAGCCAAAGTCCCATAACTCCAATCTGTATTGCCATACTCTTGCTGATAATACTTTCATCTCTGCGACGGGGCTTTTCTTTCATATATTCCTTGAGAGCAGGCTCGTTTCCGAGCATTATAGCTCCCAGACCGTCCATTACGAGGTTTACAAAAAGCAGGTGAGTTACCTTAAGAGGTTCTTCTACTCCGAAGAAAGGAGCAATAGCACTTACTACAACTGCTGCTACGTTGATAACAAGCTGGAACTTACAGAATTTAAGTATGTTGTGATAAATAGTTCTTCCATACCATATAGCGTCCTTGATAGATTTGAAGTTATCGTCAAGAATAACTATTTTACCTGCCTCCTTGGCAGCTTCCGTACCGCTTCCCATTGCAAATCCGACATCTGCTCTTTTGAGTGCGGGTGAATCATTAACGCCGTCACCTGTCATACCTACAACGAGGTTCATTTCCTGACAAAGACGTACCATTCTTGATTTATCTGTCGGCAATGCTCTTGCTATTACCCTTATTCTGGGAATGATATTCTTTACCTCTTCATCGGACATTTTATTCAAATCTGCTGATGACAAAGCCATATCATTTTCATTCTTGAGCAGACCTGCGTCCTTTGCTATGGCAACTGCCGTTTCAAGACGGTCACCTGTAATCATTACAACCTGAATTCCTGCGTTCTGCACCTCCTCGATAGCTTCCTTAGCCTCGGGGCGGACATCATCTCTTATTCCTACAAGTCCTATGATAACAATATCATCATTTATGCTGTTCTCCGTAAGAGGCTTTTCGGAATATCCGAAAGAAAGCACACGCATAGCTTTCTGTGCAAGACCGTCTATTTTCTCATTAAGAACATTCATATCAAGCGGCTTTACGTTGCCGTTGCTGTCAAGATAGCGGGTTGCCTTTGCAAGAAGTCTTTCGGGAGCTCCTTTGTAGAAGGTTTTTCCGAGACTTTCAATTCTTGCCTGACTGAACTTGTTTGTGGAGTTGAAGCCCTGACTGTCTGTAACGATACATTCCTTGTTTGCCTGGAGAGTATTAAAGGTTTCCTCTCCGATAAACTTCATAAGAGCCTGGTCGGTAGCGTTTCCGCCTATTACTCTGTGCGAATCATCAAACATTGACTGGGTATTCTTTCCTATCGCAAGGTCTACAAGACCTTTTACCTTACTGTGCTTGCTGAGGTCTTTTATAGGTATGGATTTTCCGTCAGCTGTGAAGAAATCCACAACCTCAAGGCGACCCTTTGTTATTGTACCTGTCTTATCGCTGAAGAGAATATTTAAAGAACCTGCTGTTTCTATACCCTCTGCCTTTCTTACAAGAACATTGTGGTCAAGCATTTTGCTCGTGTTCTGCATAAGAACAAGCGAAATCATAAGAGGAAGTCCCTCTGGAACTGCACATACTATGATAACTACTGCCAGCGATACTGCTTCTACTATCTTCGTTATTATGTTCTCTATTCCTGACGAGAAGAATACCTGCGGACCTCCTGCCGTCAATATAAAGTAAATGAGATATAATAAGGCTATTACTGTAGCTCCTATATATCCGAATGTGGAAATCTGTCCTGCAAGCTTTGCAAGCTTAACCTTGAGCGGTGAATCGGGATCGTCCTCCTGCATTTCCTCCGCCATTTTTCCCATCATTGTTTTAAGTCCTACTTTTCTTACGTCAAGTATACCCTCTCCGTCAAACACTACCGCTCCTCTGAAAAGCGAGTGCTTGTCTACAAAAGTATCTCCCGTAATGTTCTCGGCAAACTCAAGGCTTTCGTCTGCCGCAAACTTCTTACATTCCTCTGCTTCTCCGTTGAGAGCGGAATTATCTACTCTCAGCGAACCGCTGACAAGTATTCCGTCAGCAGGTATCTTGTCACCAGACTGGAGAAGAACCTTGTCACCTACTACTACATCGTCAACATCAATAACTGTTACTACTCCGTTACGGTGTACCTTGCACTGATCTTTCTTGGTGCTGTTTTTCAGCTCCCTGTACTTGGTATCACTGGCTACTCCCGTCTTTGCTGACACTACCGCTACTATTATTACCGCTATGATTGTTCCGAGCGGCTCGTAAATCTCTGCATAGCCGAATATGCACATTACTATCATAAGTGCGGCTAT
>ONDU01000080.1 GCA_900316615.1 uncultured Eubacteriales bacterium | reverse complement strand
CTGTTCGGAGGAGGAAAGGCACATCTTGAGCTTACAAATCCCGAAGATGTCCTGACAAGCGGAATAGAGATAATAGTACATCCTCCCGGAAAAATAGTAGTTCATCTTGAAGCACTGTCGGGCGGCGAAAAGGCACTTGTAGCCATAGCCTTATATTTTGCCATAATGAAAGTAAGTCCTGCACCGTTCTGCGTAATGGACGAGATAGAAGCCGCACTGGACGAGGTAAACGTAGACAGGTTTGCACAGTATCTCAGGCTTATGAACGAAAATACACAGTTCATACTCATAACCCACAGAAGGCCGATGTTCTGTACGGAGTTACAATGCAGGATAAAGGAATATCGAAGCTGCTGTCGCTGAAAGCTTCAGAGGTGGCAGGAAAGCTGAATATGAAATAAAACGGAAAAAAGGTGAAACAGAATGGGATTGTTCAAAAAAATAAAGGACGGACTGAAAAAGACAAGAGAAGCTGTCGTAAATCAGATAGACAGTATGCTGAAATCGTTCACAAAGATTGACGAAGAGCTTTTTGAAGAACTTGAAGAGCTTCTGGTTATGGGAGATGTCGGAGTAAATACGGCAACCAAGATAACGGACGAACTCAGAAAAAGAGTAAAAAAAGAAGGAATAACAAATCCCGATGAAGTTATGGGACTGTTAAGGGAGATAACAGCCGCTATGCTCAGGGGCGGTGAGGAGCTTAACATAGGTACTAAGCCCTCAATAATACTTGTAATAGGCGTAAACGGGGTAGGCAAGACCACCACAATAGGAAAGCTTGCAAAATATCTAAAAAATCAGGGAAAGAGCGTACTTCTTGCGGCAGCCGACACATTCAGGGCGGCAGCTATAGAGCAGCTTGAGGTATGGGCAGACAGAGCAGACTGTGAAGTGATAAAGCAGAAGGAGGGTTCAGACCCTGCGGCAGTTGTATATGATGCAATATCTGCGGCGAAGGCTAGGAAATCAGATGTAATAATAGCTGATACAGCAGGCAGACTTCACAACAAAAAGCATCTTATGAACGAGCTTGGAAAGATAAGCAGGATAATAGACAGAGAGCTTCCCGAGGCTGACAAGGAATTTCTGAACAGGACAGAATGCTGTAAATCAGGCAAGAGAATTCAAGAATGCGGCAGGCATAACAGGAATAGTACTCACAAAGCTTGACGGAACAGCAAAGGGTGGCGTAGTACTTTCGATAAAGGAAGAGCTTGGAGTACCCGTAAAGTTCATAGGAGTAGGCGAGCAGATGGACGATTTGCAGCCGTTTGACGCAGACGACTTTGCAAAAGCACTGTTCACCAAGGTCTAATCAGCAGTTTAAGGGTTTCACCCTTAAACTTAAAAATCCTGACCAAAGGCTCTGCCTTTGGAAACCGCAAGGGCTCTGCCCTTGACCCGCAAGCCTTTGAAAAGGCTTGACCTAAACTTTATGGTTTGTTTACAGGAGATGATAATATTTATGGAAACATTTGTAATAGCAAGCAACAATCCCAAAAAGGTGCAGGAGCTTAACAGAATACTGAACCCTATGGGAATAACGGCAAAGACAGCAAAGGAACTTGGAGTAACTCTTGACGATGTGGAGGAAACAGGAAAGACTTTCATAGAGAACGCAAGAATAAAGGCAAAGGCGGCATATGAGCGTACAGGTATGCCGTGTATAGCAGATGATTCGGGACTTATGGTAGACGCTCTGAACGGAGAACCGGGAGTATATTCCGCAAGGTATTCGGGAGAGGGAGCGACAGACAAAAAGAATATAGAAAAGCTTCTGAGTAAAATGGAGGGTGTACCTCTTGCACAGCGTACAGCAAAATTTGTATGTGCGATATACTGTATTTTAGGAAACGGAAAGCAGCTCATATCATACGGCGAGTGTGTAGGAAGAATAGGCTTTGAACCGATAGGTGAAGGCGGTTTCGGATATGACCCTGTATTTCTGACTCAGGACGGAAGAAGCTATGCTCAGCTCACGGCAGACGAAAAGGACAAGATAAGTCACCGTGGCAGAGCGTTGACAGTATTGAAAAGTCAGATAGAAAAATATTATCTGGACAAATATTTTTCGGAGGTAAAATAATGCTTACAAGTAAACAGAGAGCATATCTCAGAGGACTTGCAAATCCTATTGAAACAATACTTATAATAGGCAAGGGCGGCATAACGGAAAATGTCATAAAGGAAGCTGACGAAGCTCTTGAAGCAAGAGAGCTGATAAAGGGCAGAGTACTTGAAAATTCCGATGTAACCCCTATGGAAACAGCCGACAGGATAGCCGAAAGCGTAAATGCCGATGTAGTGCAGGTTATAGGTTCAAAATTTGTACTTTTCAGGCAGAAGAAAAAGGAATCTCAGTTTAAGCTGCCTAAGAAAAAAGCCGAAAAGTAAAAGGCTTAAAATAAAAATTAATATTTCCGTTCGGAGGTGAGAAAATGAACTTTGAGGATTACAAAAAAATAATAAAGGAAAAAATGAGCAAGAAACGTTTTATACACAGCGTAAACGTTGCAAAGGCAGCCGAGCAGCTTGCCGTAAGGTACGGAGGAAATGTTGAAAAGGCTAAAATTGCAGGTATTCTGCATGATATAACCAAGGAATCCCCTTATGACGAGCAGTTGAAAATAATGGAAATCAATGGTATAATACTTGACGATGTTCAGAGGTTTTCACCTAAGACATGGCACGCAATTTCGGGCAGCGTATACGTAAAAAGGGTGCTTAGAATAGAGGACGAGGATATTCTCAATGCCATAAGGTATCACACGAGCGGAAGAGCAGGAATGAGCCTGCTTGAAAAAATTATTTTCACGGCGGATTTTATAGGAGAAGAGCGTGACTATAAGGGCGTTGACGTTATGCGTGACAAGGCTAAGGGAAGTCTTGAGGAGGCTATGCTGTACGGAGTAAGCTTCAGCATAACGGATTTGACGGAGCGTCAGTGTGCGATAGACAGGAATACATTCGGGCTTTACAACGAGCTTGTAATGGAAATGAGCAATAAAAAGAACAGGAAGTGATTTTGATATGACATCTCTTGAAACGGCGAAGCTTGCGGCAAAAGCCCTGAGCGATAAAAAAGGACTTGATATAAGGGTAATAAGAATTAACGATATATCGGTTCTTGCAGATTATATGGTAATAGCAACAGGTACGAGCAGTACACAGGTAAAGGCAATGTCCGACAACGTGGAGTATGAGCTTGACAAGGCAGGAATATCTGTAAGCCATATAGAGGGCTACCGCTCCAACAGTTGGATACTGATGGACTATATTGACGTAATAGTTCACGTATTTATGGAAGAAGCAAGGAATTTCTATGACCTTGAGCGTCTTTGGAAAGACGGAGAAATTATAGATGTTTCCGATATATTATAATTACGGTTTAATGAATTGAATTAAAAATATGCTATTATATTATATAGTTTACATGACATAAAGTTTAGGTCAAGCCTTTTTAAAGGCTTGCGGGTCAAGGGCAGAGCCCTTGCGGTTTCCAAAGGCAGAGCCTTTGGTCAGGATTTTTAAGGGTGAAGCCCTTAAACTACACAAACGAGGAGGAATAAACTTGAGGTACGACCACAAAGCCATAGAACCTAAGTGGCAGAAAAAATGGGAAGAAAAGGGCGTGTTTCACGCAGAAAATAATTCGGAAAAGAAAAAATTCTATGCTCTCATAGAATTTCCCTATCCGTCGGGACAGGGTTTGCATGTAGGACACCCCAGACCGTATACGGCACTCGATATAGTGTCAAGAAAAAGAAGATTGCAGGGATATAACGTGCTTTATCCTATAGGCTGGGACGCTTTCGGACTTCCGACCGAAAACTATGCTATAAAAAATCACGTTCACCCCAGAACAGTGACGGAAAAAAATGTGGCAAGATTTAAAAAACAGATACAGTCACTCGGAATTTCCTTTGACTGGAGCAGAGAAATAAATGTCACTCGGAATTTCCTTTGACTGGAGCAGAGAAATAAATACTACTGACCCCGATTACTATAAATGGACACAGTGGATTTTCCTCCAGCTTTTCAAAAAGGGGCTTGCCTATAAAAAAGAAATGTCAGTAAACTGGTGTACCTCGTGTAAGTGCGTACTCGCAAATGAGGAAGTAGTGAACGGTGTGTGCGAACGCTGCGGAAGTGAGGTAGTACACAAGGTAAAATCTCAGTGGATGCTTAAAATTACAGCGTATGCCGACAGACTTATTGATGACCTCGATTTGGTGGATTATCCCGAAAGAGTAAAGCTCCAGCAGAAAAACTGGATTGGACGCTCATACGGTGCAGAGGTAGACTTCAAAACCTCAACAGGCGATACTCTCACAGTATATACAACAAGACCGGATACACTTTTTGGTGCAACATATATGGTAATTTCGCCCGAACACCCCATGCTCAGAAAATGGGAAAATATCATAGAAAATATGGACGAGGTAAAGTCTTATCAGGCTGAGGCTGCAAAGAAAAGCGACTTTGAAAGAACAGAGGTTGCAAAGGATAAAACAGGCGTATGTATCAAGGGAGTAAGTGCGGTAAATCCCGTAAACGGAAGGGAAATCCCCATCTTTATATCAGACTATGTTCTTGTATCATACGGAACGGGAGCTATTATGGCTGTTCCTGCACACGATACCCGTGACTGGGAATTTGCTCAGAAATTCAATCTGCCCATAATCGAAGTAGTAAAGGGCGGAGATGTAGAAAAAGAAGCCTTTACCAATTGCTCTACAGGTATTATGGTAAATTCTGATTTCCTTGACGGAATGACGGTAGAAGAGGCTAAAAAGGCTATTACGGAATTTCTGACGGAAAAAGGCATAGGACATTCCAAAACAAACTTCAAGCTCAGAGACTGGGTGTTCTCACGTCAGAGATACTGGGGAGAGCCTATACCTATAGTTCACTGTGAAAAGTGCGGATATGTGCCGCTTGACGAGAGTGAGCTTCCGCTTACCCTGCCTGATGTTGAATCCTATGAGCCTACCGAAAACGGTGAATCACCTCTTGCAAATATGACCGACTGGGTAGAAACAACCTGCCCCCACTGCGGAGGAAAAGCATACAGGGAAACAGATACAATGCCTCAGTGGGCAGGCTCATCGTGGTATTTCCTGAGATATGCAGACCCCCGCAATAATGAAGCTCTTGCAGGAAAGGACGCTATAGACTACTGGACACCCGTAGACTGGTACAACGGCGGTATGGAGCATACAACGCTTCACTTGCTCTACAGCCGTTTCTGGCATAAGTTCCTCTATGATATAGGAGTAGTTCCCACAAAAGAGCCTTATGCAAAGAGAACAAGTCACGGTATGATACTCGGTGAGGACGGCGGCAAAATGAGCAAGTCCAGAGGCAATGTAGTAAATCCCGATGAAGTCGTTGATGAGTACGGTGCGGATACTATGAGATTGTACGAAATGTTCATAGGCGACTTTGAAAAGAGTGCTCCATGGGATCCCAAGGGAATAAAGGGCTGCCGCAGATTTATAGAAAGATACTGGAATTTACAGGATATTCTCAAAGACGGTGACAGCATAAGACCTGAACTTGAAGCGGTATTCCATAAGACTATAAAAAAAGTCGGTGACGATATAGAAAATATCAAGTTCAATACGGCTATTGCAGGACTTATGTCGCTTATAAATGAGATAAACGCAAAAGGCTCGGTAACAAGAAAAGAGCTTGAAATATTTACAGTTTTGCTCAATCCCTTTGCACCTCACGTTACTGAGGAGGTATGGGAAAAACAGAATCTCGGAAGCGGTATGGTAAATGAAAGCTCATGGCCTGAGTATGACGAGAGTAAGTGCGTTGAAAATACGGTTGAAATCGTAGTTCAGATTAACGGAAGAGTTAAGATTAAAATGAACATTCCCGTTGATATTCAGAAAGAAGCTGTTTTGGAAATGGCAAAGTCCGATGAAAAAATCATTCCTTTGATTAAGGATAAAAATATAGTAAAGGAAATATACGTTCCTAAAAAGCTTGTAAACATAGTTGTAAAGTAACATCAATATTAAAGCAGCCGCCCTCACGTTAACGTGAGGGCGGCGACGTTCTTTAAAAGCATTTTTAACAAAATTTATAACAATTATTGGTTATGAATATCGAAGTAATCTTCTTTAGCAATTTCCAGTTCGATTATTTTGGTCTTAGTTCCTTTAATTTCAGCAAAGGAATATCCGTTTTCTTTTGCTTCTCTGAATCCAACTGCTCTGTAGCAGTTGAATGCTGAAATATTTTTCTCAAATACACCTATCGTTACATTTTCAGCCATTAAAATTTCAAATGCAAGCTTCAGCCCCAGACTGAGCATTTTCTTTCCGTATCCTTTTCCACGCTTCGATGAATCTACAATCACCCAACCGAATCTGATTATCCTGCTGTTGCCGTTTGTATACCTCATGATAAAATGACCGACTGCTCTGTTATCTTCTAAAGCTGTTATCGGATAAAAATTATCTTCTTCTGAACAATCACCGTTATTGTCAAAATATTTTCTGTTAATAATGTCCTCAGAAACAGGAAAATTTCCGAAGCGTTCTCCTCCCCACATAAGAAACGTTTCTTCATCATTACACCAAGATACAATATTTTTTGCATCACAGCTTTTATACGGTCTTAATCTTATCAAGCTTTATCACCTCAGTTTAAATTGCCCGGCTCAGTATGAAAATTTATGCAAACTCATTATATCGTTAAACAGATGTTTTTCAACCGTGGTACTTTAATATATTAAAGATGTAATACGACAACATCTAAAATTTGGTTTCAAATTTGTAAAATAAGTAAAAATTTAGTTTTTTTTCATATTTTTAAGTCTGTAAAGTTGATTTTTTTATGAATGTATGATACTATGAACAGTGTTGGAGCGTGGTATTATGATGAAGTATAATGCTGTGCTGATACAAAATCTCAAGGAAGGAGGATTTTTTATGAGTATCAAAAAGTATGTTGCTGAATTTATCGGTACTATGACACTGGTAGTGCTTGGCTGCGGAACAGCTATGCTCGTAGGCTGCGATGCCGTAAACGGAGGAGGTTATATCCTGACCGCTTTTGCTTTCGGTCTGACAATTATTGCTATGGCTTATTCCATAGGCAATATATCAGGATGTCACATCAATCCTGCTGTTTCTCTCGGCGTACTTATCAGCGGAGGTATGACTGTAACGGATTTTGTAGGTTATATCGTTTCTCAGTGCTTAGGTGCTTTTGCAGGTTCGGGTCTGCTTTCACTGATTTTCAGTTTGGGCGGAGTAACCGATATGACCAAGGGTTACGGCTCAAACGGTCTTGCCGGCGTTAACAACAATCCTGCAGCAGGTCTTTTGGTAGAGATTGTTCTTACATTTATATTCGTTACTGCAATTCTCGGAGTAACCTCCAAAAAGGCTAAGCACGGCTCATTTGCAGGTATTGTTATAGGCTTTACACTTGTTCTTGTCCATATACTCGGTATTGGTCTTACAGGTACAAGCGTTAACCCTGCAAGAAGCTTTGGCCCCGCTATAGTTGCTGCTTTCGCAGGAAATACAGCACCTGTTTCATGCTTATGGGTATTTATCATCGGACCGCTTGTTGGTGCGGCTGCTGCTGCTTTCGTTTACAAGTTCCTCGAAAGCGGAGTCGCTGAAGCTCCCGAGCCTCAGACTAAGCCTGCTGCAAGGTCTAAGTCCAAGTCTAAATCCAAATAAAGCAAACATCTCCTTACTTTATTTTATTTTTCTTTAAAGCCTGCGGCTTCGCAAATGCTGCGATTGCATATTCGGCAGATTAATCTGCCGAATGATTAAAGGATTTATCCTTTAAGGACATTCAAAAGGAAATCCTTTTGAATGTGCAATCGCATATTTCGCTGAAGCCGCAGACTTTTTTGCTTTACCTAAAGAGCATTACTCAGTCATAAAGATAAGTCCCATAGTATAAGGGCCGCAGTGAGAGGAAATTGTACAGCTTGCCTTTGAAACAAGTATCTCATCAAAGTAATTCTTCTTTTCAACCAGTCCTGCAAGCTCGCTGAGGGTTTCCTGAGGTATGCCTGCATGAGTTATAAAAGCTCTTTTTTTGCTTATGTTATTGAAGCATATCATCTTATTGTCCACATACTGACTCAGTACCTTTGAAAGACTGCCTCTGTATTTTTTGCCTACAGACATACTTCCGTCTTTATTGTCAACCTCTATGCACGGCTTTATGTTAAGAAGATTTGCCCCCATTGCAGCCAGAGCCGAGCAGCGTCCGCCTGCACGAAGATAAGTAAGCTTATCTACTATAAAATTACATCTGACCTTATCCGTCATAGCATCTGTTTTTTCGGCTATCTGTGCGGCACTCATACCTGAAGCAGCCATTTCGGCAGCCTCAAGAACAAGCATTCCCGAGCCGGAGGAAAGGTTTCGTGAATCTACAGTATATACTCCCTCAAATTCCTGAGCGGCTATCTTTGCGTGCTGAAACGATGTCGAAAGTGCATGACCCAAGCCTATGTGAACTATTTCACAGCCACTCTCTGTATAGGGCTTGAAGGTGTCGATATATTCCTGAACATTTACGGCTGATGTTTTCGGGAGCTGACCTGTTTTTTCAAAATTAGCGTAAATATCGTCCGGAACGATATTTACCATATCGTCATAAACAACATCACCAAGAACCACATGCAGCGGTGTAATGACAATGTTGTACTTTTTAATAAGCTCTGACGGTAAATCACAGGTGCTGTCCGCACTTATAACTACTTTTTTACTCAATATGATACGCCTCCTGAATAAATTTGATAATTTCAGAAAAATTTTTTAAAAATTGCTGAATTTATTAACAAATTTATTATATAA
>ONDU01000079.1 GCA_900316615.1 uncultured Eubacteriales bacterium | reverse complement strand
ACCCTCAGATACCGTGTGCTATCCTGCAAAGCTCATGCACGGTCACGTACAGACCTTGATTGACAGCGGAATAGATACCATATTCTATCCCTGTCTTTCGTACAACTTTGACGAGGGCAAAAGCGACAATCACTATAACTGCCCCGTTGTTGCGTACTATTCCGAGGTCATCAAAACCAATATGAAGGACGTTAAAAACATAACGTTCATAAACGACTATTTCGGAATACACCGCAAAAAGGACTTCCCGAAAAAGGCTCACGAAATACTTTCAAAATACTTCAAAGCCCTTACCCTCAAAGAGGTTAAGAACGCAGCTAAAAAGGCATATGAGGAGTACAACCTCCATATGGCAAGGATAAAAGCAAAGGGCGAGGATATTCTTAAAAAAGCCAGAAGAGAGGGAAAGGAAATAATCGTTCTTGCAGGCAGACCCTATCACGTAGACCCCGAAATAAACAAGGGCATAGACAAGCTTATGTCAAGCTTCAACGTTGCCATTGTGTCGGAGGACGTTGTGTGCGACAAAGCCGAAAAATATACTACAACCGTTCTAAATCAGTGGACTTACCACGCAAGACTTTATTCGGCTGCACACTACATAGCTCATGCGGACGATATGAACCTCGTACAGCTCGTATCGTTCGGCTGCGGAGTTGACGCAATAACCACAGATGAGGTAAGAGAAATTCTCGAAAATGAGGGTAAAATATATACTCAGATAAAAATTGACGAAATAACCAATCTGGGTGCTGTAAAAATACGTCTGAGAAGCCTTTTGGCGGCGATAGAAGAACAGAAACGAAAGAAAAACTCAGCAGCCCAAAATTAATTTTACTTAACGGAGAGAATGCTTTATGGCTACCTTGAAATACGATAAAACAGGCAGACTTCTGTTTACAAAGGAAATGAAAAAGGAATATACTATTCTGCTTCCGCAGATGGCATCAATCCAGTTCAGGATAATGAAGCGTGTTTTTGACGAATACGGTTATAAAACAGAGCTTCTCGAAACTGACGGTCCTGAGATTGCACAGGTAGGCTTGAAATACGTACATAACGATACCTGCTATCCCGCAATACTCGTAATAGGACAGTTTATCCACGCTCTGCAAAGCGGAAAATATGACCTGCACAAAACAGCCTTGTTAATCACTCAGACTGGCGGCGGCTGCAGAGCCTCAAATTACATACATCTTCTCAGAAAGGCTCTGAAAAAAGCAGGTCTGGAGTTTATCCCCGTAATCTCGCTGAATATATCCGGACTTGAAAAGAACCCCGGCTTTCAGCTTACACTGCCCGTAATAAGAAAGCTTGTAGGTGCGTTGGTATACGGCGATACTCTTATGCTTCTGAGCAATCAAACAAAGCCTTACGAGATAAACAAGGGCGAAAGTATGGCTCTGGTGGACAGCTGGATTGAAAATATAGTAAGCCAGTATAAAGAAGGCAGAGGCTTCAGTCTTGAACAGCAAAGGCAGAACCTTGATAATATAGCACAGTCCTTTGCCAACATAAAGCGAAACCTTGTACCTAAGGTAAAAGTCGGAGTTGTAGGCGAAATTTATGTAAAATATGCTCCGCTCGGAAACAATAATCTTGAAGCATTCCTCAATGAACAGGACTGCGAGGTTTGCGTACCCGGTATTATGGGCTTTGTTCTGTTCAAGCTGGACAACAGGCTTCAGGATATAGAGCTTTACGGCGGAAACAGGATTAAGTATGCCGCACTTCAGAAAGCCTATAACTATCTTGAAAAAATGGAGAGACTTATAATAGAATGTACCGTCAGACACGGATTTCTTCCCCCCGCAGGCTACAGACACCTCAAGGAGCTTGTAAGCGGTGTTGTAGGTCTTGGAAACAAAATGGGCGAGGGCTGGCTCCTTACAAGTGAAATGCTTGAGCTTGCCGAAAGCGGTTATCCGAATATTGTCTGCACACAGCCCTTCGGATGTCTGCCTAACCACATTGTAGGCAAGGGTATGATACGAAAGGTAAAGGAAATAAATCCCAAGGCAAATATAGTAGCTATAGACTATGACCCCGGTGCAACAAGGGTAAATCAGGAAAACAGAATAAAGCTTATGCTCGCCGTTGCAAAGGAAAATCTTGATAATGAACTTAAAGAACAGCAGAGCAGAAGCAATATAAAAAAGGTTACGCTCAATACAGGCTCAAAACACAGCAAAAAGGAAGCTGTCGGTGTATGACGTAATTTTCAAAATATTAAAAATCATTCATAACATAACCTTCCGGCAGGAGAACAGATTGCAGATACTTATATAAATTCTCAAAGACGGAGGGTTATATTTTTTAATAATTCATTTCAGGAGGAAAAAATGCCGTATATAAACACAACAACAAATATCAGCATATCAAAAGAACAGGAGCTTAAAATAAAATCACGCTATTCCGAAGCAGTTTCGCTTATCGGAAAAAGTGAAGCCTACCTTATGCTCGGCTTCAATCCGAATACATCTATGTATTTTGCAGGAAAATCCGACCTTCCGACTGCGTTTATCGAAGTAAAGTTTTTCGGAACAGCTTCGGAAAAAAGACTCGATATGCTCACACAGGCTATATGTGAAATTATAAACTCCGAGCTTGATATTTCACCCTCTCAGATTTACGTCAGATACCAGCCAACGGAATACTGGGGCTGGAACGGAAGAAATTTTTAAAAGGAGCGATGTCTTTTGAAGTCTTACAGAAAAGAATTGTTTTTTAATATTCCCGAACGCCGTGCAATAGTCAATATAACAACTCAGGTTCAGGCGGCTGTAAACGCAAGCGGTATAAAAGAGGGTCTTGTGCTTGTAAATGCTATGAACATAACCTCAAGCGTATTTATAAATGATGATGAGCCCGGTCTGCACAATGACTTTGAGGACTGGCTGGAGGGACTTGCTCCCGAGCTTCCTCACGAAAGATACGCTCACAACGGCTTCGAGGATAACGCCGATGCTCACCTCAAAAGAACTGTTATGGGGCGTGAGGTAGTCTGTGCCATAACAAAGGGCAGGCTCGATTTCGGCACATGGGAGCAGATTTTTTATTACGAGTTTGACGGCAAAAGGAAAAAACATGTGCTTATCAAAGTTATAGGTGAATAATTTATGTATTGCTTCCGGCTTTGCTCATACTGCGGTTGCAGCCGTCAAAAGCGAACGCTTTTGACAAATTTCAAGCTACGCTTGGAATTTCGTTTCGGACTTTTGTCCGAAACGGGCTGCAACCGCCCTAAAAGCCGTACAGCCGAAAGCTCTGATTAAAAAACAAAATTAATCAGTACTGCATATAATAACTAAGAAGGAAGGTGTAATGTAAGCTATGATGAATCCGTTTTTACTGACAGGTGATGACGGCAGCTGCTATGCGGATAGCTGTTGCTCCTTAAACAGAATGATAATAGCAGAAGCTCCCGTAAGGGGCATAGATGACAGCATAAGCGGAAAGGAGGTAAGGGATATATTCTCGCTGTCGGTTATAATTGAGAAAGCTATGTCTTATGCGGACGCATTGAAGCTTCCGAAGAATGTATCGCTCAGAGAAAAGCCCTCTCTGCTTATGCAGGCGGCAGAAAGTGAGGATATGACGGTAAGAGCGGCAGCCGAGGATATAGCTTCATTTTTCGGAAGAAGGCTTGCACTCATACTTCTTACCCTGAAAACGGCACTTCCCGAAAACAGAAGCGTCCGCACAGACTGGAGCAGCCGTCACTGGGAATACTGGCAGAGCATAGAAAATATTATTGCCGTGGGCGGACTTACGGACGGAAGCTTCGGAAAGGCTCTTATAGACGAGGCTCGGAAATACTGCTTTATCAACGGCAGACGGGCGTATAACATAATTACCCATAAAAATGCCGCACATATGGGAGTTATGGGCTGCTCAAGAATGCTGAAAAGCTCGGACGGCGTTTATGTTCTCGCCGATTTCGGACAGACGAACATAAAAATAAGCATAGCGGAAAAAACAGGCGGACGGCTTGTCAATATTGAACAGCTTCCTGTAATCAGGTCGGAATATATGCAGTGGAGCATTGAGGACAAGGCGGAGCTTGAGCGTCAGGCGGAGCTTTTGCATAAATACATATTGTCGTGCATATGTGATGCTTATAAAAAAGCCGAAGCCTTGGGAAATGTCGGAAATGAGATAGTTATAAGCATAGCAAGCTACGTGCATAACGGACGGCTTGACAAAAACCGCGGCGGATACGCTAAGCTTAACGTTTTATGTGATAATTATGAGGAATATCTCAGCGGAAGTATTTCAGATGTGCTTGATAAGAGCATAAGGGTAAGGCTTATACACGATGCAACGGCAGTAGGCTTATACTTTTCGGATTGTCCGAAATCCGTATGCCTGACGCTCGGAACATTCATAGGGGTAGGCTTTACGGATATTATTTAAAAAACTATATAATTAAGGAGGAGAAAAAATGAGCATTAAGAAGAAAATGAGAAAATTTGTGTCTGCTGCACTGAGCTGTGCTATATTGTCAACGCTTTCGGCATCGTACAGCCTTGGTGCTTCAGCGGTGCTGGAAAGCGGAGGTGCAATCGAAAACGACCCGACGGTTGCGGCTCACTGCATATACGGCAATCCCGATTTATCACAGACAAGCGGCAGCTTTCTCAGCTTTATGATTGACTTCAAGGCAGATAATCAGACACCTGCTACATACTGGCAGCTTTGTCAGGCGGAGCTTGACGTTACGGAGCTTAAGCAGCAATATCCCAACGTAAGCGGTGCCACGTTTTACGGAGGCTTTCAGTTGTCGCCGAACAAGATAAATACGCTGTTCTCGTTCTGGGATATTCTCAACGGAAACGATGAAAGCAACGTTATTACAACGCCGCCAAGCAGGAGACTCGCCAAGCAGGAGACTATCCCACTTGACGGCTGTGCTTATCAGGTGTAAATTAACTCTGCATTGACTATCTCCGTTGCACGGTTGCGGATATTGTTCATTCGTTGAACCCACAACATTTGATTCTCTGCTTTAAGCTGTTCGGTTACGCCTTCTTTTTCGACGAGTTGTTTTACCAACCGAAAGAATAGTTCCTCTGCCTGATCGTCAATGTCGGCAAGGTAGGCAGTGAGCTTGCAGCTTGTCAGCAGATTGGTATAGCGGATTTTATGGTGCTGCTCAATATACCGCAAATGCCGCTTGCCCCAAATACCAATTTCAACCTTTGGTTGTTCGGGTAATCTTAAGTCGGGCAGCAGATAATCGCCTTGTTGTGTATAGCTGATTTCAAAATTGTGTTTCATTATAGAATCCTCCAAAAATATATTCGCACATATATCACAGCACCTTGATTGCCACATTTTGTTATAACTTATTATCAGATTTTCATTCCCTTAACTTTGCCCTTACGAGCCGTCGGGAACGATATAATAAAATGTGAAATCCTATGTCCGCATAAGGTGAGCAAACTGCGATAAACCCACTGTTTATCAGGCTTTTGGAGGACTTTACTAACAACCTATGATATGCTATAATAGCCATAGA
>ONDU01000094.1 GCA_900316615.1 uncultured Eubacteriales bacterium | reverse complement strand
TACGAAAATCTACTTGCTTTCCTCTTTATTTATGTTGACTTGCCACTGCCTTTTTTCGACAGCTTTGTTATTATATTACTTTATCTTTTCTTTGTCAATAGCATTTTAAAAAAATTTATATCAAATTCTTTGTATATTTTAACTATACAAATATACAATAAATTTATAATGCAGGAGGTTTTTATATGAAGCATTTTAAAAACAACAAAACGTTCAAATTCGTATCGGCTTTTATAATTATAATGATAGCTGCTCTTTTGACGCAGAGCTTTTCTGTTATGTCGCTTTCAAAGTACGGTTCAAGCGGCAGTGAGGTAAGGTCAATCCAGACGAGGCTCACCGAGCTTGGTTACTTCAGCGGAAAAGTTGACGGTATATTCGGCAGTCAGACCAAGAATGCCGTAATAAAATTTCAAAAGGACTATGGTCTTACCGCTGACGGAATAGTTGGTTCAAACACACTCAAGGCACTTAAACTTAAATCCCAAAGCTCACCAAATAAATTCACACAGTCCGAGATAAGCCTTCTTGCAAGGATAATATCTGCCGAATCCAGAGGTGAGCCTTACACCGGACAGGTTGCGGTAGGTGCTGTAATACTGAACAGAATTGACCACCCCTCATTTCCGAACACTCTTGCCGGTGTAATATATCAGCCCGGTGCATTCAGCTGTATAAATGACGGTCAGGTTAACGAAGCTGTGTCCGAATCAGCAAAAAGAGCAGCTCAGGACGCAATCAACGGCTGGGATCCGAGCGGCGGTGCGATATACTATTATAATCCTGCAAAAAGCACAAGCAAATGGATTTTTTCACGCCCTGTTATATGCACCATCGGAGCTCACCGCTTTTGCAGTTAGTTCTTTTTACTCGCAGTTAAAAAGCTCTTGTATCAAATCCCTGCTGATACAAGAGCTTCAGATTTCTTAACCGACAAGCAGGTAATTTCGGCAGCTCGACAATGTGCATTTCCAAAACATCTGTATACGGCTTATCCAAAAACTTAACATTTATCAGTCGAGAGTAAGCAGCCTTTCAACCTCACTTTCCGGTATTTTAAACATATCCGCAATCTGCATTACTGTATTACCCAGTTGCTGAAGCCGTCTAATCATATCAGCTTTACCTCTGGCTTCGCCGATGGCTATTCCTTGTTGTCTGCCTCGCTCTTCGCCGATGGCTATGCCACGCTCTTCTCCCATAGCTATGCCTCTTTGTAAATTTTCTTCCATCATGGTGTTATAGTCATACAGCCATTTCTGTCGGGTATTGTATTCCATACGCTTTTGTTCGTCGGCACTGATTTCTTCCAGAACATCGTATGCTCTCTTTATATATACATTTTCTTTTGCAGGCATTTGAAACTCACTCCTGTTCTTTGCTCTGATAAATTTTACCCAGTCATATAAGTCTGTCAGGTCGTCTGCGGCAGGTAATTTCGGCAGCTCGACAATGTGCATTTCCAAAACATCTGTATATTTGATATGCTCCGTATCTTCTGTAATATGATACACTGTATGGAAACGTTTTGTCTGTTTGATATAGTTAAAATCCAGAATACTTATACCGACACATTTTTTTAGATTGCTGTATCTTTTATTCACACCGACTTGCTCTACCAGCATTTTTGATAAATAAAATGTGCTTCTGTCCGCCCATGATGACATATAGGCAAGCTGTATTTCGATATTGATTTCCGTAGTATCGTTCATTGTCAGTCTGACATCAAGAATACTCTGCTTGTCGTCCTCGTGAGGTCTTGGGAGATTTGTATTCAGAAGAACCGTTGACTGTATGTCGGTATCCTTTATATTCAGAACGGCACTCAGAAAGCCTTTTCTCACCATTTCATCACGCATAAGCTCTTTAAAAGCAAAATCAACCTTTGGTGACATTATAAAATCTTCACTGTACATCTTCTTTTTCCACCCTTCCCTTTACTCTGTATAACTATTATAATACACGAAAATTTTTGTTTTATCAACCGTAATTATGATGAATTTTTAAGGTTATATTGTGCTTTTTTAATATATTTGAAAATTCCTGACCTGTGCTTTATGTTTTCTTTATCAAATCTATACTGCTTTATTTGTCATAATTCATATATTTTTCATATTTTATTTTACCTGCAATTTATCTTATACCTCTTGTTTTTAATATGAAAAAAATGTATAATGACTATAAATCTTATATTAAAAAGGAGAGATTTTTATAATGAATAATCAGGTAAACAACTTTGACCAGATGTCTCAGCTTGAGAACATTGCCCGTGTCAAGCAGTTTATGAGAAAAGGCTCTGTCAAGCTTCTTATGATAGTTTCTTTCCTGCAGGCTGTTTTCATAATGGTAGGTTCTGCTATGCTGGGGGGGCTGATTGAGCCTCTTTTTAAAACCTTGATGGAGTTTATGACAAAATACGGTGCTAGAGAAGGTATTGTTATGCCTTATGACCTTTCTAAGCTTGATGCAACAGCTTTCAGCAGCCTGAGCAGCTCCATAGTTCTTTCGGGAGTTATTTCTGCAGCTTGTTTTCGCTATATTGGGCGGACTTCTGTATGTTATAGTAGGTATTCTTGCGATGGTTTCAGGACAAAGCAGCGGTATTATCAGCGGAGTAATGTATATTGTTGCGGGAATCATTCTGGTTCACTACTGCTTCTGTGAGTATCAGTTCGTAAGCTCGGTAAGAACCTCCTGCAACGGATATACTTTCTCTCAGGCAGGTGCTAAGGGTGTAAGCGTATACTCTGTTCTCAGTGCAATACTTAACGGTCTTGGTATGGCTATCATGATATTTGTTGCAGTTATTTTCTCGTCTATGTCAAAAGGAGCAGATATTGACGAAAGCAATCCTTTCTCACTTCTCACAAAAGCAGGCTTCTTTGATATTATTACAGTATATATGGTAGTAATACTTATAGGCGTATTTCTTAACCTGCTTTACAGCTGTGCTCTGGCAGCTACTTCCATGGGATATACAAATATGGTTACGGCTATGATAAGAGCTTCGTTTGCCGCAAACAGTAATGCTGCTCAGAACGCAAATATGAAGTCTTTCAGAACATACGGCGGCGGTTCCCTCTACAGCAATTATAACTATTCAAACGGCGGTCAACCCCAGCAGCCTCAGCAGAATGACGCTCCTCCTATGCCGCCTCAGAATAATTCTTCTGCACCTGTTCAGGGTATAAATCTCAACAAGGATAACGATAATCCGTACAATAATTCTTCTAATTTTAATAATACACCCGAAAACGGAAGCTTTTAAGAAATATGCCCACATATGCGATACGCTTAGATTTGATTTTTCTTGAATTGTGGCGTAAAAAGTAACCTTGTTGCTTTTGGCTATTAATTTAATATTAAATTTTGACGAACAGCACAGCAAATGGTATCGCTAAAATGCGAAACTATTCGCTGTGCTTTTTAATGAGGTTCTTTATTCGGGTTAGATTTTCTTTGTGAAAATTTAATACAAAATCAGGGGTTTATCTTTGATTTTATCCCTTTTCACCTATTCTGAACCTTGTAATACAAAATATTTTCATTGGAGGTAATTTTATCTTGAAAAACGAAAAAAGCTTAAAATCTCAGAACGGCGAAAGCCGTGAAAAGCTTGAACTGCAAAAATTAAAAGCTGATATTTTACAAGCAGTTCTTGAGATTTCTTCTGAAAATGAGAGCATATCCGAAAAGCTCAAAAATAAGGTTGAAGAAATTTTTCAAAAACAAGAAAGCTCTCTTGCTTCAGATGATTACGAGGTCGAAGAAAGTGATAAAGATTTTGTCGGCAAATATTTCAATATTTACAGCAGCAATGAAGATGACAACGACCCGAATAAACTCGAAACTCTCGTTCAAGAGGTAGAAAAAACTATAGGAAGCATATCTTCAAACAGTCAAAGCAAATCAAGTATTTCTATGTATCCTCATTCCGAAAAGATTGAAGAAAAAATCGAAGATACACTTGAAAATCTTGTTACTCCCAAGCCTAAAACCCAAAAAAAGAATACTACAAATAGTACTGCTGCCAAAATCAGTACCGCAAAGAAAACTGCTTCAATGCGAAAAAGTACAAAAACAAAGAAATCCGTATCTGAAGAAGTTATATCAAAATCTGTACCGGAAGATATATTAAAGCCTGTTAAAGCAAGAATGGAAGCTAAACCCATTGTTGACGCACCTGTGGTTGAAAAGGCTGAATCTGTAGCTGAAGCTCCTGCTGTTGCTGAGGTTGAACCTGTAGCTGAAGCTCCTGCTGTTGCTGAAACTAAGCCTGTTAATGAAGAACCAAAGGCTGCGAAAGAAAAGCCAAAGGAAATACCTAAACCCACATATAAGAAAAATTACTCCACTCCTGCAAAAAGCAGATTTCTGCTTAATAACGATTCAGAAAAGCCGAAATCATCATCCAGCAAACCTTCACCGCATATAGCAAGCTTCCTGAAACCAAAAACAGAAGCTCCCAAAGCAGAATTACCAAAAACAGAAGCTCCTAAAATCAGTACACCTGTTACAGCTGTTCCTCCTTTTGCCGTACAAAAGAATACAACTAATGTAAAGGAAACAAAGAAAGATATTCCTGATAACTTCATTTCAGCCCATAAAGCAACAACCAGCGAAATCAACAGCACTCAGAAGCCTGTTGACCTAAGTCAGGTTGTTATTGATGAAAACTGTACTGACCCTATCGGCGGTGTATTCGGCCTTGATGACGAAAAGCCCCTTACAGGCAGCTTTACTTTAAGCGAACAGCTGGAAGATAATACTGAAAAGAACGTTGATGACCTTGACGTTCCTCTCGGC
>ONDU01000023.1 GCA_900316615.1 uncultured Eubacteriales bacterium | reverse complement strand
CGGCTCAGGGTGATAGTGAATTCCAAATCCGCAGTGGCTGCATTTTAATCCTGCCATAAGTTCTCCTGCTTAATTCAATATACTTTCTATTTCAGGGAAAATTTCAAGGCTTTTCTTTAGTATGCCGTTTACGTATGCAATAGTCATTCCGTAGTTTGTTATGGGAATGCTTGCATCTGCCGCACATTTTATACGGTACTTCATTTCCCTTTCGTTGAGCATACAGCCGCCGCAGTGAATAATCATCGAATATTTTGAAAGCTCGGCAGGAAATTCCGTGCCGCTTGTAAACTCGAACCTTATATTTTTACCTGTATATTTTCTTATCCACGCAGGAAGCTTGACTGTACCTATATCGCCGCACTGCCTGTGGTGGGTACAGCCCTCGCTTATAAGAACAACATCATTGTCCCTGAGAGTATCAAGCTTTTTGACACCTTTTACAAGCTCGAAAATATTTCCCTTATGCCTTGCGAAAAGTATTGAGAAAGATGTAAGGCATATATTTTCGGGAACAATTCTGGAAACCCTTCCGAATACCTGAGAGTCTGTAATAACGAACCTCGGCGGCTTCGACATTGTATCAAGCGTATGCTCAAGCTCACTGTCACGGCACACAACAGCCGTACAGCCGCTGTCGAGTAACTCCCTGAGAGTGTTCTGCTGAGGAAGTATAATTCTTCCTTTCGGAGCTGCCTTGTCTATTGGAACTACCATAACAACGCAGTCGCCGCTTTTCACCTTATCGGCAATAACAGGGTATTCCATAATATTTTGCGGAACAATTCGTGCAATACGCTCTTTAAGCTCGTGTATGTTCTCCATTGTTACGGTGCTTACGGAAATTTCATTTTCCGTATTTACGCTCATACCCGAAATATCAGACTTATTGAACACTGTCAGACATGGAATTTTCTTTTCACGTATTTTTTCAAGAATTGCAAAATCGGATTCGGTCATACCGACGCAGCTGTCAACTACAAGCAGAGCAATATCGGTTTTATTAAGTACCTGATACGTCTTTTTTATACGCATTTCTCCTAAAGCTCCGCTGTCGTCCAGTCCGGGGGTATCTATTATCACTACAGGTCCGAGCGGCAGAAGCTCCATAGCCTTTGAAACGGGGTCTGTAGTTGTTCCCTCAATGTCCGAAACTATGGCAAGCTGCTGTCCTGTTATGGCATTTATTATACTTGATTTTCCTGCATTTCTTCTTCCGAAAATGCCTATATGAACTCTGTCGGCGTTGGGGGTACTGTTAAGGCTCATACTGAAAAACCTCCCGTATCTTTAAAATCTGAAATCCCTTTTTCCGAGATGAATATTTTCTATATATTCGGAAGCAAGCCGTCTTGCTTTTTCGTTCGGAATATTTTTAAGCTCGTTTGCTATAAGCTTTTCGCCTATCTCCTTTGTTTCGGGAGAAGCATAATCCTCAAGAAATTCCTTGAGCGTCATAAGAGCGTTAGGGTGACAGCAGTTCTGAATCTGTCCTGTTTTGCACAGACTCATAAATCTGTCGCCTGTTCTGCCCTCACGGTAGCAAGCCGTACAGAATGACGGAATATATCCAAGCTCCATAAGCCATCTTACAACCTCATCAAGTGAACGCTGGTCTGATACATCGAACTGTTCCGTATCGTGAGGTCTTTCATCGTCCGAGTAGCCTGCATAGCCGCCTACTGATGTTCTTGAAGCTCCCGAAATCTGAGAAACTCCCAGACTTATAACCTTATTTCGGCAGCTTTCGCTTTCTCTTGTTGAAACAATCATTCCCGTATAAGGAACTGATATTCTTATACAGGCGATAATCTTTGCGAATGTATCGTCATCAATGCCGTTGTCGAAAACCTCAGGGTCAATATCATCTGCACGTTTTATTCTGGGTACGCTTATGGTGTGAGGACCTACTCCGTGAACAGCTTCAAGATGTTCTGCGTGCATAAGCAGTCCTGCAAACTCATACTTGTAAAGCTCCAGTCCGAAAAGAACACCAAGACCTACGTCATCTATACCGCCTTCCATAGCTCTGTCCATAGCCTCGGTATGGTAAGCATAGTTATGCTTGGGTCCTGCGGGGTGAAGCTTTTCATAGCTTTCCTTATGATATGTTTCCTGAAACAGTATATAAGTTCCTATTTCGGCTTCTTTAAGCCTGCGGTAATTTTCAACAGTTGTAGCGGCTATGTTTACATTTACTCTGCGGATAGCTCCGTTCTTGTGCTTTACTGAATAAATCGTCTTTATACAGTCCACTATATAGTCAATGGGATTGTTTACAGGGTCTTCTCCTGCTTCTATTGCAAGACGTTTGTGTCCCATATCCTGAAGAGCGATTACTTCCGCCGCTACCTCCTCCTGAGTAAGCTTTTTTCTCGGAATAGTCTTGTTCTGGTAATGATAGGGACAGTATACGCACTGGTTTACGCAGTAGTTTGAAAGATACAGCGGTGCAAACATAACAATTCTGTTTCCGTAGAACGCTTGTTTTATTTCCTTTGCAAGAGCGTACATTTTTTCTGTAAGGTCGGGTATTTCGCAGGCCAGAAGTACGCTTGCCTCTCTGTGGGAAAGTCCGCTGCACTCAACACCTCTTGAAGTTTTGCGGGGCTTTGCCTTTTCAAGAATTTTTTCTATAAGTTCACGGTTGTTCTTGTTTTTTTCTGCATATTCAAGTGTTGCGAGTATTTCCTCGTGATTTATAAATTCCTCTGCTTTCAGGGATTTAGGGTCATACATTTCTATATTCCTCTCTTATTTAAAATTATTCTGCTTGTTGAAAATCAAAAAACGGAAAAGCGGCTGTCTGCGTACATACTGCGATTGCAGACTGCGGCAGACATTTGTCTGCCGCAAAATTTAAAGTTATACTTTAAATTTGTAAAAAGCGAAGCTTTTTACGTCTGCAATCGCCGTCTGAGCATAGCCGCAGACTTTGATTTAACGGAAAAAATCTTTTCTAAGGCTTATATACATCGCCACGGTCAACAACAATCTGACAGCCTGCATTTTCCACACGTTTTTTAAGACATTCAAGGCACTGTGCCGATTCCTCGCCCGTACAGATTTTGTTGTCATACAGCATATATTTTTTTCTGACTGACGGCGGCGAAAGATTTGGCATAACTACATTTGCACCCGCTTTCAGACCAAGCTCACGTCCGATTGGTGAAATCGTACCGAGAGCGGTTGTAGATGGAATCAGTGCATAAGGCAGAGCCAAACGTATCAGTCCGAGCATAAACAGGGTAAGCTCCAGCGTTCCCGAATGTTTATCCGCAAAGGGGGTATCCTTATGCGGAATAAAAGGGCCTATACCTACCATAGACGGTTTCAGGGAGCTTAAAAAGAGCATATCATCTGCAAGATTTTCGGTTGTCTGAAACGGTGAGCCTACCATAAAGCCTGTGCCAACCTGATAGCCTATGTCTTTAAGATTTTTAAGACATAGCTGTCTGTTTTCGGCGGAAAGATTTTCAGGGTGAAGCATTGAATAATGGCAGAAATCCGCTGTTTCGTGTCTGAGCAGAAATCTGTCCGCACCTGCGTCAAAAAGCTTCTGATAACTTTCACGGCTTCTTTCTCCTATTGAAAGTGTTACCGCACAATCGCCGTAAGACTTTTTTATTTCGGATACAATGCGGCACATTCTTTCGTCTGTAAAGTAAGGATCTTCTCCGCCCTGAAGTACGAATGTTCTGAAGCCTAAACTGTAGCCTTCCTCACAGCAGCTTATAATATCCTCGTCAGAAAGTCTGTAGCGTGAAGCATTTCTGTTGCTTTTTCTTATACCGCAGTAATAGCAGTCATTTTTGCAGTAGTTTGTAAACTCGATAAGACCTCTTATGAAAACCTTGCTTCCGTAATATTCCTCACGTCTTTTTCGTGCGAGTGAAAAAAGATACCGTGCTGTTTCTTCATCTCTGCCGTCAATAAGAGAAACGTACTCTTCCTTGTTCAAGGCTGATGTCTGATAAAGCTTGTTGATGATGTCAAAATTGCTGTTGATACTTATACCTCCTCAGATTTTGAGCAGATACTTTTTGAAGTTACGCCGTCTATGCGTCCGAGCCTGCCCGAAATTGCGTTTACGACATCAACGGGAGCATCTATGACAATGCTTATTACGTTCATATTCTCTCTTACGTTGGGCAGACCCATTCTTCCTACAATGTATTCCGAATACTCATGAAGGATTGTGTTTATTTCGGCAGAAGCCTTGTTATCTTCAATCATAATTCCTATAAGTGCAACTCTGTTCATAAAAAAACCTCCGTAAAATAAAAAAATTAAATATATGAAAAAACAAAACTCCGCCCGGATTATCCTCAGGGCAGAGTGAAAGACAAATTAAGATATGCTGTTATTTTTGCAGCTCCACTCTTTTCCGTCAGAAGAAACAACTTTCAGATTAGATATTGAATTAATTTTAGCACCTGATACTGCCAAAGTCAACAATATATTTGGAATTGATAAAATTTTATACAGAGGCTTGCCCCGCTCAGGAAGAATTTCCTGAGCGGGGCAAAGTGTGAAATGTTTAGGAAAATTGTTAAAACTTGTACGCCTGTCAGTTCAAGGGCGTTGCCCTTGAAAATCCCGCCAAAGGCTCTGAAACCGCCAAAGGCTCTGCCTTTGGAAACCGCAAGGGCTCTGCCCTTGACCCGCAAGCCTTTGAAAAGGCTTGACCTAAACTTTATGGTTTTGTTTTTTTGCGTCTGAGCGTTTATCCTGCGTTTTTGAGCTGGAGCCTTAGTTTATCGGCAATCATAGCGATAAATTCGCTGTTAGTGGGCTTGCCTCTGTCATTGTGTATCGTATAGCCGAAGTAGGAATTTAAAATATCAACGTCACCTCTGTCCCAGGCAACCTCTATAGCGTGTCTGATAGCTCTTTCGACACGGGAAGAAGTAGTTTCGTACTTTTTGGCTACAGACGGATAAAGCCTTTTTGTAACAGCGTTGATTATATCGGGATTTTCCACCGACATAAGTATGGAATCTCGCAGATAGTTATAACCCTTGATATGGGCAGGAACTCCTATCTGATGAAGAATTTCCGTAACACGTACTTCCATACTTTTATTGTGTGCACTGAAATATTTTGTTCCGTGTGAAGATGTCGGATTATATTTTTCGTTAAGCATGGAAACCATACTTTCGGCAATATCCTCCATATTGTAGGGCTTGAGTACAAAATAAACAGCACCGCAGTTCATAATTTCACGCTCAAGAACGGGACTGCTGAACGTTGAATAGACGAATACAAGCGGCATTTTTTCGGGATTTTTTCGCTTCAATGCCCTTAAAACTCCCACACCGTCCATTCTGGTCATAAACATATCCATAAGAACTATATCGGGCTTGACGTTGTTTATTTTTTCCATAAGCTCAACGCCGTCCTTGCCTGAATAGGTTGTTGCAAAGTTATATTTTGCCAAAGCCCTTGCGTCGTCACGACTGATTTCGGCAGGCTCTTCTGTTATAATGATATTAATTTTATTTTCCATAATTTCTCTCCTTGCTTTTTTCTTTGATGTGTATATATTACCATAAATTGGTAAATTTGGCAATACTTAGCGAGAAATTTTTTTACGAATTTTTTTAAATTTTATTTTTCAAAACAAATTTTCGTTTATGCGACGTTCTTTTCAGATTTTTTGTTTTCTCTGTTGAAATCTTCTATCATATTTTCCGCAAATATGCCGTAGCCTTTCTGCGGTTCATTTACAAATACGTGTGTTACGGCACCGACAAGGCGGTTGTTCTGAATAATGGGACTTCCGCTCATACCCTGAACAATTCCGTTTGTACGGCTGAGAAGCCCGCTGTCGGTAATCTTTATTATAATATTTTTGGTTTTTGTACTCTCGTTATAGTTTATAGACTGTATTTCAATATCGTAGTATTTAGGGGTTGAGGAATCCAGTGTGGTAATAATCTGAGCCTTTCCTGTTTTTACCTGCTGCTTGTAGGCTATAGGGATTTCGCTGTGGCTGACGGGAGAATTTTCGATATAGCCGAACACACCCGATTCGCAGTTGCTTATGACATATCCCCTGCAAAGATTTTCGCAGTGATGACCGTTAAGTGTACCGGCTGTACCTGATTTTGATTTTGTTATGCTGTCTATTTCCGCACCTGTTACCTCACCCTGAGCCATCGGCATAAGCTCTCCTGTATCTATATCGCATATTCCGTGACCAAGTCCGCCGAAAGCGTGGCTTTCAGGGTGGAAAAATGTCATTGTTCCTATTCCTGCGGAGCTGTCACGAACCCATACACCGATTTTATATGAATTTTCTCCCGTTTTTATCGGAAGAATACTTTTTGACATTGTTCTGTTATTGCGTATTATTGTAAGATTTACAGGCTTTCCGCCGCTTTGGTTTACAACGGCCGGCAAATCTTCGGTACAGGTTATTTTTTTTGAGTTTGCATAGGTTATGACATCGCCTGTTTCAATTCCTGCCTCCTTTGCAGGATTGTAGGCTTTTCCGTCTACTGTAAGCTTATCTGTTTTTACCACCATAATGCCCTCTGTGAAAAGCCGTATTCCGAACGGATTTCCGCAGGGAATGACCGTTTCATTTTCCTTGATATTTATATTTACGCTTTTAATCGGAATAATGTTTCCAAGCATAAGCTGTCCCGAAGTATTGAGATTGCTGTCCCTGTAAGTGTTCAGAGTTACTCCGTAAACCGCAAGGGATTCGCTTCCTATATTGTTGACGTAGTAGCTTGACGGAAGCGTATTGCCTAAAATAATCCCTATACCCAGTACGGCTGTACATATTATTGATATTGCAACGGTAAAAGCTTTTACGAATTTTTTCATAAAATATCACCTCCGTATTCCGCTGCTGTTTTTATTTTGCCACGCTGATATTCAATTTAATGTGGAAATATATTATTTTTTTCTTAATAAAAATTTTTTGCCTGATTTTGTAATTTATTCGTGCTGATTTTAATTTTATTTTTTTATTTGTTATTGACAAAACATCAATGGTATTGTAAAATCTATAGCAGATTGGCAGTTCCATGAAGGGGTGCACCACCTTGGGTGCAGGCTTTTTGTGGAGCTTTTATTTTTTTATTTCAAGGAGGTAGCTTTTACAATGGTAAGGATAAACGGAAAAGAAGAAAATACAGCAAACACAAGCCTTTCAGACTATCTGAAAGATAACGGCTACAATCCCGAAAGTATCGTTATAGAGCTTAACGGAGAAATTCTGAACAGAAACAACTATTCGTCTGTTGTTTTGCAGGAAAATGATGTTGTCGAAATACTTATGTTTATGGGCGGGGGCTGATTTCTTCGACTGTGTGTAAAATAACATTAAAAATAAAGGAGATTGCATAACAATGAAAGATGATAAGTTTATATTAGGCGGTCACGAATTTACTTCAAGATTTATTTTAGGTTCGGGAAAATACTCGCTGAACCTTATAAAAGCGGCTGTCGAAAATGCAGGTGCGGAAATTATTACACTGGCTCTCAGACGTGCCGCCACGGGAAATGTTGAAAATATACTGGACTACATTCCAAAGGGAGTTACACTTCTTCCGAACACGTCAGGAGCAAGAAATGCAGACGAAGCTGTAAGAATTGCACGTATTGCCCGTGCGGCAGGCTGCGGTGATTTCGTAAAGATAGAGGTTATAGCTGATTCAAAATATCTTCTCCCCGACAATTACGAAACCTGCAAGGCTACCGAAATACTTGCCAAAGAGGGCTTTGTTGTTATGCCCTATATGTATCCCGACCTCTACGCTGCAAGGGAATTGGTAAATGCAGGTGCGGCGTGTGTAATGCCGCTTGCAGCTCCGATAGGTACTAACAAGGGGCTTTGTACGAGGGAGTTTATCAGAATACTTGTTGACGAGATAGACCTTCCTGTAATAGTTGATGCAGGAATCGGAAAGCCCTCTCAGGCATGCGAGGCTATGGAGCTTGGTGCGGCGGCAGTTATGGCAAATACCGCTATTGCAACAGCTGGCAATATAACAGCTATGGCAGAGGCTTTCAAACACGCTATCATAGCAGGACGGCAGGCTTATCTTGCAGGTATGGGCAGAGTACTTGACGACAGGGCAGCAGCTTCTTCACCGCTGACAGGATTTTTGCACGATTAAGCTTTAAGACTTTAACTCATATTAGTATATTAAGGAGTTTATTATGGATAATCAGAAAAAAACAGACCATATGCAGTATATGGAGGGTATGGAGATTATAAATTCCGATATTATGGACAAGGTAATATCGGAAATGAACAGCTATGACTACAGCATATATACAGAACAGGACGTAAAAAAAGCCTTGCTTAAAGATAATATTTCGCCCGATGACTTCAAGGCTTTGCTCTCACCTGCGGCTTTACCTCTCCTTGAGGATATTGCACAGAGGGCAAAGCTCGAAACAAGAAAGCATTTCGGAAATTCCGTATATATGTTCACACCTCTTTATATATCCAACTACTGCGAAAATTACTGCATATACTGCGGCTTCAACTGTCACAACAAAATAAAAAGAGCTATTCTCGATGCCGACCAGATACGTGCCGAAATGAAAACAATCGCAGAAACAGGACTTCAGGAGGTTCTCATTTTAACAGGTGAAAGCCGCTCAAAAAGCGATGTAAAATATATAGGTGAAGCCTGTAAAATAGCGTCGGAGTACTTCAAGGTGGTGGGTCTTGAGGTTTACCCTATGAACAGCGACGAGTACGCATATCTCCATAAATGCGGAGCTGATTTTGTAACAGTCTTTCAGGAAACTTATAATTCCGACAAATACGAAACACTGCACCTTGCAGGACACAAGAGAATATTCCCCTACAGATTCAACGCTCAGGAGCGTGCCCTTATGGGCGGTATAAGAGGCGTAGGCTTTGCCGCTCTGCTCGGACTTGACGATTTCAGAAAGGACGCTTTTGCTACAGGTTATCACGCATACCTTATACAGCGTAAATATCCTCACGCAGAAATAGCCTTCTCCTGCCCCAGATTACGCCCCATAATAAATAACGATAAAATAAATCCCAGAGATGTACATGAACGTCAGCTTTTGCAGATTATATGTGCATACAGAATTTTTATGCCGTTTGCAAGCATAACGATTTCAAGCCGTGAAAATGCCGATTTCAGGGATAATATAATACAGATTGCCGCAACAAAAACCTCCGCAGGTGTCGATGTAGGTATCGGAGCACACAGCGGAGAACAAAAGGGCGATGAACAGTTTGAAATTGATGACGCACGTTCCGTAAAGGAAATGTACGATATGATAAAATCAAAGGGTATGCAGCCTGTTATGAGTGACTACATCTATGTATAAAATATTGTGTATAACAAACAGCTCTGTATGTGAGTCCGACTTTTTAAAGCATATCGAAGCTCTTGCACAAAGCCGTATATACGGAATAGTCCTGCGTGAAAAACAGCTTTCGGCAGATGATTATTATTATCTTGCCAAAGCTGTAATCGGAATATGTAAAAAATACGATAAGCTTTGTATCCTGCATAACTTTGTTGAGGAAGCCGTAAAGCTGAAACATTATGCAATACACTGTCCTATGCCTGTTCTTGAAAAAAATACCGAGCTTTTAAAAAATTTTGATATTATAGGAGCTTCAACACACAGCATAGCTCAGGCTCAAAGGGCGAAACAGCTTGGAGCATCATATATCACATACGGTCACATATTCCCAACCGACTGCAAAAAAGGACTTGCACCAAAGGGTTTATCTGAGCTTAAAGAAATTGTCAGGAATGTTGATATTCCGATATACCCTCTTGGGGGAATCAATGCGGAAAACTTCAGAGAAGTCATAAGCTGCGGTACGGACGGCTTTGCAGTTATGAGCGGACTTATGCCTTTTCAAAGGCTTGCGGGTCAAGGGCAGAGCCCTTGCGGTTTCCAAAGGCAGAGCCTTTGGCGGTTTCCAAAGGCAGAGCCTTTGGTCAGGATTTTAAAGGGTGAAACCCTTTAACGACGAGAAATTGAGGACAATTCTATGGATATTTCAGATAAAAATATAGACGGCGGCAAAGCCTTCGACTGGGGAAAAACATCTGAGGATTACGCAAAGTTCCGTGATATTTATCCCGAACAATTTTACAAACGAATAGTAAAGCTAAATCTGTGCGTAAGCGGACAGACTGTTCTTGACCTGGGTACGGGAACAGGCGTGCTTCCAAGAAATATGTATCATTACGGAGCTAAATGGATTGGTACGGATATTTCAGATAAGCAGATTGAATATGCTGCACTCCTTTCAGAAGGAATGAATATCGGCTATTATGCAGTATCTGCGGAAAAAACCGATTTTCCCGATAACTCCTTTGACGTTATTACAGCGTGTCAGTGCTTTTGGTATTTCGACCACAAAAAAATTATGCCTGAGCTGTACCGTATGCTTAAACCTGACGGCTCTCTGCTTATTCTTTATATGGCTTGGCTGCCTTTTGAGGATAAAATCGCAAATGCAAGTGAAAAGCTCGTTCTCAAATACAGTCCTGCATGGAGCGGTGCAGGCGAAACAATGCACCCTATAGACATTCCCGAATGCTGCATCAAATACTTTGAGCTTGTTTATCACGAAGAATATCCCTTGCAGGTGCATTTTACAAGAGAAAGCTGGCACGGCAGAATGAAAGCCTGCCGTGGAATAGGTGCTTCTCTGTCCGAAAATGAAATCAAATCGTGGGAGCAGGAGCATATCAGACTACTGTCCGAAACCGCTCCCGATGAATTTGATATTTGTCACTATGCAGCTATTGCACAGCTTAAAAAGAAAAATATCAGCATACTTTAATTCTATATATGACAGCATAAGCAGAAAAATACAGGCATACAATCTAATGATTATTTAATTGTCAGTGCAGGTGAATGCTTATGAATTTCAGAAAAACGGAAGTGCTTTTTTTATTGCTGATTTTTATGCTGAATTTATCAGGCTGCTGTAAAAATAAGATAACGACAAAAGCCGATGAGCTTATGTCGGCTTCGTGGTCGGCTCAGGACAATTACGGCAAAAAAATAACCCTTAGCTTTAATCAGAACAAGGCGTTGATTAAGCTGGAAACAAAAGATTTTACAGGGAAAATATACGGTATGGTAACCTTGAGCGATGATACCCTTGAGATTGCCGACAAAGCCTTAAATGAAAACTATGTTTTCAAATATGTGCTTTTTGGTAACAAAATTGACTTAAAATACGGAGAAAAAACTATAGAACTCAAAAAGATAACCAAATAACTGTCTTTTAAATACCTATTGCTTTGTTTAAAACGATGATTTTTTGTAATTAAATTGAAACCTTTGTTAAGATATTGTATAATCTCATACGTGAGGTTGTTAAATTCAAGAAACCAAATACGATATAAAACAAAAAGGATGGTATGATGAGCAGTTATTCAAAGTATGCAAAAGCCGCAATGTCATTGGTTGTTTCATTAATTGTCGCACTTGTTGCAGAGGGTGCAGCAGTAAAAGATACTATGCTGGTAAACGTTAATTCAGAACCCTCCGGAGTATATGAAAAAGTGGAGGAGAAAAAATCCAGAAGCTTGTCAGAGAACAGGGTAGACATTAAGAAAGAGAAAGCTGTCGAAAAAGCAACTAAAAAAACAGTGCAGAAGGCAACGGAGAAGGCTACTGAAAAAGCTTCACAGAAAGCTACAGAGAAACCCACGCAGAAAGCTACAGAGAAAGCTACAGAAAAACCTACCGAAAAAACCACACAGAAAGCTACAGAGAAAGCTACGGTTAGAGCTACAGAGAAAACCACACAAAAAACCACTCAGAAAGACGTTAAAAAATCTACTGAAAAAGCTACAGTATCCGATAATAAAAATGAAGCTTCATCTTCAGGCACATCAGCAAGAAAGCAGTTATACCCATTAGCTCCCACAGAAGAAGCAACAGAGCCTGAAGCAAAGAGCGTTATTGCTGCCGCTTCAGCAGATGCTCAGAATGACGCAGGCTACCTTATCCCCATAGCAAATCCCGATTACGGCTACTCAACCGGTCAGGTTATACTCTCTGACGCAGACAGAAAGCTTGCATGTCAGATAGTATACGGTGAAGCAGGCGGAGAAGGCTTTGAAGGCTGTTGTCTTGTAGCACAGTGTCTTAAAGACTCCATGGTGTTTTTAGGATATAACTCTATTGCAGATGTTCAGAAATATTGCAGATATGACGGCTGGCAGGAAAACTACAGTCAGACAGCAGAAGATGCGGTTAATTATATATTTGACCAGAATAAAAGTGCGGTAGCTCACAGAATACTGTTCTTCTATGCAACAAATATCTGCACAAGTGAATGGCACGAAACTCAGAACCACGTACTGACAAGAGGAAATTCAAAATTCTTTGATATGTGGTAATAACTCAATAATAAACAGTATACTGTACCCATCGTCTTAAACGATGGGTATTTTTTTGTCTGCTGAATATAATAATCTTTATGAAAAGACAAAAAATGTAAAAATATACAAAGCAGTCGTTTTTAAAATTTTTAAATTATATGTTAAAATTATTAAAACTTTTTAATAAAGGAGATATTCAAAGATGTTATTTAAAAGAAAGTCTGTCAGCGGAAAGACTTTAAGCATTTTGCTTACTGCTGCTATGGTATCGTCTGTTGCCGTTTCATCGGCGATACCTACAGTAGCGTTCAAGTCAGATAAGCAAATGTCAGGAGCCTCGACAAATGCTGCTGAAAGCACCTCAAATCAGTACGGATTGCATAACAGTCCTCAGAACGGTGTTATACTGCATGCGTGGGACTGGTCGCTCAGCAATATAAAGGCTAAATTGCCTCAGATTGCTGAAGCAGGTTATTCAACCGTTCAGACTTCTGTTTTGCAGCACTGCAAGGAAGCAACCGTAGGCAAAACAAATTCAGGATGGTGGGTTTTCTATCAGCCCGCATCATTCCAACTTGATACCACAATGAATGTATTGACTGCGGCGTTGACGGCTTCCGCTTTGACGCTGCAAAGCATATAGGAGTTCCCAGCGAGGGCGACAGCTTCTGGGGTAATGTTATCCCCTATGCCAGAGAGCAGTATACCGCCAAAACAGGAGAGGATCTTTTCTGCTACGGAGAAGTACTCGGTTCTACAGGCGGCCCTGCAATAACAGAGTATACGCAGTATATGAGCGTTACCGATGATTCGACAAGCCGTGACATAAGAAACAATGTTACAGGTCACAATGCAGGCGGTGCAGCAAGAGCAAACTATGATAAGGGTACTTCCGCAGGTAAGCTTTTACTCTGGCCTGAGTCACACGATACATATGCAGGAGACGGAAAAGAAACTACTTCCATAAGCACATCAGATATAAATAAGACATGGGCTCTGGTAGCTTCAAGAACAGGTGCAACAGCACTTTATTTTGCAAGACCTCAGGGCTGGGGACAGGGCAATATAGGTACGATTGGTTCTACCCAGTGCTTTAGCAATGAGGTTACAGCAGTAAACAGATTCCATAACTATTATGTAGGTCAGAGTGAATATCTCGCCTACAGCGGTTCTATTGCTTACACTGAAAGAGGTACGGACGGCGTTATACTTGTAAATGTAAACGGCGGCTCTCAGCAGGTAAGCGTTACTGCACATGCAATGAAGAACGGTACTTATAAAGATCAGATTTCAGGAAATACATTTACCGTATCAGGCGGCAAAATAAACGGCTCTATAGGAAGCACAGGCATAGCTGTTGTTTACAACGCAGCTTCTATAGAAGGCGTATCGGTAAATCCCGGAACACCCGACGGTACTTACAACTACGATACAGATACACTTAAAGTAACTCTTAACTGCGTTTCCGTAACAAATGCCAAATATTCCGTTGACGGTTCTGCACCTGTTGCATTTACCAACGGAACTCAGATTACCCTGGGTGCAGGCAAGGCTTACGAAACAGTTCAGGTTGTTACAGTAACGGGAACACTCGCATCAGGAACAACTGTTACAAAGCAGTATACCTTCTTCAAGACTCAGACGGGAACTACAATTTACTTTGACAATTCTTCCTACAACTGGTCAAGCGTATACGCTTATATCTATACCAATCAGGGTGCGGAGCTTGCTCAATGACCCGGCACGAAGCTTAAAAGCATATCAGCCGCTTCAGGATACTACTATTTTGATTTGCCCGCAGGTTACGAAAATTCATACATAATGTGGTCAGACGGTTCAAACAGTGCTTCAAGGAGATACCCTGCTAACGGTCAGCCGGGACTGCCTACAAACCGACAACACCTCCTACACAACCTCCGACAACACCTCCTACACAACCCCCGACAACACCGACAACACCTCCTACACAACCCCCGACAACACCGACAACACCTCCTACACAACCCCCGACAACACCTGCAAATTCATATGTAATAGGTGATGCTGACGGCAACGGAGAAGTAACTACAAGCGACTGCGTAATAATGATGAGATATATCCTTGGCAGTGCTTCTATTGCGGAAGAAAATATGATTGCGGCAGATGTCAACAATGATAATAATATAACTATAGCAGATGTAGTTATTGTTATGAGATACCTTGTAGGCTATACAGATAATTATAATGTTGGTACTGAGGTAACTATTGGAAATCCTACAGAGCCTCCCACAACACCTACAACACCTACGACACCTACAACACCTACAACACCTCCTACACAGCCTCCTACACAGCCTCCTACAAATCCTCCCACAGAGCCTCCTACAGTAGCAAGCAGTATAGTATATTTCAATCCTTCGACTATTGCTACAGGCGATGAAAGATGGGCTATATATACATGGAAAGGTTCAAGTTCAACATGGCTTGATATGACAGGCTCGGGAAGCTTGTATCAGGCAGCCCTGCCGTCAGGCTACACTAATTTTATTGTAGTAAGAATGAACGGAGCAACGACTGCAAATAACTGGAACAACAAGTGGAATCAGACAGACAACCTTACCTATTCAGCATCTAAAAACTACGTAAAAGCAACAGGTTGGGGCAGCGGAGACAGATTTACCGTTACTCAGTCTGCGAAATAAATAATTTTGCCATATACAACAGACAGCAAGCTTTTGAACTGCTGTCTGTTGTTTTTTTGTTAATAATAAAAATTTAATTTTTATTTATTGAAATACAAGCCTTGCTATGGTATCATAACTATGTATATATGTTGTAGAATAGTTAGGAGGAGTAATTTATGAAAAATTTAAAAAGAAAAATTTTATCTGTTTTTGCTGCTTTCCTGATGGTCAGCACATTTATGACGGTTACGGTTTATGCTGACCCCGACACGGGATTAAGCTCTAATGTAGACCCTCAGCCTGTAGACCCTCAGCCTGTAGACCCTCAGCCTGTAGACCCTCAGCCCGTAGACCCTCAGCCCGCAGACCCTCAGCCTGTAGACCCTCAGCCTGTAGACCCTCAGCCTGTAAACCCTCAGCCCGTAGACCCTCAGCCTGTAGACCCTCAGCCCGCTGACCCCTATAATACTGATAATAACCAGCAAAATCCTGATAACGTCAATATTCAGCCGAACTACAATGACAGTCCTCAGATTAACTATGATGCAGATTATTATAATAATATGTATGGTGAAAACATAATAAACTATGATCTGAATGATCTTGAATTTCAGAGTGCTATAAACGATACGTACAATCCGGGAATGACCTTTGATGAATTTGAAAAAGCAACGGATTACCAATACGCAACGGTAGCTCCTGACAAAGTTGTAAATATGTACAACAGTAACGGAAGCACCTCTGCACAAAGACTGAGTGAAAAGGACTGGAAGGATATAAGCCTCAGCTTTGATAACAAGGGACTGGACGGAACAGGTGATTTCAGCTTTATCAAAGATAATGATTCAAAAGAGGACAGTAATTTTTCAATATTGTTTTTGATATTCGGTATAGTGCTTGTTTTAGTTTCCGTTACATTAGTATTTTATATGATTATCAGCTCGGTAAGACGCAGAAAGAGAGTTAAGGCAGCCGCAGCAGCTTCCGAAATTATATCAAATCTTACTTCTGTAGTTTCTTCAGACGGTACGGAAAGTGTTGATTTGAACTCCGTTTCCGAAAAGTAAAAAATTGTGATTACCGAAAAATGCCGTTTTTGACGGCATTTTTCTTTAACCGAGCTTTACGTTTTGTTTATCAAAATTATTATATATTATGAAAGGCAGGGCTGTTATGAAAGAGAACAAAGGTATAATAGTAAGACTTTTAGGAGGATTTTACTATGTTGATACAGGCGGCAGCATCATCGAGTGTAAAGCCAGAGGTATTTTCAGAAAAAAAGGATTATCGCCTGTTGTGGGGGACAATGTTGTAATTTCGATAGAAAAAGAGGGATATGCCGCTATTTCAGAGATACTTCCGAGGAAGAACAGCATAGTACGTCCTGCTGTTGCGAACATAGACAAGCTCTTTATAGTATCATCTGTTTGTGAGCCTGAGCCTAATCTGTTTATAGTAGACAAGATGACGGCAACCGCATTTTATAAAAATATTGAGCCTGTTTTAATTTTTTCAAAGTCCGATATGCTGTCAGCCGAAAGGTATCTGGAAATATATGGGAAGGCTGGAATAAAGGCTGTTTCATTTTCTTCAAAGACAGGTGAAGGAGCTGACAAGGTAAGAGCTTTATTGAAAGACAGTGTTGCTGCATTTACAGGGAACTCGGGTGTAGGGAAATCCTCACTTCTGAATTTTCTTTTTCCTGAGCTTAATATTGCTACAGGAGATATAAGCAAAAAGCTGGGAAGAGGCCGGCATACTACAAGAAGTGTTGAGCTGTATAAAACGGAAAGCGGCTATGTAGCCGATACTCCGGGATTTTCTACTGTTGACCTCGAGCGTTATGAGATTATATCGAAGGATATGCTCGCAGGAACGTTTCCCGAATTTAAGGATTATATAAATACGTGTCAGTTCACATCATGTGCACATATCTGTGAAAAGGGCTGTGCGATAATTGAGGCGGTAAAGCAGGGAAAAATAAGCAAATCAAGGCATAAAAGCTATGTTGAAATGTATAACGAGGTTAAGGATATAAAGGAATGGCAGAAGAAGTAAAAAAGAAATGTGTTATTATATGTGCGTCACCGTACAATCAGCCTGATTTTATAAGGGATATTATAGGTGTAAATGATTATGTTATATGTGCGGACGGCGGCTTTGATACTGCACTTAAAGCAGGAATTAAGCCTGATATTGTGATAGGGGATTTTGATTCAAAGGAAAAAGACAGCAATATTGAAAATGATGCACAAAGCATTGTTTTACCCACAGATAAAGACGATACAGACGGCATATACTGCGTAAAGTATGGAATTTCAAAAGGGTTTGACAAGTTTTTGATTTTGGGAGCTACGGGAGGCAGAACAGACCATATGTATGCTAATCTGTTTCTTCTGAAATTTATGTATAAAAATCGCTGTGACGGTGTTTTAGAGGATAAATTCACATATATAAAGTATACGGAGGAAAATTTAACTCTCAGTGCAAAAGGAAAGACTGTATCAGTACTTCCTTTCGGGTGTGAAAGTGCTGAGGTTACGCTTAAAGGCTTTAAATATAAGGCTGACAGGCTTGCTATGGATTCATCGTTTCCGATAGGGATAAGTAATGTAGCACTTTCGGACAATGCGGAGATAAACGTATACAGCGGCGGTGTTCTTGTTATTGTCAATAAGAGCATGGATTTGTAAATTTTTTTAAAATACATAAGATAAGCTGTTATTTTTTAGATATTTATGTTAAAATATATATTACCGAGTTTATTTATTTTGTAATGTATTCCCTCTTTTCTCAGGCTTATCAGTATAAAGTCAGCAAGGAGGTTATATAAAGGAATTTCAAAGGAAAGGATTGAAAATTATGAGAAAATTATTGAGAGCTGCCGTAAGTGCTGCATTGAGTATGTTATGTATTATCATAAGCATACCAACGGCAGGGGCAGCGTTTGCGGACGATATGCTTTCCAAAATGACCCTTGAGGAAAAAATAGGTCAGATGATAACAGTTGCTGTACGTAACTGGGACGGAGAGGGTATGACTATTCTCGAAAGTGAAGCTGCCGAAATTATCAGAAACAACTCTGTAGGCGGAGTAATACTCTTTGCTGAGAATATCGAAAACACACAGCAGACGGTAAAGCTTATCAACGATTTACAGAATGCGGCTGTTTCAAGCAGAAACAAGCTTCCGCTTTTTGTGTCTGTAGACCAGGAGGGCGGTGCAGTTGTACGTTTAAGACAGGGTACTTCACTGCCGGGAAATATGGCTCTCGGAGCAGCTGACAGTGAAGAAGATGCCGAAAAAGCAGGAGATATTCTCGGAAAAGAGCTTAATGCACTCGGCTTTAACGTGGATTTTGCACCCTCGCTGGACGTAAACAGTAATCCTCTTAATCCGATTATAGGTCTCAGGTCTTATTCTTCAAGACCCGAGCTTGTTTCAAAGCTGGGAGTAAAAACCATAGCAGGCATTCAGAAGAATAATGTTGCAGCGGCGGCAAAGCATTTCCCCGGTCACGGAGATACCTCTGAGGATTCCCATTCAAGCCTCCCGTCAGTCAATAAGTCTATGGAGGAAATAGAAAAGTGTGAGCTTGTTCCTTTTAAAAATGCTGTTGAAAACGGCGTGGATATGATTATGACCGCACATATACAGTTTCCCAAAATAGAAACGCAAACCGTAAAATCTGAGAGTACAGGCGATGAAATATATCTTCCTGCAACGCTTTCAAAAACATTTGTTACGGATATTTTGAGAAATAAGTTCGGCTTTAACGGTGTTGTTACGACAGATGCTATGAATATGGGAGCAATATCCGACAACTTCGGCATTACTCAGTCGTGCATACTTGCAATAAATGCAGGTGTTGACATTCTTCTTATGCCTGTATCGCTGTCGGGTGAGGAAAGCGGTACAGAGCTTGCTTCTCTTATCGGAAACCTTACTTCTGCCGTAAAAGACGGAGTTATCAAAGAAGAAACAATCAATGCAGCAGTAAGACGCATACTTGAACTCAAGGAAAAGCGTGGAATCAACAATTATTCCCCTGTATCAGCCGAAACTGCACTCGCAGTTGTTTCGAGTGCCAGAAATCACGAAACGGAGGACGATATAGCAACAAAAGCTATCACCGTTCTGAAAAATGAAAACAATATTTTACCGTTTAAGCCCGAAAATAATCAGAAGGTTGTTTTTGTTACCGCTTACGAAAACGAAAAGGCAAACTGTGAATATGCGATAACTAAGCTTATATCTAAAAAAGCAGTTCCTAAAATGGATTATGAGATTTATTGCTATAACGATGGTGATGATACAGACACAATACTTAATGCTGTACGCAGTGCGGATTATGTATTTGCTTTCACAGAGATGAATTCTATGTCGGATATAACTCCGGACAGTATAAATACAGCTGTTCCAAGGGCTGTTATTGAATGTGCAAGGGAAAACAATAAAAAGTATGTTGCCGTAAGTATAGGAAATCCTTATGATACTGCAAATTATACGGACTCTGCCGCTCTTATGGCAGCCTACGGCTGCATAGGTATGGACAGCTCCGATACTGACGGTTCTCAGCTGGCTGAATACACATACGGCCCTAACATAATGGCTGCTATTGAAGCTGCTTTCGGATATAAAAATCCTTTTGGTACTCTTCCTGTTGATGTCCCCCGAATAAGAGAGGACGGCTCAATGGATATAACTCAGGTGGTATTCCCGTTTGGAAGCGGTCTTACATATGCGAATACTTCAAAGCCCGTTGAAAATCCCACTCAGACTGCGACTGCTCAGACTGCAACCGCCGCTTCCGACAATCACAAAGGCGGTAAAAAGGGAATTATAGAAAAGCTTCAGGATAACGGAAGCTTTACAATCGTTGTGGCTTTGTGTGTAGCCACATCTGTAGTTCTTATCGTTATTATAATTATAGCTGCGGGCGGCAAAAAAAGCGATAAGAAAAAATCTGCCTCCCAAAAAACATAAACAGTATAACATTGCCCGTGCAAATTAATCTGCACGGGCTTTTTGTTGATATGAAATACTTTAAAACGAAGCATAAACCTCTGTGGTGAAGAATAACTATTAACTATAAGATTATACGGGAGGTCTTTTCGGGTATGTACAGGGAAAATTCAGGAATAAAGCTAATAAAAGCAATAGCTGTCGGTGCGGCAGTCGGAATATTCATATGCAGTATAATACTCATTCTGCTGTCCTTTATATTCCTGAAAGCAGAGCGGCTTCCTACAAATGCAGCTTATATTATTCTTCAGATTGCAGGAGCGTTTTCGGCTTTTGCGGGAAGCTATACCGCTGTCAGAATATACAAGGAAAAAGGTCTAATAGTCGGAATTTTAACGTCACTTCTGATTTTTATTATAATATTCATTACGGGACTTCTTAACTGTACAGACAATGTTTCCGTAATGTCCTTAACAAAGCTTATAGCTATACTTTGTGCAGGAGCTTTGGGCGGAATAGTTTCCGTAAACAAAAGGAAACGCATAAGCAGATATAAATGAAAGCTGCTGCCATAGTCAGGACAGATTTTTGTCAATGAAATCAATGTAAGGTCTGCGGTTAACAATACTGTCCGTATTGTTAACGTACCATTCAAATTCCTGCTTAAGTCCTTTTTCCAAGGCTGTGGTTTCAGGCATAAGCGACTTCTGTTTTGAAACGTCCAGAATATATTCGTAACCGTAAAAGCAAAAGTAATTCCTCTGAGGTATGCTCTTGTCTACGCTTACAAATTCTGCCTCTTTACCGGCTGCTTCATAACAAAGGCTTACCCATTCCTTAACAGTAACGGTTCTGTTGTTTCCCACATTAAATATGTGATTATCAGGGTGCTTTTCAATTAAGATTTCCATAAAGCGGCATAAATCATAAACGTTGAAAAACTGAAGCTTCATTTCTCCGTTCTGCGGCAGATAAAATTTCCTGTCCTGCAACGCACGGTCAAATACAAAGGCTTCACGGTATAAATTTTCGTATATTCCGTAAAAATACGGCGGTCTGAGAATGTAGGCTGACGGAACATTCTTTATTAAAAATGCTTCAGCATTAAGCTTATTCGTTCCGTAACCGCCCCACACGGAATTATATCCGCATTCCTGCTCCTCAGTAAACGGCGGCATATTCGTTTCGGGATATACCGCACTTGAGCTTATAAAAATATAATCGTCAAAGGTTACGCCTGACGAAATAAGCTTTTCTATATGCTCCTGCGTGTAGGCTGTAATGTCAAATACAGCGTCAAAGTGCAGACCATTAAGCTTGTCCGCTGAATTTAATCTGTCTGCTTTAATAAGCGTTACTCCGCTGACCTGTTCCTTGCTTCCCCTGTTCAGCACAGTAACTTCATTACCTCTTTTTACAAAGTACTCTGCCGTAAACCTGCTTACAAACGTTGTTCCACCTGTAATTAAAATTTTCATAGCTGCTCCTTTTTTAACGTATATCATAAAGTTTAGGTCAAACCTTTTCAAAGGCTTGCGGGTCAAGGGCAGAGCCCTTGCGGTTTTCAAAGGCAGAGCCTTTGAAATGCAAAATAGTAAGTACCGATTGTGCGGTACTTACTATTTTTAAGCTTCGTTATGTTCCTTGGCAAGCTGCTCCTCCTGACGCTTCAATGCTCTTACTCCCAGCGTTTTAAGGGCAAGCGAAACACTCAGGGCAAATATAACAAGATAAACTATCAGAGCCGCCATTGCTCCGAATGCCAGTATCGTCGAAAACTGCGGTATTGCAAATAATATGCAGCATATCCCTAAAAATGAACATATACAGCCCGCAGCACATTTCACAAGCCCCTCCTTGTCAAATGCCGCTATAAAAAAACCGACAACAGGTATTGCTGCAAATATAATCGCCAGTAATCCGAGCTTTATCCACTTTATATCACTGGAATTTATCATATTTATTATAATCTGTACTATCGTCTTTGAATAATACATGTTGTTCTCTACTGCCGCTATGTATGGCATAGCCAACAGTATAATTTCAACTATAAAGTTGAAACAAAGGAATAATCTTAAAGGCTTTGTCTGTTTACTTTCTCTGCTTTTAAAACTGCTGCTCATACGATAAATCTCCAATATACTTTTTGTCTGTCAAATTATATAACTTATGTCAACGCTCAGGCGATTGCAGCCGTTCTTCAAATATATTTGAAGAACGTAAAAGTGCTACGCACTTTTACAAGTCAAAAACTTCGTTTTTGACGGCTGCAATCGCCTTTCCCGTGCTGTGCTGATAACCTGCTGTTATCTGCGTATGTTGCCGTAAGTCTTTTTATAATCCTTGATTGCCTGTGCTATTATTGCTTCAGCTTCTCTTGCACCCTTTACATCTTCAACCTTGGTATACTTGTCCGATTTTTCAAGGCTCTTGTATACAGAGAAAAAGTGACACATCTCCTTGAATATATGCTGAGGCAGCTCGGATATATCCTTATATGTATTATATGCAGGGTCGTTGAACGGAATTGCTATTATCTTTTCATCATTATAGCCCGAATCTACCATTCTTATATATCCTATCGGATAACATTCTATAAGTGTACCGGGATACATGGTTTCACTGCACAGAACCAGTACATCCAGCGGATCCAAATCCTGAGCAAACGTCAGAGGTATAAATCCGTAGTTTGCGGGATAACGTGTTGATGTATATAAAATTCTGTCAAGCTTTAGCAGACCTGTTTCCTTGTCAAGCTCATACTTACTCTTACAGCCCTTAGGAATTTCTATATATGCCTCAAATTTTTTGGGCGAAACTTTATCCGGGCTTAAATCATGCCATACGTTCATATTAATCCTCCAATTCTGAATATAGGTTTGCCTGTTAATTATAGCATAGATTATATGCTTATGTCAAAAAATAAAAAATAATCTTAATATTAAATTTACAACTTGAAACATGAGAATATGCAGGTGCATTTAAGCATAAAATTTAAAAGATAATTTTCAAGGCGGGTTTGAAATGGATAACGAACGTTACGACAACATTGAATATGAGGAAAACTGGCAGAATGTACCTGTGACACGAGCTGAACCCTTTAATAATGAGGAAGATGAATATTTTTCTGATTATGACGAAAATGAAGATATTTCCGGCGGAGAAGACGCATACACAAAAAATATTTCGTTTTTTAAAAGAAAAGAGGGAGCTTTACCTCAGCCTGTTATAAAACTACAGCTTATTCTTAGCGTAATAGTCATATTAGGCTTGTTCCTGATGAAATCGTTAGGCGGTGATTTTTACGATTCTGCTAAAAAATGGTATTTTGAGAATCTCAACAAATCTTTGGTTATAGATTTTCAGGAAATCAATTTGGGCTGAGAGCGAAACTCAGGAGGCGATTGCAGCGGAATTTGAAAATTCTTTCAAATTCCGTGTTAAACGGCTATGCCGTTTAACCGTCAAAAGCCGAAGGCTTTTGACCTGCAATCGCCATGTCGGAAAACGCACAAATGATAAAATAACAGGAGTAAATATAATGAAACTGAAAGTATGCGGAGTCAATATAAAATTATCATACCCTTTGGCGGCAGGCGTTACGCTGCTGCTGGTATGTGATACTACAGGAGCGGTTATGTGCGGATTGTGTGCATCTTTTATGCACGAGCTCGGACACATAGCCGCAATGAAATTTTTTGGCACACGGATAACGGATATAAGGCTTTCGGTTTTCGATATAGGCATTACCGACATATCAAAATCCCAAAGGAGCATTACATCTGAAATCATTGTTACATTAAGCGGAATTTTTGTAAATCTTGTATTGTCTTTGCTGTCATATATGTTGTATAATGAAAGCAGATTTTACATATTCAGATATTTTGCTCTTGCCAATCTGACACTGGGACTGTTCAATGCACTTCCCGTAGAAACACTGGACGGCGGCGAAGCACTCAGCCTTATTCTCAGAAGATATTTTTCGGAAAAAGCCGTTTACATCATAACTCTTGTATTATCACTTGCGGTGATTGTGCCGCTGGGATATTTAAGCGTTAAGGCGTTGCTGAACTCGGTATATAATTTTACATTGCTTTTTGCCGTTCTGTATCTTACGGGAGCTGTTGTGTTCAGGATTATGTCACCCGAAAAATGATTTGATAAATGACGCATTATATCTGTAAATAATTTTTTCGGAGGAAATGCCTGTGATAAACAAGGAAGTTGAAAAAATTCTGCTTAAAGTTCAGAAGCCCGGAAGATATGTGGGCGGAGAAATGAACAGTGTAATAAAAGATAAAAACAAGGTAAATATACGTTTTGCATTCTGCTTTCCCGATGTATACGAGGTCGGAATGTCACATCTTGGAATGAAAATACTTTACAGTCTGTTCAATCAGAAGGAGGATATATGGTGCGAGCGTGTATTTGCTCCGTGGACTGATATGGAAGCTCTTATGAGAGAAAAACATATTCCTCTTTACGCTCTTGAAAGCGGCGACCCTTTGACGGAATTTGATTTTATAGGCTTTACTCTTCAGTATGAGCTTAGCTTCACCAACATTCTTAATATGCTGCAGCTGGGAGGTATTCCCGTAAAGTCATGCGACCGCAGGGAGCTTAAAAACATAGTCTGTGCAGGAGGTCCCTGTGCCTGCAATCCCGAACCTATAGCCGACTTCATAGACTTGTTCTTTATCGGAGAAGGCGAAGAGGTTGACCTCGAGGTTATGGAGCTTTACAGAGAATGCCGCAAAAACGGTGACAGCAAACATGACTTTCTGATAAAAGCGGCACAGATAAAGGGCGTGTACGTACCCTCACTTTATAATGTCGAGTATAACGAGGATTTTACGGTAAAATCTGTAACACCAACATTCAACGCTCCCGAAAAGGTTGAAAAAAGGCTTATGATGGATATGGACAAGAGCTATTATCCCGAAAATTTTGTAGTACCTATGATAGAAATAATTCACGACCGTGCTATGGAGGAAATTTTCAGGGGTTGTATAAGAGGGTGCAGATTTTGTCAGGCAGGCTTTTTATACCGTCCTGTGCGTGAAAAATCGGTAGATGTCATAAACAGACAATGTCATATGCTCTGCAATAATACAGGCTATGACGAAGTATCACTATCCTCATTAAGCTCAAGCGACTATACTCAGATAACTGAGCTTCTTACAGAGCTTAACGGCTGGGCAAAAAACGAAAAGGTCAGTATTTCCTTACCGTCACTCAGAGTGGACGGCTTCAGCGATGAAATTATATCCAGAATAAAAACCGTAAGGAAAAGCGGTCTTACATTTGCTCCCGAAGCAGGTACTCAGCGTATGCGTGACGTAATAAACAAAAATGTTCTTGAGGACGAGCTTATGGAAACCTGTTCCAAAGCATTCAACGGCGGCTGGAACAAGGTCAAGCTTTATTTTATGATAGGACTTCCCACAGAAACTTCCGAGGATATAGCCGGCATAGCAGAACTGGGACAAAAAGTCGTGAACACATTCTATAAATGCGAAAACCGTCCTAAAGGAAAGGGTGTAAGCGTAACACTGAGTACATCAAGCTTTGTACCCAAGCCGTTTACTCCGTTCCAGTGGGAACCGCAGGATACAGAAGCAGTTCTGAAAGAAAAACAGCGTACCATAAAGGAAAGCATAAAAACTAAAAAAATCACTTACAATTACCACGATTCAAGTACAAGCTTTCTTGAAGCCGTATTTGCAAGGGGTGACAGGCGGCTTTGCAGGGGATTCAAGTACAAGCTTTCTTGAAGCCGTATTTGCAAGGGGTGACAGGCGGCTTTGCAGGGTTATGGAGCTTGCCCTTGAAAGAGGATTTCACTTTGACGGCTGGGGCGAGTGCTTCGACCTTGACAAATGGCTGGAGCTTTTCAGAGAATGCGGCATATCACCCGAATTTTATGCAAACCGCCGCAGAAGCTTTGACGAGGTTCTTCCGTGGGATCATATTGATTACGGAGTAACAAAGGAATTTCTTATAAATGAGTGTAAGAAAGCATATTCAAACCAGACAACTTTTAACTGCCGTGAAAAATGCAGCAACTGCGGTGCGGCTAAGTGGAAAGGAGGGGTATGCGTTGAAAAACGTAAGAATATGGTTTAAAAAATATAAGGCTGCAAAATATATATCACACCTTGACCTCAACAGGGTTATGACAAGAGCTTTACAGCACAGCAGACTTCCCGTATGGCATACCGAGGGCTTTAATCCTCACCCTTTTATAACCTTTGCGTTGCCGCTTTCTCTGGGATTTTGCGGGGTTAAGGAATGTATGGATATAAAACTCACCGATGAAGTTTCCTGTGATGATATAGTAAGCCGTCTGAACAAATCACTTCCAGACGGCATAGAAATTTATAATGTAACCGAGCCTGTTATGAAAGCAGGAAAAATCGCATTCGGACATTTTGATATGAAAATGTCCTGCGACAGCGTAAGTCCCGAAAAGCTTTTTATGATGTTTCGGGAAATGTTCGCACAGGAAAAAATTGAAGTCGAAAAATCAAGTAAAAAGGGTACTCCCAAAATACTGGACTTAAAACCCGACATAGGTTCGTATACACTGGAAAAAATGTCGGATTACGTACAGCTCGACATAATACTTCCCGCAGGAAGCGTAAACAATATAAATCCTGTTCTGCTTATAAATGCACTTGAAAAAATCAACAATATTTCCGTTGACTACGATATAACAAGACTTGATGTCTATAACGAGGAGATGAAGCCTTTTGAATAAAATCAACGCACGATATACAACCGTTCTTCTTGATGCTGACGGCACAGTCTACGACTTTCACAAAGCGGAAAAAACAGCGTTGAAACAAACCTTTGATAATATCGGCATAGGCTGGACGGAGGAACTTAACAACCTGTACCTTGAAGAAAATAAGATAATATGGCGTGAATTTGAACAGAACCTGATTTCTGCCAATGATTTCAAGGCAGAAAGGTTCAGACGCTTTTTTGAACGTGCAGGTCTTACTGTACAGCTAAGTCCACGGCAGGTAAACGATATATATATCAGCTATTTTTCAGAATGCGGCTTTCTGTTTGACGGTGCATTCGACTTTGTAAAAAGTCTGAAAAAATATTGCAGGGTCTATATAGCTACAAACGGACTTACAGCCGCACAGAAAGGCAGATATAAAAACAGCGGTCTTGACAAAGTAACGGACGGTATTTTTATATCTGAGGTTATAGGACTTAGAAAGCCCTCAGCATATTACTTTGATTATATATTCGGAAAGCTTGATATAAAGGATAAATCAAAGGTAATAATAATCGGCGACTCACTTACCTCTGATATGCAGGGAGGAAAAAATGCAGGTATAACAACCTGTTTATATAATCCCGATTACAGTATAAAGGACAGTATTCTGTGCGATTACATAGCACGCAGCTATGACGATATATTATCACTACAGCAGAAAAAAATATAAAGCCTGCAGCTTCGCTCAGGCTGCGGCGATTGCAGGCGTAAAAAGACTTCGTCTTTTTACAGGGTAAAGGGCAAAGCCCTTTACCGATTGCAGACTTTGTCTGCAATCGCCTGCAATCGCCGCCCAAAGACAGCACCCAAGAGGGTAACCTACGGATACCCCATCGTATTTCACAAACAGGAGGTAAAAAATATGGGAAAACATCTGGTTGAAGTGGAAAATCTAACCAAAATCTACGGCAAGGACTTCAAGGCGGTTGACAACATCAGCTTCTATGCCGACAAAGGCGAGGTCGTCATAGGCTTTGTCGGCGACAACGGAGCAGGAAAAACTACCGTAATAAAATGTCTTACAGGTATTCTTCAGGCTGACGGCGGCGACATAACCATATGCGGAAATGATGTGCGTGACGGAACAGAAGCAAAAAAGCATATAGGCTATACGGCAGACAATCCCGACTTTATGCTTCGCCTGACGTGCAGGGAATATCTTGAGTTTCTTTCAGACGTTTACGAGCTTGAAAAGGACGTAAGAGACGAGAACATCGAAAAGCTCACTAAAAGATTTGAAATAGAAGAAGTTCTTCCCAACCGTCTGGATTCCTGTTCACACGGAACAAGGCAAAAGATTATGGTTACGGGAGCTTTGATTCACAATCCGCCCGTATGGATTCTGGACGAGCCTATGACAGGTCTTGACCCTCAGTCGGCATTCAAGCTTAAAAAAATGATAAGAGAACACGCAGAAAACGGAAACTGTGTTCTGTTCTCAACTCACGTACTCGATACCGCCGAGGAAATATGCGATAAAATCATAATCATACGCAAGGGCAAGGTTGTATGCTTTGATACAGTAGAAAACCTTAAAAAGAAATACGGCGGTCTTTCTCTTGAGGCAAGCTATCTGAACATAGTGGGTGACGGTAATGAAAAAAAGTCTTAAAAAAACAAGATTGCTCATAGGAGCATTACTCAAAAACTCAATGGCTGAGGCTGACCCGTTCAAATTCAGAGGTCTGAAAATAGCAATATCCATAATAGGTACTACCATAATGGTAGGCTGTGCCGTTATAGTAGGATATTTTACGCAAATTCTCACAACCGCCGTATCACTGCTGGGCGGAAACGGTACTGAGGCGGCTCAGCTTATAATGTATTTTATAAGTGTGTTCGGTGCAGTTTTCGGAGTAAATGTCGTGTGCGGACTTTTCTATTTTTCTATGGATTTGTCAAGACTGTTGCCTTATCCGTTCAAGCCCGAGGAAATATGCACTGCCAAATTTACGGTTGCATATTTGCAGGAAAGCATTATGGAATTTATGGTAATCATAGGAATACTCACAGGCTATATGATTGCGGACGGATTTTCTGTCTTAGGCGTAATATTTGCATTATTCGGTGTAGTGCTTCTGCCTGTTCTTCCTCTTTTTTACTGTGCATTCTTCGCCCTCATATTTATGAGTATGGCAAAGAGCTTTCATTCGGTGAAAAGCGTCAATATAGTTTCCGCAATGTGCGGTATAGTGTTTACCATTATTTTTGCAATATCGCTTTTGCAGCTTAACGATATTACTACCGAGGGCTTTATAATAAGTCTGGCAAACGGCAGCAACGCTTTTATGAACATAATGCAGTATGTATTCTTTACAGTTCCCGTTTTATGCTTTGCAATAAATACTCAGAACATACTCTTATTCCTTGCGTTTGTTTTATCCCATGCGGTTATGCTTGCCGTACTTTATCTGATTGCGTCAAAGCTTTATATTCACGGAGTTACCGCAGTTATGTCAGCAGGAAGAAAAAGCTCTGCCAAAGCTGCAAAAAGCGGCAAAACAAGAACTCAGTTTTCAACCTGTCTTAACAGAGAACTTAAAACTCTTCTGAGAACCCCTACATACATAGTAAACTGCCTTATGCCGAACCTCATACTTCCTATAGCAGGAATTATACTCCTTGTAAGCGGTGCAGGCGGAGAACTGAGAACATTTGTATATGAACTGAATGCTCCCGATACCCTCATACTTCTTTCCGTAATAACGGCAACCTGTCTTGTAACGGCTATGAGCGGACTTTCAAGCTCATCATTTACCAGAGAGGGAAATCACGCAGATTTGCTCAAATATCTTCCCTTGTCTTACAAAATGCAGATTGACGTGAAAATAATTACTGCGATTTTATTTTCTGTACCGACTTCCGTTATAGGTGTTATTCTAACCTGTACGGCTCTGAGCTGTGATATACTGTTAATCCTTGCCTGTACAGCCGCTTCTGTAATGGCATCTGTTGCAACCGTTTATTTAGGTGTACTGTTTGACGCTATGCATCCCAAGCTTGTATGGGAGGACGAGCTTTCGGCACTGCGTGGAAATATGAGTACCTTTCTTCATATGGCTGTAGCTATTGCCGCAGGCATAGTTATGGCAGTACTCTATGTATTGTGCGGCGGTTTTCTTATAGTTCCGCTTCTTCTTGCAGTACTTGCAGCAGTAACGGCTGTAATTATAGTTTATTCTTCCCGAAGAACCGAAAAGCTTCTTGCCGAAATGACGGTATAACAAAAAATTGTTCTCAAAGAAAGCACCCCGTATTTTTACAGAGTGCTTTCTTTTAATTTTGATGTAAGTTCGGTGTATAAAACATAAAGTTTAGGTCAAGCCTTTTCAAAGGCTTGCGGGTCAAGGGCAGAGCCCTTGCGGTTTCCAAAGGCAGAGCCTTTGGCGGGATTTTCAAGGGCAGAGCTCTTGAACGCATAAAAAAACAAAAAAATTGTTAAGTTACAATGTTGTTTATTTACGAAGTAAAAGGAATATGATAAAATGAACTGTAAAATATTATTTGGTAAGAAAGGACTGATACACTATGAATAGTTCTGTACGGGTCAGTATGCCCGTAAAGAAAAAAACGTCTTTCAAAGAGAAAATTTTTGAACAGCGTTTTATAATAGCAGCCTTCGTTCTGCCCTTTGTGATAATGGGCATATCGTTTGCAAGCTTTGAGGTATATCCGTTTGGCGACAAGCAGATACTTGTTACCGATTTCTGGCAGCAGTACTATCCGTTTTACTGTGATTTCTATGACAAGCTCCATGAAGGCTCATCAATGCTCTGGTCGTGGGGAACAGGTCTGGGAACAAACTATATTGCCCTGATTTCTTATTATCTTGCCAGCCCGCTTAATCTTCTTTTTATATTTGTACCCAAGGAATTTTTAATAGAAGCTCTTACGGTATTCCTCATGATTAAGATAGGCTGTGCAGGAATGTTTACAGCCGTTTTCCTGAGGAATGTATTCAAAAGGAATGATTTCTCGATAGTATTCTTCTCGCTGCTGTTTTCGCTTAGTGCATTTACTATGGGCTACTACTGGAATATAATATGGTTCGATGCCGTAGCTTTGTTCCCGCTGGTCGTTTCGGGAGCATATTCCCTTCTTGTAGACGGAAAATACAGGACTTATGTAATAGCACTGGCTTTGACAATGATTACCAACTACTATATAGGCTTCTTTGTATGCATATTTATGGTAATTGTCTTTATAGCCGTTATGGTCATATCAAAGCCCGGACTGAAAGCATTCTTTACAAGACTTGTATCTATGGCAGGTTTTTCGCTGCTTGCACTCTGCATAGGTATGCTTTTTATGCTCCCTGCCGTGTTTGCACTGCAAAATACTCACAGTATGGAAAATACAATGCCGCTCTTTACCGATATATATGACTGGAAATATGACGAAAAGCTTTTACAGTATATATCCGATATTTTAGGAAATACAGTTACATTCACAAAGCCGACGGATAAAGAAGGACTTCCCAATATATACTGCGGATTTATATGTGTGCTTCTTTCTGTATTCTTCTACAGATGCAGAAAAATTGCCCTGCGTGAAAAAATCGTGAGCATATGTGTACTGGTATTCTTTATGTACTGCTGTGTATTCAAGCTCCCGAACTTTATTATTCACGGCTTCCATCTGCCCAATATGCTGCCCTACAGATTTTCGTTCCTGATAAGCTTTGTTCTTGTCTGCATGGCATACCGTGCATTCCTGCTGCTCGATGAAATGGATTTCTTTGATTTGTTTATTATGGCAGTAACAGCTTCCGTATTTATAGTATTTGCTTATGTAGGACCTCAGACGGTAAATCCTGATACTCAGGAAACAGATACCACCGCCGTAATAGCTACCTGTGCGGCTACTGTTGCATACCTTGCAATAATAGCTCTGAAAAACGTAAAGCTTCTGCCCAAGCAGACTGCCGCATGGGGTATATTCGTCGTAATTCTTGCGGAAATGATTTCGGGTGCGTTTTTAGGAGTAAAAACCGTGCGTGTTACCTCACGTTACGGCTACCCCGACCAGAACGAATCTATACAGAAGCTTAAACAGAATATAGAAAGCAATGACCATTCTCCGTTTTACAGAATGGAAATGCAGCAGAACTATACAATAAATGACTCTTCTATATACGGCTATAAGGGAGTTTCGCTATTTTCATCAACCGTAAACGAATCCGTAACAAACTTCGTAAATGAAATGGGTATGATTGGCTGGGACGCAGGCAACAGATATTATTACTGTGAAACCTCTCCCCTGACAAGCTCAATACTTAATATAAACTATATGCTTGCAAGACGCTCTGAAGCTGAAAATAAAAGGAACTGGAATTTTATAGAAGCCACCGGAGGAGCAAATTCATATAAGAACAATACTCCTCTTGCACTCGGCTTTATGACAAAATCCGCATTATCTGATTTTGACTATAAGCTGGACAAGAACGGTGGAGAAGTTTCTACTCCCTTTGACGCACAGAACAGCTTCTTTACAAAGGCTACGGGAATAAACAAGGATATATTTATTCCCATGACAGCAGTTCCACTCTCCACAGGTTTTCCTGTAAGCATTGTTGATAATTATAAGTATTACTGTGATGCTACTTCCGATTCGGGAACGCTTACGCTTACTTATACGGTAAGTAATGACAATACGCCTGTATATGCTTATACAAGCTGTGAAAACTGTGAAAACAACTGTGTAAATATACTTGGAGCGTCGGGAATTGACAAAAGATACGAGATACGCTTTCCTTATATCATATCTGTAGGCGTGTTCAATAAGGGAGAAAAAGTCAAGATAAAAATACCGTATTCACTCGGAACATCAGGAAACTGTAATGTATGGGTATGTGAGTTTGACGAAGCTCTCTATAAGCAGGGCTATGAGGAGCTTAATGACGAGCTTTATAACATAACTGAGTTCAATACCTCGGAAATAAGCGGAAGCATCAACGTTAAAGATGACGGACTTATGTTTACATCTATACCCTATGAGGAAGGCTGGAATGCTTATGTAGATGATGTTGAAGCTGAAATAGTTCCTGTAGCAAATAATGCTATGGTTGCGTTGAATCTGACAAGGGGAGAGCATAAGGTAGTGTTCAGATATTTCCCCAAAGGCTTTGCTGTTTCACTGATTATGTTCTTTGCAGGAATTGCAGTATTTGCAGCTATCATACTTTTTGAAAAATTCTATCTCCTTAAAAAGAAAAAACGCGGTATTATTCTTCCCATACCTGAATTTCCCGATAACCTTTTGGACGGTAAAATTTTTGAAAAGGAAGCTGCCGAAATAAAACCGGAAAAGGGTCAGTCGGATAAAAAAATCAGTAAATCTGACGACCAAAAGAAAAAATCCTGAATTTTGTTTATACTGAAATAAGAAGTGCTGCTGTAAAACAGCTCATAAAAAGATAGCTCAGAAGGCTGAAAACAGTCGGCTGAGCTATCTTTTTGCGGTAATCGTATATCAAAAGCAGAAGTGATATGTCCGTATTATGGAGAGAAAGAAGTATTATTTTATTGAATGGATAAAATGATTATGCTATAATCAACATCATGATGCAGTTTATGCTTTAATAAAACGAGGGGTAATAAAATGATGGGAAAGAAGATGTCACCTGCTTTAAAATGGGCGGGCGGAAAAACTCAATTATTGGAACACATAGCAGAAAATATGCCTGCTGAATACAATAATTATTATGAGCCGTTTATCGGGGGTGCCGCTGTCCTTTTTGCAATTTCACCTAAGCGGGCTTTTATCAATGATGTGAATGAGCAGCTGATAAGCTTGTACACACAATTAAAAGATAACGTTGAAAGTGTTATTTCAAAGGTCAATGAAATGGACGCTGTACCTTGTACAAAAGAATTATACTATTCAATACGGGAACAGTACAATACTAAAATATCGAATCATATTCTTGATGCAGAATGTGCCGCATTAATGATTTGGATAAATAAGCATTGCTTTAATGGATTGTATCGCGTAAATAGTAAGGGACTTTTTAATGTACCGTACAACAATAAAAAAAGCGGAAAATCAATAGATGAGAATAATATCAGAGCAATATCAGAGTATCTGCGTAGTGCTGATATCAGGATAACCTGCCTTGATTTTGAAAAAGCCTGTGATGGTGTAACATACGGTGACTTTGTTTATTTTGACAGCCCTTATGTTCCTGAAAGCGTAACAGCTTCATTTACAGATTATACAACGGACGGCTTTGCCCTTGCAGATCACGAACGGTTAGCCGAATTATTCAAACGGTTGGATGGTATCGGTGCAAAAGTAATGCTATCAAACAATGACGTTACGTTAGTACGAACATTATACAACGGCTATAATATTCAATCGCTTAATGTAAAACGTATGATAAACAGTAAGGCAGGCAAAAGAACGGGAAGGGAGGTTCTTATTACAAATTATTGATATGGGAAAGTATTTTGATGGACTAAAGCCTTATTACTATAACAGTAATGCGGCATTATATCTTTCCGATACCTTTGAGGCATTAGAAAGAATGTTGCCCGATACAGTTGATATGATATTTGCCGATCCACCATATTTTTTGTCAAATGACGGAATAAGCTGCCGTGCCGGAAAAGCTGTATCAGTTAATAAAGGCGATTGGGATAAAATTGAAGGTGTAGAGGAAAAGCACAAATTTAATAGACTATGGATTAGAATGTGTTATCGTGTATTAAAGCAAAATGGTACTATTTGGATTAGTGGGACTTTACATAACATTTATTCAGTCGGACTAGCTCTTGAGCAAGAGGGCTTTTTGATATGCTGCAAAATCATATTATTAGTAATCTCTACGATTACGTTACAGGCGTTGAGGTCGGATTAGGTTCAAATGGGCGAAAAAACCGTGGTGGTCACCAAATGGAAGATTTGGTAGAAAGCTATTTGAAAAAAGCCTGTGTAGAGTATTATAAAGAAATGTATTTAACAGAAATCGAAAGCAAGTGGAATGTTGATCTTTCTGCCATTTCTGCTGAGGGAACTTCAACAAAGCGTTGGGATTTTGTAGTTAAAACACCGTCATGTATTTATGTAATTGAAACGAATTTTTATACAAGCGGCGGTTCAAAGCTTAATGAAACGGCAAGAAGTTATAAAATGATTGCTGAAGAATCAAAAGCTATTTCAGGCTTTAAGTTTGTATGGATAACTGACGGTGGCGGTTGGATAAGTGCAAGACGAAATCTTGAAGAAACTTTCAATGTATTAGAGAATATTTATAACATTGCAGATATGGAAAATAACGTGTTTATAAAGTTATTGCAGTAATAATTGATTACACTATAAATTTAAAAAATTGAACAAATACTTGTCATTCAGAACGCAGTGAGGAAGCTTTCTTTTCAACTGTTATGTGATGATAGTAATTATCCTGAAACTCAGAGATTGTGACATTATCTGAAATGCGTGATTATGAATCATAGAAATGCTGTCCGTCATCTGTCACAAGTCGTTCTACCTTAGGGTACTCAAAGATATTGCCGTTTTCTGCATTTGCTTCAAGATAAGCAGTAAACTCGTTTGCATACCACTTTGCCATTTCAAGGTTGTGCATACGGAAGCAGCCGCAATTTTGAGGAGCAGTACCGGGTACCTCCTGTACATCGCCTACGGACTTGAATGCTCTCAACATCAGCTCATAAAGCTCCTGCGGAGTGCGGTTGCCTTTGAGTATGAGATAAAAGCCTGTAAGACAGCCCATAGGCCCCCAGTAAATAACCTCGTTTTTCCAGTCCGGGTCGTTGCGAAGATAAGTTGCGATAATATGTTCAAGAGAATGCATTGCCGCAACATCAATGACAGGCTCCTTGTTAGGTCTTTTAAGTCTTATATCATAGGTCGTAACTAAGTAGTTGCCTAAATAATCAACCCTGCTTGTAAAAATACCGGGTACAATATGCGTATGGTCTACTGAAAAGCTTTGTATTAATTCCATCTCCGTTTTCCTCCTGTTTTTAATTTTACTGTTTTAAAATAAGCATAGCGTAAGCTATCGCTAAAACCCTTAAAATGTTAAATTTTGAGCCTGAACAACTACATTTTATACCTTTCAGCCTATTGCGTCAACACCTAAAATATATTTTGTAAAATCCTGAAAATCAAGAATGTGTAAAAGATAAATCTGCAAAGCTTGAACAGAGGGCGGAAATATTACATAAAGCTATGAAAAAGCGGTGATACAATGGTTATACATTATGGCAAGGATAGGCAAAAAAGATGAGTTTTCCTAAAACCGCTGTGGGATAGTGAACCCGTGTAAGATTCATTTGCTTTCTCTTGGATTCAGCAAGAGCGTTTTCCGTTTTTTTTGGAATCCCATTGTAACAATATTAATCGATTTATATTTGTTGATGTTCGCTTCTACAGCGTCAACAAACCTTTGCTAACTGTCGTTTGCCGGTACCAATAAAGCAATACAAAGCAACACACCATAGATTCGATTTTTGCCAATTTCTTGAGTGGAAAACTTTTTGTACAACTGAACGTTTTGCTCAAATGTAACACCATCATTATAATCTCCATTTTTTGTTTTCAACACTAAACTGTATGCTTTTATCAAAATGTTAATAATAAACCGATTTTCTTGAACTCACGATGTCTACAGACGGCGATGAACATAACCGGGCGGAGTGCATATATATCCAACTGCTTCTCGAACTTGATGAGTGCAGTGACGATGACGAATAAAAAGCATATGGGCATTGCCGATAATTGGCAATGCCCTTTTGTGAATATTTATAAAAGCGATAGTTGCTCAGATAAATAATATGCGTGTTCCATATGCTGCTTAGCTTCTGATTCAAGTATCTCAACATTTGAGAGCGGAAGACTCCTGAATCGCAGCTGGTAAACCATATTAAATAAGCTTGTTACTGCTGCCGTTCCAAGATGTGTCAGGCATATCAGCTGAATATGGAAATGTCTTGCGATACGGAACATTGGTTCAAGAAGATGCGGTGAAGAGATCGGTCCGAACGGGTTATCGAGAATCAACACGCCGCTGGTGGAACTTAGACTATTTGTCAAACTCCTTGTGTAATTCATAACGGATACAATAAGTGAGAATAAGACAACAAACTGTTCTCCGCCTGAATTTGCTTTCAGAGCATCCTGCCATGAACGATAGCGGCTGTTCTGAATATTCTTATCAATCTTAAATACAGTAACGGGAATGGTCTCCTTGCCGATATAACAATTTAAAAGCCGCCTGATTTCCAGATTATCGTGATGAGTTCTCGTTGCAGTTTCCTGTTCAGACAGATACTTTTTTACTTGTTTGGTAATAAACTGATTGATTCTTTCAGAAGGTTGCTCACTTGTAGGCTCAATTTCGGGCAGATCAATCCGTATCATCTGTCTTTTGACGTTACCGATCTGTACGGATGATTTCTTAGACAAAATCTTCAGATTTTCATACAAACGTCCAACACGCTGGCGGCAATGTTCCACAAGCTGCTTCCTGCTGTCCTCAACGTCTTTAAGCAGAACAGCAAGTTGAACGATACGATCATGATAGCGTTTGATATCGCCTTCCGTTCGCTCATAAAGCGTAAAGTATTTATCTCCTGTGATACTATGATTGTCAATAACGGATAAAATGCCGTCAAGTGTTCCAGTAAACAAAGTATGTTTATCTCTGAACGGTTCGAGTTCACGGCTGTTATACTTCTTTGTATTACTCTCCGCTTTTTTCAGTCGTTCACTGCAATTCTCTATTGTATTGCACAGTTTATCCGTATCCTGCTGAGCTTCTGATATCTTCGGCGTATACTCCGATAATTCTAACGTAAATTTCTCTGCATATTTAGCAGTATACTTGCGATCAGCATTTAAATCATTCAGTCTTTTTGAACATTCGCTATTCTCTGATTCAGCCGAACCTAATTTTTCATTGCATTCTTTCATACGCCTTGCAAAATCAGAACCGACTTTGGAACGTGGCAGAAGTTCAGTATGCAGTTCAGCAAGTTTTTCCTTAGCCTGCTCCAGTTTACTTTCTGCTCTGGTATGGCAAGTTGAAGCTTCTGAATACTGCTTTGAAACCTGTTCATGTTCTTCTTTCGCCTGTTCAAGCTGTTCCTCTGCATGATTGTAGGCATCATCAGAATACTCCGTGTTTTCGTATTCTGCCGGATTGATATGGAATCTACGAATACAGTTTTCTTTTTTTTTGATAATATCCTGAACCTTTTTCAGATGTTCTTGTAGTTTTTTGCGGTTTGCCGAATTATTCTCCTGATAGAGTCGGTATTCTGCAAGCATAACTGAATAATCCTCTGAGAGCTTTTCTGCTACCGGTGTGTCTTGCAGATCATTCAGCAAATTTTGATACTCTTTTATCTTATCATTGATCTGCCTAATAATATCATCACATTCAGTAATCAGAGCAGAAAGTTCTCTTTTCTCCTTGCACATATTATCTATTTGCAGAGAAAGCTGTCTGCATTTAGCCTCCAGCTCCGAAAATTGCCTGCTAATATCCTCGTATTGTATAATATTCTCACAGATACGCTTGAATTCAGACTGATCCTTTTCGGTATTGTGTATGATTTCCTGTTGTTTTTCTTTATGCTGACGGAGTTCTTTTAACCGTTCTCTGATCTTATCTTTTCGCCTGTCAAGAGCCGATAGTTTGTCCTTTGTTTTCTGAATCTCCTCTTGGGTGGCAGATATACTTGCCTGTAATTGCTGCTCAAAATCGGCTGCATATGTGAACTGCGACAGGATATTCTTCTCAGATTCCCACTCACTGATTTGATGCCGTATATTTTTAATATCTGCTTCTGTTGTGTCAAGTCTGTTTTGTATATTTTCTTTATAAGCAGAAGCATCATGGAAGTATTCTTTATCAAATGCAGAAAGGAAATGGTCATGCTTGTTCCACTTTCCGTCAGCCATATCTGCAATCTCGAAGCGTGTATATACCGGGACAATAGCTTCCAACCATGAATCCACTGATTGCGACAGCAGTTTTTCCTTCTCTCTTTCAGAATCAACTATCACAGAATAAGCAACAAGCGGATTGACAGAAAGAATATCCTCTCGTATCTTCGCATTTTGTAAGTTAAGGTACTGTTCACCTGTTTGATAAGCGATACCAATTTCCTGCAAAAAGCTGACCACTGTTTTGGATAGATGAAGCTGACCTGCTTCGATACACCGTACCTGCTCTTTGAGCAATTCTTCCGAACGCTCAGTCTGTCTTAGTTTTTCTCTCAGCTTTTCGAGTATGCTGTGAAGGCTTGACATCGGTTCATCAGTAAACAATCTGCTCTCAGGTATTGATAGATGCTCCAATACGGTAATAACTGCACTGTATGCTTGGCTGTACGCTCCAAGTGCAGATTCCTTCTGCTTCAAATCAGCTGTAAATTCTGCCTGAGAGCGTTGAAGCTTAACTCGCTCTTGAGCTTGCTTTTCAAGTTCCAGCTCAAAATTAGTTTCCTCTTTCTTACAGCTTTCTACCTGCTCATTGGCAAGTTTTATCTGCTTTTCATAACTTGTACGGATATTTTCTATATCCTCCTTAGAATAACTTCCGTCAAGCATAACGGTGATATGCAAAGCAAGTGCTGCTAAAACCTTGTTAATCTGTTCTAACAGATATTCTTTGCGTCCTTTTGACTGATTCAAGCTATTGTTTTTATTAGTGTGCTGCTCAGTGAGCTTCTTTATATTTTCCTGTATATTATTGAGTGCATCAGATTGTTCTTTTTTGGTTGCTTCTTTCTGGCTCAATTCGACTTTCGTCTGCTGTATCAGCTCTTCTGCTAGCAAAGACAGTGAATACTTCAAAGAAAGAATACGGGAATCCTGTGTTCCCTGGTCAAACACTCTGATTTGTGCAACCAATGCTTTCTCAGCGTTTTGCTGCTCAAGCAGTTCAGCGTACTCTCTGGCTGCATTCAGAACCGTAACCATATGTGCGAATTTATCACACCGGCTTTCAGCATCTTCTTTTTTCTGCTTACATTCTGTAAGCCGTGCTGCTGACTTATCAAAGCTCTCCTGTGCAAGATAAAATGCCTCCGATGCTTTTTCAGCTTTGATATGATGCAGTTTTGCCTTTAAATCGGATATCTCCTTTTCAAGCTGTTCCTGTTTTTCTGTATCCAGTTTAATCCTATGTTCAAGTGTGAATAAATGATCTGCCAACATACGTATCGCCTGTATCCTTTGATCTTCGGCATCCCACATATCTTTCATCAAGGGAAGAATCCCTTGCAGTTTTTCGGTAAAATCTTTTATCTGCGACTGCAAGCGAAGATTCTTTTCCTGTCCGGCATAGCTGTCTGCATAATTAATGAACATTTCTTCAAGTTCTTCTGCAGCAGCATTGTCATTCGGCATCACACCCGGAATGATAAACTTGTCAAGTAGCCGGTCAGCTGTTCTGTATTCCTCAAAGAATTTGGTAATACCGCCTTCCACTTCATTGATACGCACAAGGATATTTTTCCATTCAGTATGAAAAATACCGTATTCCTCTAAGCGTTTTTGATATCGGTGCAACGAATCGGAAGGATAATATTCGACCTTTCTTTTTTGCAGATATTTGCGCAGATCATCAAAGGACATCGGGCGGATATGATTGCCTGTGTGCTCGGTAAGGGGAAGATTTATAAGATTAAGCCTATCACCGGTTCTTGTGTAATCATGCATAAACGTGTAGTAGCGAACGGTTTTGTTTTCATTTTCATCATCCGCTGTCGTGCTTGCAGCCAGAGCAATACCGGTCAGCAGGCTGTTTGAGGAGCCGTCCAACGCCCATTCTATCAGTACAAACGCATGGTCAGTGCCTTTCTGAAAATAATCGCTGATACTTCGATTCTGAACCTTTGCTTTCGGGCAAACCGGCTGAAGCAAGAGCTGAACGATTACAGACTTGCCTCCACCGTTATCCAGATTCAGCAAAGTGTCAATAGGTTTTCCGTCAGCATTCTCGGTACAGAATATCTCGTCGGGGATAAGCTTTGCACCGTCATTGAATCTGAAATTTGCAATTCTTATTTTACGAATCGCCGGCATCTGACTGTCCTCCTTCCAGAATAGAATGTATTTCAGAGATGCGGTTCTGCGATAAATAATATGGCATCAGGTCATTCAGTTTGACCGTCGGTTTCCACACACCGTCCGCATCATACAGCAGCTCTTCATCACGGAATTTTCTGATAATCTTCATAAAACAACCGTGCTTGGTATCCACAGAGTTAGAGTCATCGCCACGCTTAGCAAGCCAGTTGTCAGCAAGACGCAGAAAATCAATACTGTACTGTGCAGATGCATTTTTCAGCATTTCTCCTTCTGATCGCACCTGCTCGCAATGTTGTGTAAATTCACAGAGAAAATCCGACTCTTTGATATAATATCTTGTTTGAAGCGTATTTCCTTTTCCGCCATAAAACTCATGTAAAAGAAAAATCGCCATATAATTCAGTAAATATAGTTCTTCCAGCTTTTCATTGCCGACACTGCGGCGAAAATCACTGTTAACCTGCGAGAATAGTTCATTGCTTGGATTCGGCAGAAGATAAAGCCTGCCGTTTGTTCTGTAAAGCGTGAAATCAAGTTCCTGCTCCATGACCGCAAGCTCAGAAGCAATTTCCGTATCATTGTAATACTCATAATATGCCGGTTCCTGTTCACGGGTAATGTATCCCTTTTCCATTAGTTTTGCAAACAGTTTCAGACTTTCGGGTTTCATCTTCTCACCTCGACCTTAAAATCATTTATTTTGATACTGCCGCCTGCATAATCAGATAAAGTGATAACTTCATCGAGCTTTTGTATATGTATAGAATCCATCTGTACCAATTTTTCGGGAAGCTCACTCAGACAATAGGAAAGATCAAATTCACCGACAGGAACAATGATATCCTGCTGTTCTGAACGCCAACCTGCAATATCTAGTACCTCAAGTCCGTAGAGCTTCAACATAACATACGGCAATGATTTTTCCTGCAGTTGCTCCTGTAGCTGTTTCTTTGGTACGGATCCAAGATATTCACTGAAACAAAAAACAGATTTGTTTTCCGCATAAGACAATAGTCCCATAATAATAGAAACATATCTTTTATTTCTGATATCTGCCACATTTTCGGCAGTATCTTCGCTTGTGATATAAATACTGTCATCTCTGTTGCTCTCTCTTATCGCATTTTGCCTTCCGTAGAAGAAATCAAGACCAAACAGGTGCGGAAATGAGGGGTGGTAAAGCGGAGCAAACAGTTTTCCGACATTTTTAGAATCCTTCAGGTGCATTTTCTGCAATGGAAGCAATAACTCATGTTCAAGATCAAATCGCCCAACCTGCAAGTAAGAGAAACTGTCATCCAACAGCTCGGCATACAGTTCGGATAGTGTGAATTTCTGATTGAATACACGGCTTTGCTCACTAATCACAATATCAATGTTTTCGAGGATTTCACGAATCTCCTGTTCTGTCTGACCTATATTTTCGTCTTTTTTGATTTCAGCATCTGCGATCGCCTGCCACTTAGCCGATATAAGTGTGCGTATATCACCGAGCTGTTTATTTTCGTCCTCAAAGGAATCTTTTACCTGAGTGACGATCTCTTCATATTCATCAATCGAAACCTCGGAGATATTGGTTCTGCACCTAAGCATGAAGTCATCCATTCTCGTTTTCAGATTCCTAACTCGGCTGACTAATTCACGGCTTTCACGAAGTGCTTTCCCATAGTTGCCACGCTTAATGAATTCCTGTAATTTGAAACGATTGACTGAAAAATCTAATTCGCTGTCAATCTCCTTTGTTCTGAAAAGGAATTCGTATGCTTCATTTGTCAGGACATAGCTTCCACTTTGCTGTTCAATCAGAATCAAAGAACCTTGCTCACAGAATTCTTCCTCATGGCTGTCAAATGTATCGAATCTGCGAACCTTTCCGCCGCCTTGCAGTACATCAGTTACGATATAATCGGTCAGTATCTTTGCAGATTCCGATTCATATCCATAAACATCGGCTAATTCACGCAAAAATGCTGCGATATCCTGCTTGGTACAGCGTTCGCCGTAGCGGAGTGTACTGTCCATGATAAAGACCATTATCATGAGTATCAGATTATCTGTTTTGTCATCATCGTTATGCAAGAGTTCTCGGATCTCTGTGGGTTTGCTTCTTTGCAGCCAGTATTTTATCAGATTCACGAATCGCATACGTTTTTCAAAATCCTGTAATAATTCTTTGGATTCTGCTGAAATCATGATATTACCTCATATAATTTGCCAGTACAGGATATGAGAGTATCTCCTGTGGCAATCGTTTATTATCTTCAAGTATCTTTGTGATTTGTTCCTGCTCATCAACCGTAAACAAAGGCAGAATTTCGGACATTTCGGGCATGATACATCTTCCGTCGTCACTGTCAGGAAGTTGAATATTACGACTCAGTTCCATCATTTTTTGATATGCCGGAAGAAATAATTCGATATGAAGCATTTCTGCCGCCTTGCAAAGGCGCAGAAAAATATCGAAACCAGCTCTGTCGATATCTCCGCAATACAGAAAGCTAACATCATCTGCCCCTAAATACTGTGCATAGGAACGGAATTTATCTTTTCCTGTGATGTCATTTCCTTGACCAAATATCACACCATCGAATCGTGTGCCGAATAACGAACGAGTTCCAGATTCATACATCAAACGTCGGATATTGAACCAGATATCCTTATTTTCACAGATTAGCAATGTCATTCTATTTTTACGGACAGGAATATAATCGGAAAAGCATTGCTCCGGTGTTTCATAAAAACCAAGCATATCGTCAGAGATACCCATACATTCTAACAGCCTTAAATGATTGTCCAATGCTTTTTCATCACCAAATATAGAAAAAGAGCGTTCACGTCTGGACATTATATCATGATCTTCATGATTCGTCAGCCATTCACTCAAGCAGAACAAAAACTCCCTGTTATTAACGAATTGTACTCGGTTACGAAGCAGATATCCGTTTGCTGATAGTCGTGGATGAAGAGCATTGATCTCATCAGTCGATATTTGTACGCTGCTTTCCATGCATATCGTATATCGCATATACAACGGTGTTTTCAGGTTGCCGTTTGTTCCACTGCTTTTTACAGGAACTAAAACACCCTGTGCGGTAAGTTTCATTATCTGTTCTGTTAACTGTTCGTGATTCCCACATAGTTGGTTCAGCTCCTCTAATGTAATCCGTTTCCGAGGATAATCCTGCAATGTTTTATATAGCATATTACCATTCTTGCTCATACATTGCCACCTATGCCTTAAATATAAAATAGTATATATATTGTAGCATAATTTGGTCGAAAAAGCAAGTTATTTTCAACAAGGAAGGCATATTATAGGGGATTAGACACTATTATAATGATAACAGGCAGATACCTCTTATAAATGAAGTATCTGCCTGTTATGTTCATATCCCGCTTAGCGGAAAGACCGCTACCCTATCACAGATGAAAATGCTGATAAATAGTGTACGAACCAAAACTATCAAAGGCTTTGTCGGTAATAACGGTACAGAGTTCAAAAATAATTACTATAAGTGCCAACAGCACGACAGTCTGATTATCTATCCTGATGAGCGTGGGTGGGTGTGTAACTCAAAAGAAGTATCAGGGTGATGTTATAGATTTTATTCACAAAATCGAAAATAAGAACTATGCTTACGCAACAAGTATTGTAGAAAATTCTTTTTATTCTGAACAAAATGTTGCAACTTCTTTTGTTACAGAAATTCCAATTTCTGCTGTTCGGTCAACATCATCAGAAAGCAATAACACAGTGGTTATTGTAATAGATTTAGTTTCAGGTGTAATTATTGTTGAGCTGATGGTCATCATCATTCTGTTACTGAAAAGGAAAACTTGTTTTTTATTAAATTTTATTTAATAAAGATAAGAAAGAATGTTCCCGACTGACTGATGTCAGTTTTGAGAACATTCTTTTTTAAGAAACAGAATACTACTTAATAATACTATTAAATTAAAAAAACTGCAATCAAGAAAAAAACAGCTGACTTTCCACCATAGAGAATATACAATATTCAGTGAATGGAAAACAAAGCATCCACAGCCTGCTGAATGTCGGCAAACAGACAACAGACATACGCTATTAGAGTTACACACAAACTCGAATAATTTGTGAACGCTATGTATGCTCTGTATTTACGTATCTACATTCTGCATGGTTTTATATAAGTGAGCAAAGTTCGTATTTACTCTTTTAGCGTCTTAGGGTTATACGGACTTTGCTTTTGTTTTTTATTCTTAAATTAAATCCTGTGTGCAAAACTCATAAGTCGCTGTATTGTGCGAGCTGACCTTAGCACGAACCTTTGAGCAGGTTAAATTTATTATGTTACTGAACAATCTAAACTGAATTACAGCAATCAGGCAAGAAAATTTACATTTCTCGCCTATCGCTATAACTCTGGCGCGCTGAAAGGGACTCGAACCCCCGACCTACTGGTTCGTAGCCAGTCACTCTATCCAGCTGAGCTATCAGCGCAAATCAGTTTTCTGACTGCCATAGTATAATAACATAACTATGCAAAAAAATCAATACTTTTTTCATTTTTTATTTTAAATAATTTGAGTTTAAGGGTTTCACCCTTAAAAATCCTGCCGAGGGCTCTGCCCTCGACCCGCAAGCCTTTGAAAAGGCTTGACCTAAACTTTATGGCTTTTAAGTTCAGACAAATAAAAAACTCCGAAGCCTCAAAGCTCGGAGTGTAATGCAAATCATTTATGCACCCTAAAAACTGAATAAAGAAATAACAGAAAAGAAGTTCAGCTAAACCAAATAAACTGTGGTCAAGCTTCCGACCTATTAGTACTGACAAGCTAA
>ONDU01000075.1 GCA_900316615.1 uncultured Eubacteriales bacterium | reverse complement strand
CACCTTTTGGGTGCATTTAGAATGTGAGCTTTTTGCTTTGTTTTTGGCTTGCAAGCTGACTTTTGAACTGATTTGATTTTTGAGTTTCACGGATTCAGGATTTATTTTTCATAAGAGTTGTAAATCTTATTCATTTCGTCAGCCTTATCCGATATAAAAAGTCTTACATAAATTCCGTCCTTAACCACGGACGCTTTCTCAAGCTTTTCGTACTCATCAGGGAGATATTCCTTGCTTTCCCTGAGAACACTCTTATAGTACTTGTCCAGACAGTCACGCACTGAGCAGGCACTGCCCTCGTCCATAGCCTTTATAACGATAACCTCGTCTTTGGAAAGAGAATCCCCCGAAACCAGTACCGCAGAATACATAACGTATTCATCTGATATTCCATAGCGTGAGAACAGCTGCTCTTTTGAAAGCTCCGTCATACCGGAAAGCTTACACTTTTCCTTTATCTCACTTACAATCTTGTTCGGTATGTCACCGTCTTGTACAGATGATGACGCTCCCGAGCCTGCCGAGCTTCCGCCTTTTCCCTTTATTTTGCAGCCCGATGCACTAAAAATCAAGGCAAAGCATACAGTCAAGCAAGCAATCAGGAAGCACGCTCTCTTTATTACACAATTCAAACTTCTCATATAAATAACCCGTATAAATCAGCCGTTTACGGCACTGTTAAGAACTTCCTCCATTGCACCTGCATTGGAAGAAATTATCATACTTACTATATTTCCGTTTGTCTTTACAGAACAGTTCTTTATAATCTGCAAATCCTCCGGACTGTAGCTTGCACCCAGCTGTTTCTTTGAATTATATCTCTGCTGAAGCTTAGCCTGTATTCTTGCAGCCGCATCGGCATCAACAGCCTCTACTATTACAACCTCGTCTATACCGCTTTTATCAATCTCAGCTCCGAAGCTTTTTACATCCTCCTTGCTTATGCTGTAATATTTGTTAAGGTCATCAACACCTTCAATCAGCTCCATCTGATTGGGTGAGCTTGAGTTGATAGTACTTATTACTTCGCTGAGATTTATCTCTTTTGCAGCCGTCGAAGCTGTACCCGAACCCGAGCCTGCATTGGAATTTCCGCAGCTGCACATACATAACGCTATAACTGCTGCCGATATGACAGCCAAAAATACTTTTTTCATTTTTCATTCCTCCTCGATAATTTACACTTTTTATATTCTAATAAATTTGCATTTGCGTGTCAACCTCATTAATGCAAAATAGTACATATTTTTCAGAAAATTTTAGATTGACAATTTTTTCTCTTTTTGTTCTTTTTTACCACTTGTTTGCGGCTTTCCGCATTGTGCGATTGCATAGTCAAAAGCAAAGCTTTTGACTACTTTCAAGGATATCCCTTGAAACATAACGGCAGCTTTCGCTGCCGTTATTGCAATCGCACCGCTCTCCTCCACAGCCTGAGTACCGTCCTAATCAATTTTTTTGAAGCGGTATCTGCTGTAAAACTCCTTTGTTTCGTCTACCCTGTAAACCGTACTTTTATGCTTTTCCAGCAGTTTCGTTATGGCATACAAATCTATCCATATCTCATTATCGGATTCCTTCTGGCTCTCATCAAAAACAAGCTCCATTCCAAGATGAAGATGGCTTGCTTCTATGTTGTTTGTATTTTCAGTGGTACTGTAGCCTGTTCTTCCGACATAGCCTATAACCTCTCCTGCATTTACAAGCTTTCCTTCTTTTATATCCGGGTGAAAGGGTCTGTTCTGTCTGAGATGTGCATAATAGTAATATCTCTTTTTATCTGTGCTTCTTATTCCTATTCTCCAGCCGCCGTACTGATTCCAACCCATTACCTCAACCGTTCCTGTTTCTATAGCTACGACAGGCGTACCTGTCGCCGCCATTAAATCATGCCCCAAATGAGGACGCTTATAACCATAGCTTCTGTCTGCTCCGAAATCGTCATAATGTGAAAAAGGAAATGTCTTGGCTACAGGTGAAAACACACACAATCCGTAATTCTTATTATTTTCTGTTTTTCCGTTTTCATTCTCACATTCCTCTGTATACCATCCCGTAAAGCCTCCCAGTACTGCACTGTAAACCTCTTTATAGTAATTATAGTACCTCATTTGCTGACATATATTTTGAATTTTTTCTTCGTTTTTCAGCTTTTCAACAAGCTCTGCCATATCATTTTCCTTATATTTTCCGAAATCTCCCCCATATTTTGCCCCTAAAAATGCAAGCAGCTCTATCCAGTCTATTTTTACCTTTTCTTTTTCTCTATTGGAGCTTATATCGTAATACAGTGCTTTTTCCAGAGCCTCGTAACATACATTGAACTCTGCATACTTTATAAAATCCTTTTTACCGCCGACAGATAAACCCGTAAACAAAACAAAAATCCCCGTTATAATACCAAGTGTGAGCAATATGCTCAAAAGCTTCTTTATTATTTCAATCAACCTGCTTTCTTATAATTTGTAAAAATATATGCAGATTTACAAAAGGGAATTACAATAAGTCAAAGCTGCATAAAAAACGGCTGTCACAAAATCCTGATTTGGATTTTGTGACAGCCGCCATTGATTAAAATACTGATTTCAATCTCTTAAAGCACTTATTTACGCAAGCATTTCTTTAAGAAGCTCCAGATCTTTCTTGTCAATCGTACCTGAACCGTCAATGTCAGCTACAATATTTTGTTTTGCAGTAGGTGTCTGAACTCCGTATATGAATTTCTTCATAAGAGAAACGTCTGTACCATTGATTTTTTCATCTGAATTCAAATCTCCGAGCATAGTTGTTTCAGTAATGAGGTTCATTGAAATACTCAGCTTATAATCTCCTGCCTTGTCGGGAACAGCTACATTTTCAATATTTCCGTTAAAGCTGTTGAGCTTAACTGTTTTCTTTACTACGTTGCTGCCGTCATTTATATCTGTAAATACAACCGTTACGGTAACAGGCTTATTTCGTACTGCTGAAACATATTTCAGCATATTGCCGTTTTTATCTGTCATATCGTATGCATTGAATGAAATTGTTTCTTCAACCTTGGCTGTTTCCTGATGACTTATTTTTCCGACAAAGCTGTTTTCAATTCTGTTTGTAAAACTTTCGGAGTTAAGTGACAATTCCTTTTCAACCTCAAATACATAGTTGTCGGATTTAAGAGTATAGTCAACAATATAGTCATTATAGGGAAGCTCCACAGTTTTTCCGTTTATAAACGACTTGCTTACAAGCTCACTTCCGAAAGCTGATACTGATATATTCGACTTACCCTGATATGAAGTATTCCAGCTTGACTTGAGAACAGTTGAATTAATACCCTCAACAGGATTTGCCACAATTAAGCCTACAGCCTTTGCAGAAGATACAACAGGCTGATAAATATTTTCATCGGATATTTCAACACTTCCATTTGAATCGGTAATCCTTACGCCGTCCTTTATAATGTCGAGCTTATGCATTTTATTATCACTTGTCACACAGAGCAGATAAGCATCTGCAGCCTGTGCAAACTGAGCATACTCAGCTTTGTCAAAATAGAAAACTCTCACGCCTCTTGCGTTACAGTTAATATATTTATAAGCAAGCTGGGTATAATATTCATCGCTGTCCTTAATGTAAAGAATTGCGTGACGAATATTTGACAGTCCCTTTACATTGAATGTATTCTGTACTTCACTGTTGTTTACAGCGATTGAGCCTGCTTTAAGCTCCGTTATATAAATTCCCTTTTCTGTATTCACAAATACCTTGTAATTAGCCGTATTCTGATACATAGAGGTTGTAAAGGGAACAGTTATATCACCTGATTCATCAGGTCGATATGTTGCACTGTAATTGCTGCCGTTATACAGGTCAGCTGAAAGGTTTGTATTGTCTGTTTCTGAATTTTTGCTTATAACCGCACTTGACTCAGCGTTGCTTATTACATTGAAATCAAGCGATTTTTCTGCTATTGCAAACTTTCCGCCTGCTTTTTCGTATGTAGCAAGTATTTTTACGTTATGAGCTCCCGCTGTCAGACCATTGCAGTTGTACCAATACTTTTTGATGTCAGTACCGTTTACCGATGACTGCAAATTAGTTATTTCAGTACCGTCCATATACATTTTTACATCTGTAATATTTCGTGTCTTCTGAATTATTGAAGAAACTGCAAACTCTCTGTTCTCAAGTGCGAGTGTATTCTGAATTTCTCCTACCTCGGGCACCTGATACTCTATTGCGGTAAGCTTTCTTTCTGCAAAGTTATTGTCCTGAGCATATTCCTTTGTTACCATACTCTTATTGGTAACCTTTACGGAAATCTGACTGTCCTTTGCTGTGGGAGTCCAGGGAATTTCAAGCTTCTGTGAGGATGCTCTTCCAATCCATACATCCTCGGCAGAATATATAACATCATTGCCGTCTTTTACAACTATGTCTGCCCAGCCGCCTGCAAGGTTTCTGTTGAATACATCACAATGAAGTGTCGTAGGCTCGTTAACGTAGAAATCACCGTTTACATAAATATTCTCTTCATAAACAGCAAAATCCGATTTTAATGTAACGTCACGGTAATTGCTTATATTTCCGACATAGTTTATAACTGTATCTGCAGGATAGTAGTTTACTATTTCCATATCGGATACTGTTCTGAAGTGTGTAGGGGTAGTAGTATAGTCGGCTCTCAGCAGATAGCTTGTTCTTGAATTGCCTCCGCCTCCGCCTCCGCTTACGCTTCCTATGCTTGTCATCGCAGCCTTTACCGCTGACATATCAACTAACTGCATTGATATATCCGAACAGCCGTTGTTGGTCTGTTTACCTACAGAAAGATAGCTGACTGTAGAACTGTTGGAACGTTTTCCTGAAACTATAAATTTTGTTCCCATTACCTTATCGTTTGCGGATTCATCGCCTGCCTGAAGTCTTGTTGTTACAAGCATCATATTATGTGAGGGATTGAATGTAATTTCCTTTTCATCATTATTATTGTAGCTGTTCTGCTGCTCAGCAGGAGCATTTACATAATAATCTTTCTCCACACCTACCCAGAAGTTAGGATTTGAATTTGATTTTATAACAACACGCAGAATATATTTTCCGCTCTTCTTGAATTTCGTTGTTATTCTTGAAGAAGATGTCCAATTTGTAATATTCTTCCAGTTCCACGAACCTGCTTTCCTGTATGAAAATCTGAATGAGAAGCCCTGAGAAATATCAATATTCTTCGCAGTTGTCCAGATTTCAACATTTTCATTTGCTACACCAACCTCGGGAGAAGCCTTAAGGTAAAATGTCCACTTTTTCTTAGGAGGCTTACTTGTTGCCGGCTCGGTGGGTCGGCGGCTCGGTGGGTTTAGTAGGTGGCTCCGTGGGTGCTGTCGGCGGCTCTGTGGGCGGACTTGTCGGATCCTCGGGTGCTTCGGGATAGTTCGGCACGGGAGCACTTATCTTACCTGCATTGGTACACTGATTTCTCTTGTTCGGATATGTATCAGAACCGCCCTTGCCTTCTCCTTCACCTGGTGACTTGTTTGATATTTCTTCCATTTCGTGGTCACACCATTCGTTTATTGCCAATCCTACGGTAAATATTAATGCACCTGCAATCCAGCCCGCAGGTCCTACACCTACCAAAAGTATACCGGCTGCACCGGATAAAAGATTGGCTGTATCCTTTATTATACCACATCGAACGTATGATTCCTTTTCCTCTGTGGTTACGTTGGGATTATCAAGAACATCGTCCAGCTTATAAAAATGGTCTGTACCTCTTGAGTGATCAATTACGTTGTAGGCACTTGCTGTAAATCCAAGCCATGCGTATTTGCTCTGGACGCTGTTTGATAAACCATCAACCTGAGGAGCATTTTTTAAAGTTTCTCCCAATTTTTTAGTCTTATCAAATACATCTGAAACGTTTGCTCCAAGACCGTAATGGAATCTTTGCTGAGAGTCTATAGCAAGTGAAATTCCATCCTGCATTCTCGTTGCCCATGTGCCAAAGTTATCAGCCATATCGTTTATAACATCATCTGAAGATTGATTCTTATTATTAACAGCAGCACTGATTAATTTTGCAATATTTCTTAACGTTTTATCAGATTCGTCCTCGTCAGCATTAACCTCTGTTTCACCACTGGTATCGTTATTATCATAAAGTATTCTTGACATAATGCCGTACTTTATATCATCTGATGATACAATCATACTGCAATTAACAGTAACAATACCATTTTCTTCATCAAAATCATAACTCTTATTGAGTATTGTTCCTGAGGGCTTATCTCCATCATATGCGTAAAATTTAAATTTATTGGTTGCTTCTGCCAGCTTTTGATCTGTGTTATCGTCAATAAACGGAACTGTATAGGATACTGTACAGTCCGTATTTTCATCCAGTGTATCCTGAGAGCCGTTGTTCTCAATAACAAGGCTGTCTGCCATAGTTTGAGAATCAAGCGAAAGGTTAAAATACAATTTTCCGCTCTTCTGATAAATTATCAGATCTCTCATTGTAGCGGAATAAATCTCTTTTCCCTGAGTATCTATCACAACAGAGAATTTCTTCTCCTTGCCAGCCGCCGAAACTACAATATTTCCGCTTACTCTCGAAACATTATCCTCTTTCATAGCCGTAAAGTTTGGCGTTACCCTTATATTT
>ONDU01000098.1:1573-2608 GCA_900316615.1 uncultured Eubacteriales bacterium | reverse complement strand
GGAATATGTATTGTTTGCAAAAGCGTTAGCCTTGGCAAAATTGTTGTCGAGAAAGGTTCTGCCGTAAGAGCTTCGTGAGGGAGCTGCTGAACGGAAGCCGTTTGAATTTGCGGTATCTGAAGAAGCTGTCCTGAAATTCTTTGCTGAGGTAAAGTCTGCACATTCTGACGGTATTTCCTTTACAAAGCGTGAAAGAGCGTTGTATGAGGTTGAGCCGTAAAGCATACGTTCGCCTGCATGGACAATGTACAGCTTTTCCTTTGCTCTGGTTATGCCGACATAGGCAAGCCGCCTTTCCTCCTGAAGCTCGCTTTGGTTCATAATCGAGTGTATGCCGGGGAATATACCGTCCTCAAAGCCCGGAATAAACACAACGGGAAATTCAAGCCCCTTAGCCGAATGGAGCGTCATAAGCACTACAGTATCGGACTCGCTGTCGTAATTGTCAATATCGGAAATAAGTGCAATATCCTCAAGAAAGCCTGATAAAGAAGCGTTCCCGGGATTATCCTCCTCATAATTTTTGATGTTTGTAAGAAGCTCGTTTATATTCTGAATTTTGCTGTCGCTGTCCTCCTTTTCCTTTTTGAGGAAAGCCTCGTAGTCGGTGACCTCAAGAAGCCTTTTATAAAGCTGTGATATTGAACTGCTTTCGTTTTCATAAAATTCTATAAGGCTGTCTATCATATCGGCAAAGGCTGCAAGCTTTGAAGCCGAACGCTTAAGCGGCTCGTAATTCTCAGCATTTCTGATTACGAAATAAAGGCTTTCACCCAAAACGGAGGATATTTCTACAGCCTTGTCAACCGTAGCGGCACCTATTGAGCGTTTAGGCTTGTTTATAATTCTTCTCAGTCTTACGTTGTCGGAGGGATTGTTTATAACCTGAAGATATGCTGTCATATCCTTTATTTCCTCTCTGTCATAGAACCTGTGTCCGCCTATCAGCCTGTGAGGAATACCGCTTCTTACCATATGCTGTTCTATAGCGTTTGACTGTGCGTTTGTTCTGTAAAGTACGGCAAAATCGGAAAA
>ONDU01000098.1:0-1553 GCA_900316615.1 uncultured Eubacteriales bacterium | reverse complement strand
TCGGATATGTACTTAGCCTCATCACGTTCGGATAAAGCCTTATGTACGGTTATTTTTTCGCCCTGAATATTTTCTGTCCACAAGGTTTTGCCCTTACGCTCGCTGTTGTTTGAGATAACGCTGTTTGCAGCGTTAAGAATGGTCTTGGTGGAGCGGTAATTCTGTTCAAGCCGGATTACCTTTCCGTCAGGATAGCTTTTTTCAAAGCTGAGTATATTTTCTATTGTAGCCCCTCGGAATTTATATATACTCTGGTCATCATCACCTACTATGCAGATATTTTTGTTTTTATCGGCAAGCATATTTATAAGTCTGTACTGAGCCTTGTTTGTGTCCTGATACTCGTCAACCATAATATATCTGAAAATATTCTGATAATATTCGAGAACATCCTTATGTTCGCTGAAAAGACGGACTGTATTATATATGAGGTCGTCAAAGTCCATAGCATTGGCGTTTAAAAGACGCTCACTGTATACGGCATATGCCTTTGAAACAGTAATAAGACGGCTGTCGTTGAGTGCTTCCTTTTTCATATCCTCGGGACTTTTCATTCTGTCCTTTGCCTTTGAAATTTCCGCAAGCACGCTTCTGTGTGAAAGAATTTTTTCGTCTACATTCATAGCTTTTAAAATATCCTTCATCTGCCGTCTTTGGTCGTCTGTATCGTAAATGGTAAAGCTTGAGGAATATCCTATTTTCTCTCCGTATCTTCTGAGTATTTTTGCACAGGTCGAGTGAAAGGTTGAAGCCCATATGTCACCGGAATCGGGAACCCTTGCCATAATACGCTCCTTGAGTTCGCCTGCGGCTTTGTTTGTAAATGTTATGGCGAGTATCTGCCACGGCTTTGCAGGATATACCGCAAGCTTTCTTCTCAGCTCGTCGGGAACAGGTGCTTTACCTGCTGCACACTCCTCCATAAGCTTAATATCACCGCTGTCAAGCTCACAGGTGAAGACTTCACTGTTATATGCACTTCCCCAGCTTATAAGGCTTGCGATGCGGTTTACTATAACAGTAGTCTTTCCGCTTCCTGCACCTGCAAGTATCAGCAGAGGACCTCTGGCGGTGAATACAGCCTCAAGCTGTCTGTTGTTCATTCTTGAGAACTCTTTTTCCATAATTGAGTTTCTTAATTTAACTAATTTTTTTGTATCCATTTTCTTTCCTTTCTCAAAAAGATAAACCGTTAATCCTTGATATAATTAACGGTTATCGGTATGTGAAAATCTTCTCAAATATAAAATCAGGGAATTGTTTTACCCTTTATAATATTATAGCTTTCCTCGAAAAGCGATGTATCAATTTTTGAATTGGGGGTGAAGCAGTAGTTTATAAGATACATCTTGGCATTGCTTTCATCTTTTGTATTATAAACGAAATACGCCTCCATATGGTACTTTCCCGATTTAATATCGCCGCTTTCAGCCTCTATATTCACAAGCATGCCAGCAACAGTCTGGTTATCATGAAACACCTTGCCGTCAGCTTCCTTGACCTCTATAGAGGTTATTTTATTACCCTTGCTGTTCAAATCCTCTTTTACAAAT
>ONDU01000074.1 GCA_900316615.1 uncultured Eubacteriales bacterium | reverse complement strand
GGAATAGAATCGATACCAAAGGGGCAGTATGAGGCAGGACAGGTTCTCGGATTGAGAAAGTCCCACATATTTTTCAGAATAATTCTGCTTCAGGTAATCAAGAGAATTACCGCACCTATCGGAAATGAAATAATAACTCTTGTCAAGGATACATCGCTTGCCAGTGTTATTGCCATACCCGAAATACTTATGAATGCCAAGGACTTCTCAATGGAAGGACTTATATGGCCGCTGTTCTATTCGGCATTGTTTTTTCTGGCGTTCTGCGGAATTTTGACGCTGCTTTTCTCGTTTATAGAGAAAAAGCTTGACTTCTTCAAGGCATGATAAGGAGGATGATTTGCTGTGTCTTTTCTGAATGTTGAAGATATAAAAAAGAGCTTTGGCAAAACAGCAGTGCTGAAGGGTATAAGCTTTTCGCTGGAAAAGGGAGAGGTGCTTGCCATAATAGGTTCTTCAGGCTCAGGCAAAACCACTCTTTTGCGTTGCCTTAACTTTCTTGAGGAAGCGGACGGCGGAAGGATTACTGTAGGGGACGATGTTATTTTTGACAGCTCCGAAGGCTCCCGAAAAAGCGAAAAGGAAATAAGAGAGAAACGGCTGCATTTAGGTATGGTATTTCAATCGTTTAATCTTTTCCCTCAGTACACTGTTTTTGAAAATGTAGTGCTTGCACCGAAAATTCTTGCAAAGGAGAGAATTTTTAAAAAAGAGGATTATCAGGGCATTACCAACTACAGGGAGGCCGTTAAAATGATAAATGATACGGCAAATTCTCTGCTGGAAAAGGTAGGGCTGAGTCACAAAAAGGACGAATATCCCTGTAATCTGAGCGGAGGTCAGCAGCAGAGAGTTGCTATTGCACGAGCTTTGGCACTGAATCCGGCAGTACTTTGCTTTGATGAGCCGACATCTGCACTGGATCCGGAGCTTACAGGAGAGGTTCTCAATGTTATAAAGGGACTGAAATCTTCTGACAGTACTATGATTGTAGTAACGCACGAAATAGAGTTTGCAAGAGATGTTGCCGATAAAATAATATTTATGGCAGACGGTCTTATTGTGGAACAGGGTACTCCTCAGCAGGTTATAGATAACCCTGAAAATCCGAGAACTCAGGCTTTTCTTTCGAGGTTTACACAGCTTCAGGGAAACTGAGCGGCTGATTATCTGAAAATAAGTTCAGCGGAAATACCGTAAAGGCTCACGGTTTCCAAAGGCAAAGCCTTTCGTAGGAATTTTTAATAACAGGACTTTTAAACCTTATTGACCAAAAGCCCCGATGCGTTTTACGCATCGGGGCTTTAAAAATTCAAAAAACTAAGCTGTGCTATGCCCTCAAACCTCAAGTCCTTGAAAATGCTTGACCTGAGCCTTAATTTTCCTCTTCCTGACTGTCACAAAATACAGTATCTATAACGTTTTGGAGCGTATCGGCAGATTTTTTCAGTGCAGACAATTCCTTTCTGTTAAGCTCAATAGGAACGTTACCCTCAACGCCGTTTTTGCCTACTATGGCAGGCATACTTAAAGCTATTCCTTCTATTCCGTAATTATCTCTTTGAATACTTGATACAGGAAGGATAGATTTTTCGTCCCTTACAATAGCTTCGCAGATTCTTTTTACTGACATAGCTATTCCGTAATAAGTAGCTTTTTTCTTTTCTATGATTTCATATGCACTGTTCTTCACGTTATCAGCTATCTTTTTCATAGCATCATCGTGATTGAAATGACCGCGCATTTCGCAGAAATTATGAATCGGTATGCCTGAAACGTTTGCACTGCTCCATGCAGCTATTTCGCTGTCGCCGTGTTCGCCGATTATGAATGCGTGTATACTTCTGCTATCAATTTCGAGGTGCTCACCAAGAAGGTACTTAAGCCTTGCCGTATCAAGAACCGTACCTGAACCGAAAACACGGTTTTCGGGAAAACCGCTGAGCTTTGCTGCGGTGTATGTCAGTATATCAACGGGATTTGCAACGACAAGAAGTATAGCGTTTTGGTTATACTTTACGATTTCGGGGACAATGCTTTTGAATATACCGACATTTTTCTTTACTAAATCAAGTCTGGTTTCACCCGGCTTCTGACCTGCTCCGGCGGTTATTATTATTATGGAAGCATCAGAAATATCCTCATAATTTCCTGCATAAATCTTCACAGGCTTTGCAAAGGGAAGTCCATGACTTATATCGAGAGCTTCACCCTCTGCTCTGTTTTTATCCGAATCTATAAGGACAATTTCAGAAAAAAGACCGCTTTGCATAAGAGCAAATGCAGAGGCAGAGCCGACAAAGCCACAGCCTATTATTACAGCTTTTCTTGTGTTCATACACGTCATAAAAAATTCCTCCTTTTGTATATTGGTTAAAGCTTTTAATAAATTATATTGTTTTAAGCTTTTGAAAAATAGGGCTATTTATTCGTTATAGAAAGATTATCTTAAAAATCCGTTTATGATTTGTTCCTCAGCTTCGGACTCTGTAAGACCCAAGGTCATAAGCTTTATAATTTGTTCACCTGCTATTTTTCCTATTGCAGCCTCATGTACGAGTGAAGCGTCTACATCGTTTGCTTCCAAAGATGGAACAGCAAGAATTTTTCCGTTGTCCATAATTATGGAGTCACACTCGGTGTGTCCCTTACAGGGAGCATTTCCTACGATTTTGGCATCAAATTTCTGATAGGAATTATCGGCAGCTACTGCTCGTGATACCACATCGGCACTTGAATCCTTACCGTTAAGCTCTACGGTGTATATACTTACGGCGGTCTGGTCGTTATGAGTCATAAGACGTTCTCTTACAACAAGCTTTGCACCTGCTTTCAGCTCGGCTTCGGTTGTACGTGTTGTATCATCAACGCCCTTTATCTGAACCATTTCCATTTCTGCATAGCTGTTTTCTTCCATATAGACCTGTGTTACGGGATTTAAAATTCTCTTTCCTGCTCCCGTACCTGAGCCGTAATGCTTTTCTACGTATTTAACGCTTGCATTCCTGCCTACAAAAAATCTGTGAATACCGTCATGCTGTGAATCATCGCAGCCGCAGTTATCTATTCCGCAGCCTGCAACTATCTCAACCTGAGAGTTATCACCTATGTGAAAATCGTTATACACTTCTTCTTTAAGACCGCTCTGTGTCATAACTACGGGAATGTGTACGCTTTCGCCTTTTGTATTCGGCTTTATAAAAATATCAAGTCCGCTCACGTCCTCCTTTGGTACAATATCTATATTCTTTCCCGAACGTCTGCCGACGGATTTTCCGTTTGAGCGTATGTTGAAAGCACCTTCGGGAATATCGCTTATATCTGCAATTTCTTTGAGAAGGCTTTTTTCTGTTTCGTTTAAATTCATTTACGGTCAGCTCCTTTCAAAACTCCCCTGCATCCCTTCAATGATGAAGTGTCTGCCAGCTTAGGGAAAATAAATGCCTTTGTACCTTGATTTTCTACAACTCCGTTTTTCAGAATAATTATCTCATCTGCTATATTAAGAATTCTTTCCTGGTGTGAGATAATAAGTATAGATCTGTCTTTTATTTCCTCTCTTTGTCTCTGAAATACATCAATAAGGTTATTGAAGCTCCACAAATCTATTCCCGCTTCAGGTTCATCAAATACTGTAAGGAGTGATTTTCTTGCAAGTACAGTGGCGATTTCTATTCTTTTAAGCTCGCCTCCGGAAAGATTTGCGTTAACCTCTCGGTTTACATATTCCTTTGCACACAGTCCTACTAAAGAAAGATAGTCGCATATATCGGAAAATGAAAGCTTTTTACCTGTTGCAAGCCTTATAAGGTCGGCAACCTGTATTCCTTTGAAGCGTACAGGCTGCTGGAAAGCAAAGCCTATTCCCAGCCTTGCACGTTCGGTTATACTTTTTTCGGTAATATCTGTACCGTTGAAAATTATCTGACCTCCTGTAGGATTTTCGATGCCTGTGATTAATTTTGCCAGTGTGGATTTTCCGCCGCCGTTAGGACCTGTGATAACAAACAGCTTGCCTTTTGGAATTTCCAGATTTATATTTTTAATGATTTCTTTTTTTTGTCCTTCAGAATCAACGCTGAATGAAAGATTGTTTATTTTCAGCACAGTAATTCCTCCTTTTTTAAAAATACATTTATTTTTATTTCCTTATAACTGAGTGAAAAATATTGTTTTCCGTGATATTCATAATTTCATATGCTCAGGGTGCGATTGCAGCCGTTCCCCGAAGCTACATATCCAACATATTCTATCATAAATTTATAGAATTAACAACATATTTTTACATAAATTTAGTATAAGATGACTTGAATGAAAATATGAGCATTACATAAAATTACGCAAAATATTTTTAGGGTAAGTTCAGAAAAATGATTATAGAAAATATTATGAAGAAAAAATATGTGCGGATTTTTCGTTGAGAGCATTTATTTTGTATATTATTTAATTCGACAGCTTTTACGAAAAAATGTTTTTTCTATAAAAATCATAAAAATTGCGTATAAAAATGATAGAAATTTAGAAAAGCATTGAAAAGTATTAATTATTATAATATAATGAATACTAAAGGAAGGTATAGTTTTTTAGAATAAGGTGCATACTGAAAGATGAGTAATCATAATCAGATGCATCTTAGAACGGTTGCTTTTGACGGTATTTGTCAGGCACGTTTTTGTGTGGTATTGTAGTGAAAGGGTAATATATGATTAATATAGCGGTCGAATTGGTAGGAGTGGTAATCTGCCTGCTTGGAATTGTTCAGACGCTTATCAATGCAAAATTTGACAGATCTACGGAAAGGTATTTTGTTTCCATTTTTTCCTGTCTTATAGTTTTTTCTTTTTCCAATATTGTAGGACAGCAGATTAAGGGATTTATAGGAAGTGGTTGGCATACTGCACTTGTGGTATCGAATTTTGTTGAATTTTGTATGCCTTGTATTATAGTATATCTGCTGGTAATGTATATGCTGTCTAAATTTGACAGTAAGAGAGAAAGAAAGGATATGCGTATATTTATTACCGTTTTGCTTTCTATGCATATTTTCTTTCTTTTGGTTTCACAGCTTACCGGACTGTACTATACTATAGGCAGTGACAATGTATACAGGAGAAGTGCAGGTTATCCTCTTTCCTACATAATTACGGCAGCTATGATGGTATTATACTCTTATCTGCTGTTTATATACAGAAAATCCATGACTATTCACGCAAAAATGGCGTTTTGGATCTCGTTTACAGTGCCGTGTATAGCAATGATTATACAGGTTTTCTTTTACGGTATATATCTTATAGTGTTTTCTACTGAGGTTGCGGCACTGGCGATGTATATATTTCTGCTGGCAGATCATACGGACAGTTATTACAGACAGAAGCAGGAGATTACAAAGCTTAAAATTGATAGGCAATACCGCACAAAAATATGTTTCGTAAATTGGCGGTTTATGATATAATAAAAGCATGAATAAACAAATGAGTTTGTCAGCGTTTGACGATGAGC
>ONDU01000072.1 GCA_900316615.1 uncultured Eubacteriales bacterium | reverse complement strand
CAAAAGCATAGGCTCATACTGCTTTTTTATTGCAAGATAGAGAAGCAGTATAGAAATCAAAATCATTACGTAATTCTGCCACGCAAGATAGCAGAGTCCGGAATTTTGAAACAAGCCCTGTAATGACTGTAAAAATCCGTTTAAAATTTCCATTCAACACATTCCTTTCCATAGATATATCAAAGCACATTAAAACGGTCTTGTATTGTCAAGTATTCCCGCAGTACTCCAGACAGGTCGTGATTGTGGAACTCTCTTAATTGATTTGACTCTGACAGTGCCTTCACCGTAAACGGCAGCTACAGCTGCGGCTATGACTGCAATCAACTCATCATTCAGACCATTTTCGTTAAGCTGTGATACATCGCCTGACGTTTCGGTAATTTCAGGTTTGACTGAGGAAGTATTTTCTGTTTTGACAGCGGCGAGCTGCTGCTTCTTTTTATTTTCGGCACTTTCGAGAGCCTTGCTTACAATCGTTCCGTAAAGCTTAATCAGACCGATAAGCAAAAGAAGCACGGAAAAAACTACTACAAAACCCGTAATAAGAATTGTCAGTGAAATAATAACTCTTTCATTCATTGGCATTATGGTTCATCTCCTTTGTAAAATGAATTATGTTAATAAAATGACAAATAAGCTGCCATTCTATAAATCTGGTTATTATTATAACCTACTCAAAATTTATTTTCAACAATTATTCATATTCATTTTAAGTCATTGTAATAACTTCGTCAAAATATACAAATTTTTCCTTTCAATAACAGCGTTTTAATTATCAAAATCGGTCTTTAATGTATAAAAATTTTTTTGAGAAAATTTGTGGACAATCTTATGTATTTGTAGTATGATTATTTGCAGACAGAGGCAATATCAATTACATAACAGGTTAAGCATATGATTAAAGTGTATGAGCCTGCAAAAGTACGCTGATAACCGTTACTGTCAGATTAAAACAAAGGGTGGAGTTTGAAATTGAAAGCTTTAGAAAAAATAGGTGATATTTTCAGCAGATATATGGCGTTTATAGTACTTGCCATTGCAGCATTATCGCTGTTTTTACCGAAATCCACAGACTGGATACAGACCTCATGGGTAAATTATCTGCTTATGGTTGTTATGTTCGGAATGGGTCTTACGTTAACGCCGAAGGATTTTGCACTTGTGTTTAAAAGACCCGCAGACATTATTACAGGCTGTGCCGCACAGTTCATAATAATGCCGCTTCTTGCGTTCGGACTTAGCCGTATTTTTAATCTTGACCCGGCTCTTACGGCAGGTGTAGTTCTTGTGGGAACCTGTCCGGGAGGAACTGCAAGCAACGTAATCACATACTTTGCAAAGGGCGATGTAGCACTTTCGGTAGGTATGACAAGCGTCAATACGCTTCTGGCACCGCTGCTTACTCCGGCGATTACCTATCTTTTATTGAGAACCACTGTAAATGTGGATATTATGAGTATGTTTACAACAATAATTCAGGTAGTAATAATACCGGTCGTTCTGGGCTTTGTCGTAAATAAATTTTTCGGCAAATTTACGGAAAAGGCTGTCAAAGCACTTCCGATGGTGTCATCTGTTGCTATTTGTATGATTATAGGTGCAGTTGTTTCGCACAACTCCGAAAAAATCCTTACAAGCGGCGTGATAATATTCGCTGTAGTGGTATTGCATAACCTATTGGGTTATGCCTGCGGCTTCGGAATATGCAGACTGCTGAAGCTTTCGCCTGAAAAAACAAAGGCATTGTCAATAGAAGTGGGAATGCAAAATTCAGGACTTGCAACAAGTCTTGCAGCTACGGCGTTTCCGGATTTATCTATGGCAACCGTTCCCGGAGCAGTATTTTCCGTATGGCACAATATTTCAGGAGCTGTTCTTGCGAGCATTTACAGAAGATGGAATTCAGATTCCGAAAAAGTTACAGCTGAGTTTGATAAATAAGAATAAAATCAGCCCTTTGATGTCAGCGTCAAAGGGCTGATTATTTTTCAGCAGGTCTGCTGATTATACGCCGTTAAGGTTAATTGTAAATCTGAAGGTTACTCGTCTTGAAGCCTTTGCGTCCTCCTTGCCTTTCTTGTCAACGATAAGCTCATCTGAGGAACGGCCTACAGACTGCATAAGTCCGGAAAGCTGCTTTATCATTTCCTTATTAAGACCCGTGCTTGATGACAGGCAGTATTCCTTAACGTTATCTGCTCTGCTCTGCGACAAGGTCTTATTATATTCATATGTTCCTGAAGAGTCTGTATGACCCTCTACCAAAATTTTGGAAACGAAGCCCTTATAGTTCTCACCGAGAATAACCGAAGAGTATGCCTTGAGGAACTTATTGAGGAATTTCTTACCGTCATCTGAAAGCTGAGAGCTGTCGTAGCCGAACAGTATTGTTGAGTCGAGCATAATCTCACCGGATTCCTTATCGACTTTGACGTTTATGTTTGCTTTTTCAAAGGCACTCTGAAGGTCGGTGAGCAGGTTTGTACGTTTTTCAACGATTACGGCAATCTGCTGTTCATCGAGGTCAGCGAGCTTTTCAGCTTCCTTTGTGGTAACGCTGCTTCCGAGCAAAGCCTGATTATGCATAGAGTAGCTGTCATTATAGTTGTAGTTTTTGGAGCCGTCTGTGAGGATAAGACCGTCACCCTCGCAGAAGAAGTAAGCGTACTGATATACCTTGCTGCTTCCGTTTGTGTCATTCCAGCCGAATGTAAATAATCCGTTATCGGAAAATTCTCCTACAGCATTATTTATAACATCAGATACAACATCTGTTTTCTTAGCAGTTATGTCGAAGTGATTTACAGTATCAGACAAGTAAATATCGAAATGCTGTATATTCGCAATGCTGTCCGATTTTGCAGAAAGGTAGCTGTCAATCTCAAGCTCATCATAGTTTTCGGCAAGTCCCCTTGCAGTAAGAGTTACCGACTTACCACCTAACGAAATAGTAAGATTGGGACTGTGAAACGAGAAAGTATACTCAATTTTTTTATCCGAAAGCTCGTAGTCAACCGAGTCTGTATCTTTATTGTATTTATAGCTCTTAACAGGAGTAAATGTCAGCTTGTTTCCGACAACAGTATAAGAACCCATAATCTCTTCAACATTTCGGCTTTCTGTCTGGAAATACATACGCATCCAGTAATGGCTTGTTATTACGCTCAAATCACTTGCAAGAGTACAGGGACCTGCCTCAATTCTGAAAGGAATTTTTGTTACCTCGTCCTCAGCCTTACTGCATATATTATCAGCAGACCAGTAGTCCATATCCGTATGATAGTCGGTAAGACTTTGTGAGTTACAGGGAAAGCTGTAGCAGCCGTCTATGGCATAGCACCCGTAGAACATCTGCGGAACATACTTTAATTTTTTAAAAATCTCAGCTGCATTGACTTTAGATGAAGCAGCCGGAACCTTTGCTTTTTCCAGATTGTTATTGGCAACAATCTTGCTTACAGCTGTTCCGTTAGGGGAGTTGTAGCTGACAACGGAGCTTGCACCGGAACCTTTAGAGTTGCCGCCTTTGCCACCGTCTTCACCACAGGAGGTCACGCCTACGGCGATACATAACGTGCAGAAGACAGCAAGGATTTTTTTCAGACCTGATTTCATATGTATAATCGCCCTCTTCCTTATATATAGGAAATATTTTATCATATTTTTTCCATTATTACAATAACTTTTGATTATATAAATCATTAATATTTATTTTTCGCCCTTATCAGGGCTGTTGTAATTTTCCAGCATATCGGGACGCAGTTTTTCGGTGCGTATTAAGGATTGTTCTGCACGCCAGCCTTCAACGTTGGCATGATGTCCCGACAAAAGAACGGCAGGAACCTCCATATCACGCCATACGGCAGGCTTTGTATACTGGGGATACTCAAGCAGTCCGTTGTAGTGGCTCTCCTGAGTAAAGCATTCGTCATTTGAAAGTACTCCGGGCAGCATTCTGCATATTGCGTCCGAAAGAACCATGGCAGGAAGCTCGCCGCCTGTAAGCACATAGTCGCCGACAGATATTTCCTCGTCTACCAGCAAATCAAGCACACGCTGGTCTACTCCTTCGTAATGACCGCATAATATGCAGATGTTGTCATATTCGCAGGCAAGCTCTCTTACACGGCTTTGGTTCAGCACCCTTCCCGCAGGCGACATATATATAAGGTGAGGCTTAAATCCGAGTTCATCACATAAAGCCTCAAAGCAGAGTGCGATAGGCTCGCATTTCATAACCATACCCATTCCGCCGCCGTATGGAGTGTCATCAACACGTCTGTGCTTGTCAAAGGCAAAGTCCCTCAGCTGATGGTACACTATCTCGACAGCTCCCTTTTTTACGGCTCTGCCTATTATGCTTTCGCTCAGTACAGCCTCACACATTTCAGGAAAGAGGGTTATAATATCAATCCTCATCTTCAAAAATCCCCTTCAAAGGCTTTATGAATATCTTGCCCTGCTCCACGTCTATTTTTATAACAACCTCGTCAATAACGGGAATAAGGTAGTCCTTGTTGCTTTCGTCCGTAATCTGATATACGTCATTTGCACCTGTTTTAAAAACATCGGTAATTTTTCCGTAAAGTCTTCCGCTGTCGTTATCAAAAACCTCTGCTCCCATAAGATCCTGTATAAAGTAGGCACCCTCCTCAAGCTCAGCGTCAGCTCTGTCCATATAAAGGATTTTTCCCCTGAGCGTATCGGCTGCGTCTATCGTATCTATGCCCTTTATTTTTACTATAACTATGTTCTTGTGCGGACGTGAGCTTACCTCCAGGGCTTTCCTGCCCTCGTAAAGATAAAGCCTTTTGAATTTGCAGAAAAACTGAGGCGTATCGCACCAGGCCTCTGCACGAAGCTCTCCTTTTATTCCGTGAGTGCCGACGACCTTTCCTATTTCCAGATATTTTTTCACAATATATCAACTCCCTTTCTTCATAACGCAATTTTAGCACAGAATTTTTATTTTTTCAATAAAATCAGATGTCACTATGCACATTATCTGTGTCAGAGTAATACATAATAACAAAAATTATTTTTTGTCTATGGTAAAATTGCATAAATACAGAGGCTATTATTAAAAAAATAATGATATTAAATCTAAACTTTACGTAACTTTCTTGACGGTTTTCTCAGTTGTGTTATAATAGCAGTATCAGTTGGACACCATTTAAAATTTTATAAAGTGCGAGGGATTTGTTATGTTTGCAAAAGAAGTAGAAGTTCAAAATCAGGTTGGTTTACATGCTCGCCCTGCTACATTCTTTATCCAGAAGGCTAATGAATACAGGTCAACTATTTGGGTTGAAAAGGACGAGAGAAGAGTTAACGCAAAGAGCTTGCTGGGTGTACTTTCACTCGGTATAGTAGGCGGTACGAAGATAAAAATAAGAGCTGACGGCGGTGACGAGGTTGAAGCTGTTGAGAACCTTGTAAAGCTTATAGAGTCAGGCTTTGCTGACTGATTATTACAATAGTAAAAATAAATAAATAAGTTGTTCAAACTGTTGTGTCTAAGGCTTCTGAAAGGAAGCCTTTTTCTTTTACTGGCTCTGTGTCAATAGTTGGGGTAAACCCGAGTAAAACAGAATGAGATTATATTAACAAGCGATGGCTAAGAAGCTGTCGCTTGTTTTAGGTTAACAA
>ONDU01000078.1 GCA_900316615.1 uncultured Eubacteriales bacterium | reverse complement strand
ACGCATATCCACAAGCTTTCCGATTGCCTCGTCAAGCACCTCACCGACTTCGCTCCACAGCTTTTCTTCATCTATCTCAGGCTTGCTTACCTTGAAAATGTCAGGATACTTAGACACCAGCGATACAGAAGTATCATCACTTATACCGTATTTCCGTGCAAGCTCCCTGAGTGCATTTATATAACCGGCTGCCAGTCCGTAGTTAATAACCACCTGTTCCTTTTCATTTTCATCCGAACCTATCGTAAGATAGAGATCAACCTTACCTCTGAAGATTTTCTTTTTAACGGCATTTCTTATCTTTTCCTCAAGAAAGCTCATATCTCTTGGAATTCTGCACGAAAACTCAAAGTAACGGTGATTTACCGAACGTATTTCTATTGAAATCTCTCTGTTGTCTATTATTCTTCTGCTGCTGCCATATCTTATTTTAGCATTTTTTATCTTCAATTTCAACTGTTTGACAAAATATGATTTTCAATACAAGCCATAGGTTCGGTCAGCATTGTTTTTTAATAATACGACATCTTCTTCATTCGCACAAGTAGTCCCCGGGACTGCCCCCCGCTTTTAAGCGTGGGCAGTCCCGGGGACTTGTGACGGTCTATCAAACGGGATGAATCTTATTTTTCATATCGACTAACTCGCCGTTTATACCCTGTTCTTTCTGTCGTCTTTTTTCAAAGAACTTGACAGATACTTCGGGGAACATTGCATACGAAAGAACGTCCTCCTCCTGCTCAGTCCACTGCTTACACTCTTCACGGAGCTTGTCAAGTTCGGGCTTGATAAGATCAGCAGGTCGGCAGGTGACAGGCTTTTCATTACCTATTATTTTCTTTCTGAATTCAGGGTCAATAGGTACGGGAGTAGTACCGTATTTACCGGCAACCATATCCTTGAACTGGTTATTGCACATTTTGTAGCGTTCACCTGTAATAACGTTAAAAACGGCCTGAGTACCTACAATCTGAGAAGTAGGGGTTACGAGGGGAGGATAACCTGAATCCTTTCTTACTCTGGGAACCTCCTGCAAAACTTCATCGAGCTTATCCTCTTTTCCTGCCTGCTTGAGCTGGTTAAGCAGATTGGAAAGCATTCCGCCGGGAACCTCATATATAAGAGCCTTTGTATCGGCAGCGAGCATTTTCTGGTCAAGCAGACCGTTGTCTATGTACTTTTTGCGGATACCCATAAAGTACTCACGGATTTCATTAAGCTGTTTCAAATCTATACCTGTATCATACTCAGTACCCATGAGAGCAGCTACCATAGCTTCTGTAGGTGTATGAGAGGTACCCAGTGCAAGCGGTGACATAGCCGTATCTATTCTGTCAACACCGTTTTCTATGCCCTTGAGCAGACACATTCCCGACAAGCCTGATGTAGAATGGGTGTGGAGCTGTATGGGAAGGTCTGTAGCTTTTTTAAGGGCTTTTACAAGACTGACAACTCTTGAGGGTGTGAGCAGTGCTGCCATATCCTTTATGCAAATAGAGTTTGCACCTGCATCGGCAATTCTTTTTGCATATTCTACATAGTAATCATCGGTGAAAACTTCACCAACCGTATACGAAATAGCAACCTGAGCTTCTGCACCCTCCTTATTAGCAGCCTTTATTGCGGTACGGAGGTTTTTTATATCGTTAAGAGCATCAAATATACGTATTATATCAATACCGTTTGCAACGGAACGCTGTACGAAATATTCGAGAACATCGTCTGCATAGTGACGGTATCCGAGCATATTCTGACCTCTGAAAAGCATCTGGAGCTTCGTATTGGGGCATTTATCCCGTATGATACGGAGTCTGTCCCAAGGGTCTTCATTCAGAAATCTGAGACATGAGTCAAAAGTAGCTCCTCCCCAGCACTCCAGAGAATAAAATCCAACCTTATCCAGTTTTTCCAAGACAGGAAGCATATCCTCTGTTGTCATTCTGGTTGCAAACAAAGACTGGTGTGCGTCACGAAGCACTGTTTCAGTAATTAGAATTTTCTTCTTATCTGCCATTTTCTAAGCACATTCCTTTCGGATGGATTTTTTATCAGTTAATTGTCATAAGAACGGTACCTGAATCAACGTTCTGTCCCTTTGAAACGGAAATTGCAGCAATTTTTCCGTCTGTAGGTGCAAAAATCTCGTTCTCCATTTTCATAGCTTCGAGGATAACTACGCAGTCGCCTTTTTTTACGGTCTGACCCTCAGAAACCTTTATATCAAGAATAACTCCGGGCATAGGTGACTTTACAGGCTCCCCCGAAGCAGGTGCAGCAGCCTTAGGAGCAGGTGCAGGTGCGGCAGCCTTTGCGGGTGCAGCAGGTGCAGGAGCTGCTCCTGCGGAAAGCTCTTCTACCTGAACATCGTAACTTGTACCGTTTACAGTAATTCTAAGATTTTTCATAAATTTCATTCCTTTTATATCATAGATTATAATTTGATTTGCAAAACTGAAATATCAGATTGTAGCGTGTTTTTTAGGCATTGTGGAAACTCTCTTTCCTGCCAGCATTTCAAGAGATGTATACAGCTTGAATCTTACGTCCTCTTTTGCGATAACGTCATTTACATAGCCGTAAGCGGCAGCCTTCTGAGAGTTACACTCATTCTGCTCATACTCTTTTACAATCTGTTCTCTTTCCTTTCTGGGTGCAGCCATTCTGTCAGCCCACATTATTGCAGCTCCCGTAATGGGTGCAAGCGGTGAAACAGAAGCATTGTCCAGTGCATAGGTTATATCTGCGTTTGCGGCAGAGCCTGCCATAGCAAGATAAAAAGCACCGTAAGCCTTGCCTTTGATGACTGTTATTTTTACGGTTGTAGCATCAGCGTATGCAGAAGTTACTTTTACAGCATCCTTTACATCGGCAAAGCCCTCGCTGTCTGCAAATGTAATAACGGGAATTGCAAATGCGTCACAGAAGCGTACAAATCCGGTTATTTTTTCAGCCGAAGCCTTGTCTGTAATTCCGCCCTTTGTTGCGACTATTCCAACAACGGTTCCTGCTATTCTTCCAAGACCTGTAACAGCTTGCTCACCGTATGCTTTTTTAAGATTTATAAAAGTATCTTTATCAACAACCTGCTTTACAAGACAGCCTGCATTATCCTCAGGCTCGTCAGCGTCCGTTATCGGAGGAACACTGAGATTATTGGAGGGCAGCAGAGTGATAAGCTCTTTTGTTTTTTCAATAGCTTCCTTCGTATTCTTTGCGGTTATGTGGCTGATACCTGACTTCTCTGCACACTCGGCAGAAGAATTTTCTCCCGTTACACTTAAAGAAAGACTTGCTTTTTCCGACATGACTATAATATCGGCACTTACTGCGTTCAAGGCACCTGTTCCAAGACAGCTTCCCAGTATTACGGAAATCTGGGGAACAACACCCGAAAGTTTGCTCACACTGTTCAGAACAGTTCCGTATGAACCAAGCATATCCATTCCCTCTGAGAGCTTTGCTCCTGCCGAAGAATACATACCGACAACAGGCGTACCTGTTTTTTCAGCGAGGTCATAAACCTTCTGAAGCTTTGAGGCATGTGCCTTGGACATAGCCCCTCCGCATATATCACTGTTCTGAGCAAAAGCATAAACAGGACAGCTGTTCACAGTTCCGTAGCCTGCTATTACCTCTGTGGGATTGTCACCCGACATAGTATAGGCATCTATCTGAGTAAAAGTGCCTTCATCAAAAAGTTCCGAAAGATTTTTATAGGCAGAAGATTTTTCGATAACTGCCTTTATAGCTGACAGATTTTCTGTACTCATCTGTTTTCCTCCATTCGTGCTATATAAAATTATACATATTTATTATAAGTTATTTACAAAAAAACTACAAGTAAAAAAGTAAATCAAGGTTATTTTTGCACATTATGTACAATAAATTGTAATATTTTTTTACATAATAGTTATTTTTTACACTTAACATTTGGTTAAAAGCCTTAAATCAGTATAAATTTTACAATATAGAAAAGCTGTAATTTTCAGATTTGCTGATACTGCGATTGCAGACGTAAAAAGCATTCGCTTTTTACAAATTTCAAGGTTTCCCTTGAAATTTCGTTTCGGACGTTTGTCCGAAACGGTCTGCAATCGCCCCGAAATCAGTTATCTGCTTAGGATTATTTTGAAAAAATGTCTTTTTTGCTCTATTTTATGAAAAACACACCTGCTTTCGCAAGTGTGTTTTTCATGTCAGCCACTTTCTACCTGTCTTAATGATATTGACCAAAGGCTCTGCCTTTGGAAACCGCAAGCCTTTGAAAAGACTTGACCTAAACTTAAAGCTTTGCTTCGTCAAAGCTTTTGCAAAATAATAGCAAAGGCTCGGAAACCACTATCAAAATCCCGAGCCTTCGCTGTTTTAGGTCAGGCTTTTACTTTTTTTGCCTGACTTCTGAAGAATTTAGGTGTGAGCATAATAATGGAAATTAAAGCAAGTGCTGCTCCTATAATTTGCAGCCACATCAAAGCTCCTCCCGTATCAGGCAGAACCTTTCCGGGTTTATTGCTTATATTCTGCCCGTCACGAGCAGCTTCACCGCTTACCTGAAGCGGATTGTGATTATAGATTATAGAAAATAGTAAAAAGCAACTATGCCTCGTCTGCTAAAATCGGGAAGCCTTATCGAGGGTGCTGTCTCTCCCCCACTTATTGCAGCAGTCATCGTTGCACCGTATACCCTGATTACAGGCAATACCAGAGTTGCTGTTAATTATTGCAGCTGCTGCAGCTATGCCTGTAATCATAAGTACCGTGCTTCGTATATACTTCCCAAATCGATGCCGGCTTTTCTCTCTCTCTTTATTTCCGCCTTTATATGTTCCACCACAGGACTGAGCTTTATTGTCATTTCTTTCATTTCAAGCACAGTCCCTTTTTCGGCTTCTCTGCCGGCATCCTCTTTATATATGGTTTATGTTCTCTCTTAAAGTCAAATACCCTCTGTGCTGCTTCAAAAACTCCGCTGAGTTTAAGTGCTTTCTCTTTCCTTTCAATTTTATTATAAATTATAGTGCGTTCAAAAACGTTACAATAAACAGTATTATTTTAAAAAAGGATTTTTCACCAAATAAGGCGGAATTTATTCTTTCACTTATATTTATTTTGACGTTACTTTTCAGATATTTCGGAAAACGGAAAAATCGCAAAAATGCAACTTATGCATAATATTTTCCACAAAAAAGCTCGGAGATCTGTCAAACCTCCGAGCTTATAAAAGTATTAAAAATTATGATTTAAGATTTCTGAAGTAAAGGTTTCCTGCCGTCATTTCAGCCCAATCATACTGTGTCATATATTCTCCCCTGTATGAATTTACCGCTGACATATCGCCTTCAAGCATTCTGTAATAATCGCAGTCAATCATATCCTTTCTGAGTGATAAGAAGCCGCTTTTTCTAATGAGAATATCTCCCATTCCTATTTTTTCAAAGGTATTTTTAAGGTCAAAAACAAGATTTCGGAGTCTGGTCTTTGCCGCCGGAATATCGCTTTCATCCTCCCAAAGTACAGAGATAATCTCCTCGGCTGTGCATCCTCTGCATTCTCTGTCTATCAAAAAC
>ONDU01000002.1 GCA_900316615.1 uncultured Eubacteriales bacterium | reverse complement strand
GAGAAAACATCTGTCCATAAATGATTTACCGAAAACACGGAAGCATCAAATTTAAGTCCCCCGTGACCGCATAAATGGTATGCAATTATCATAAGCATAGCTACAATTCTCAGCAGTTCAAAATTTGACCGGCGTACTGACTGACCGGATTTATCGTATAATTTTAACATAGCCTGCCTCCTTACAAAACAAATTTCTGAATTTAAATAATTTTAAAAATACTAAAGTATTCAACTACAATATTCTAACATAAATCCGTAAAAAATCAACCTTATGAGAAAACCCTTACAAGACCCTTAATCCGCATTATTGCTGACATATTTTAAAGGCTTTCACCTGTTTATCAAAAAAGTTCAGAATAAGACATAAAATGATAATAAACCCTATATTTTTTGTTAAAACGTTGAAATCAGGTGATTTTTATGCTAACATTAGAGTAATATTTACAAATCATTTCAGAAAAGTACAGGGTTATTGGCAAAATTACAGGGAGGTTGTTATGCATAATAAAAATCTTTTTGTTTCCGTAAGCTCAGATACGGGAACTGTACGGAAAAAAAATCAGGATAATTTTTATATAAACGGCGAATTTATAGAGCAGTACACACAAAAGCATATAACCGCTGACGGAAGCTTTGATGAAGGCGTTTTTGCCGTTGCTGACGGTATGGGCGGCGAGAGCTTCGGAGAAGTGGCATCGAACTATGCCGTAAGTGTACTGCGTGATTTCAAGGCGGAAAACGGCGGCATAAATGACAAAAACATAGATACCTATATCGAAAAGGTAAATAATCTTATATGCGATGAAATGACAAAGCGTGGTCAGAGCATAGGAACAACCGTTGCTATTGCAAATATAAAAAACGATACGGCTTCCTTTTACAACGTGGGCGACAGCAAATGCTTTCATTACCGTAACGGTGCTGTAAAACAAATGACAAAGGATCACAGCGTGGTTGCAAATCTTGTCGAAATAGGAGTTCTTACACCCGAACAGGCAAAAGCCGATAATAGAAGACACCAGCTTTCACAGGCACTCGGCGTGTTCCCCGATGATTTTACAATATCTCCGTTTATCTCCGAGCCTGTAAGGCTTCAGCCTGATGACGCAATAATAATATGCTCGGACGGTCTTACAGACGCTCTTGACGAAGGTATGATTGCCGACATTATCAGTAATAATAAAAATCCCTATAACGTTTCAAACGAGCTTGTTTTTTCCGCTATGCATAACGGAAGCAAGGACAACGTAACAGCTGTGGTCATATTCTATAAAAGAAACTACGACCGCAATGACAACAGTAAGTTGAATGCCGAATATGATAACGATGCTACAGTGCTTCTTGCAGAAGATAATAAGCCTGAATTATACGAAAACAACAGAGTTCCTGATGACCCTGACGCAACGATAAGTCTTGACGACAAAATCAGCAATACGAGTATTCCCGATTTTGCTGCGAAAAATGTCAATTATCCTGTTGGAAGCGTTCCCCCTGCCTCATTCGGCAATACTGCACCTCCGTTTGTAAACAACGGTTATCCTATGGTGCAGAACCGAGAAAACAAGAAAAAATCAGGTGCAGTCACCGCCCTGCTTATAGCAGGCTGTATTATTGCCGCCTGTGCAGGAGTTGCAGCAGGAATTATAGTTTTGAATTTATTCTTTTACAGATAAGAGGTAGTGTTTAAATGTCAGATATATCACAGTTTGCCCCCCTGTGGGGAAAGTGGGAGGTAAAGGAGCTTATAGGAAAAGGCTCGTTCGGTAAGGTATACCATGCCACCTACAGCGAGTTCGGAAGAATATATGAATCGGCAATAAAGCACATACAAATTCCATCAGAGGGAGTTTCCGAACAGGATATTATGAGCGAAGGACTTGTGCAGGATACAAGCTCTATAACGGTTTACTACGAAGCTATGCTCGAAAGGCTGCTTGCAGAAATAGATACAAACTACAAGCTCAGAGGAAAACAGAATATAGTACTCTATGAAGACCACTTGGTTTTCAAAAGAGAAAATGAACAGGGATATGATATATTTATAAGAATGGAGTATCTCACACCTCTTACAAAATATATGAACCAGCACGAACTCAGCGAACAGGAGGTTGTAAGGCTTGGCATAGATATGAGCAATGCTCTCAAGGCTCTGAGCGACAACAATATACTTCACAGGGATATAAAGCCTGCAAATATATTTATCTCAAAAAGCGGTGAGTTCAAGCTCGGAGATTTCGGTGAAGCCAAAAGCATACTTAAAAGTCAGAGTATGTCCGCAAGAGGTACATATACATATATGTCACCCGAAATTATACGCCATTCTCCCGTTGATAAAAGAGCCGATATATATTCTCTCGGAATAGTTCTTTACCGACTGCTGAACAACAACAGGATTCCTCTCCTGCCCGAAAAGCCTGCAATAAGCAATACGGAATATGAACGGGCAATAAACAGACGTTTAAGCGGTGAGACATTTCCTGTTCCGTGCAAATGCTCAGACCCTCAGCTTGCGGCAGTGGTTATGAAAGCCTGTGCGTTTTCACCGTCAGACCGCTGGCAGACACCGGAAGAGCTTTTAACCGCTCTCATAGCCTGTCAGAACGGTCAGAGTATTACGCATATGCTCAACAACAATGATTTTAACAATGATTTTGATGAAACTGTCGTACTAAGACCAAATCAGCCGCAGAATTTTTCAGCAGACAATAATCAGTTCAATAACTACAATAATAATTATAAAAATTACAGTGACTATAATGACGGCTTTTCCAGTATGAACAATCAGACAAGGCAGTTCAGCAACGGAAATATGAACGGCGGAAACGAGCGGCTCAATCAGAATAATATGAACCCTGCTTATTATGGAAATATGCAGAATATGCAGAATATGCCGCAGCAGTCCGCACCTATGTACAGTCCGCCCGTTGTGCCGAATACATCTGCACAGCAGCCTAAAAAAAGCAATACGGCTCTTATCATAGTTATAATTTTACTGTCAGTAATACTTCTTGTCGTTGCAGGAATATTCTGCTTCAAGCTTGCAAGCGACAAAAATGCCGAAATACTCAGCAATGCCGACAATAAGTCATCAAGCTCGACACCTGACAACAACAGCGGTGCGTCCTCGTATGTACAGAGCTCTTCAAAGTCCGAAGCTCCTACAGAAGCTGAAACAGAGCCTCCGACAGAATCCCCGACAGTCAAGCTGGCTTCATATTCCAACAAAAATTACGGAGATGTAAGACGTGAGCTGGAAAGCAAGGGCATAACCGTAGAAATTGAGTACGAATACAGCGACAGAGTAGAAAAAAATCTCGTTATAAAACAGGATATTCCCTCCGGCTCACAGATTTCCAAGGACGATACAGTTACACTGACCGTTTCAAAGGGAGCGAGATATTCACAGAAGGTTGTTGTAACAAACGAGGCAAGCAGCAGCGTAAGCCGCGGTACACTGGAGCTTAAAGAGCTTAATAACGGCGAATGGAAAACAATCTTTGCCTGCTCTGCAAGTATGGGTTCAAACGGTATAGGTGAAAATTACGGAGAGGGCAAATCAGTAACGCCAAAGGGTATATTCAAGCTCGGCGTTGTATTTACAGCAAGAAGCCTTGATACAAATATGAACGTCCATTATGTAAACAGAAATACCTGCATCGTAGATGACCCTAATTCCCAATACTACAATACCATACAGGATAAATCAAATCTTCCTGCCGGTATAAACAGCGTTGACAGCATAGGCGACACTATACTTGACGGCTATGACTCGGCACTGATATTCATTGAGCATAACGGCGACGGCTACAGCAGCGACAACGTAGTAAAAGGCAAAGGCTCTGTTATAACAATCTGCGGAAGAAACAGTACTCTTTCTCCCACTCTGGGCTGCATTGATATTTCTTCGGGAGATATGAGTACTCTGCTATCGTATCTTGACGCAGACAAGAACCCTCATATACAGATAAAATAAAGGAGAAGCTTATAAAATGAACACTAAAAAAACTATACTTGTTCTTGTAGTTATATTTCTCGTATTTGCCGTATCATTTTCGGGTACTGTGCTTGTAGGACAGTTTTCCGACAAAGAGAAGCCGCTGTTCAAAATTAACGGTCTTGCAAATTCCGATAACGAAAAAGCATCGGAGGCAACTAAAAAAACGTCAGACAATAAAAAAGAAAAATCAGAAAAAAACAATAAATCCGCATCTGAAAAAGCCTCTCAGAAAAGTAAGGCAAAGGAAAATGCTTCTCAGGCGGCTTCGTCAGAAAACAGCAGTACGGGAGATACTGCACAAAACAATACACCTCAGAATAATAATTCTCAGGAAAACGATAATCAGGGGGAAGATAATGCTCATGACGGAAATGAAACAGCACCCTCCGAAAGCAACCCCTCTGACAACGGCGGAGGCTCTTCCCCGGAGACTGCTTCTTCTGAGTCCGATAACGGACAAAATCCGGGTCTGAGTATGATTTTGAAAGAGACAGGACATTCATTTGATGAGCTGAAAGAAAAAAAATGCAGTCAGCTTATAATTGTGGATTCCAATGGCAATACCGCACAACTCAGTATGTTTGAAAAAGATGAAAAAGGCATATGGAACAATAAAGAGGAGCTGTCAGCACCGGGTTATGTAGGTGCAGCAGGTGTAAGCAGTAAATCCTACGAGGGAAGCTGGCAGACACCGGCAGGACTTTTTCCTTTAGGACAGGCTTTCTACATTAACGATAAGCCGAAAACAGGACTTGAAGCATTTCAGATTACAAGTAATACATACTGGGTAGATGACCCTAATTCAGAGTACTATAACCAAAGGGTCGAAAGCGAAGGAGCTATAGACTGGAACAGTGCCGAGCATATGATAGACATTCAGAACTATAAGTACGGCTTTGTTATAAACTTCAATATGTCGCCGATAGTAAAAGAAAAGGGTTCTGCGATATTTTTCCATATATCAAGCTCACCAACGGCAGGCTGTGTGGGGACTGCTGAGGATATGGTTCTGAAATACCTTGAGGTTCTTGATAAAAACCAAAATCCGTATATACTGACTTTTTAAGCATAGCTTTGACGGAGCAAAACGGGAAAGTTTTGATTGAACTTTTTCAAAAGTTCACGGTTTCCAAAGGCAGAGCCTTGGCGGGATTTTAAAGGGCAGAGCCCTTTAACTCTCAATGCATAAATCAAAAATGCCTTTTTCAAGGCATTTTTGCAAATATTTTGCCCTGATACCGCTTGGCGGTATCAGGGCTTTTTAATACTTATCGTTAAAGGGTTTCACCCTTTAAAATCCTGACGAGGGCTCTGCCCTCGACCCGCAAGCCTTTGAAAAGGCTTGACCTAAACTTTATGGCTTGTGTTTTTTCGGGTTTGATTATTTAAAATAATTTACTCCGCTTTCAAAAATCCTCTGGTCTTTCTCAAACGGTACATTTGCGTAAAGATTTTCTCCCTTACGCTCCGAATGACCCATTTTTCCGAATATTCTTCCGTCAGGACTTGTTATTCCCTCTACAGCACATACAGAACCGTTTATGTTGAAAGCTATATCATCTGAGGGTACACCGTCAAGATTGACATACTGTGTCGCAATCTGTCCGTTGGCAATCAGAGTATTGAGCATATCATCGTCAGCCATAAATCTTCCCTCACCGTGAGATACAGGAACCGCAAATACATCGCCTGCGTTCACTCCCGACAGCCAAGGCGACTTTACGGAAGTAATACGTGTATATGCCATATGAGAAATATGTCTGCCTATGGTATTGAATGTAAGAGTAGGAGAGTTTTCCTTGATTTCGGTAATTTTTCCGTAAGGAACAAGTCCAAGCTTGATAAGAGCCTGAAAACCGTTGCATATACCGAGCATAAGACCGTCACGCTTTTCAAGCAAATCCGTAACCGCCTGAGAAATAACAGGGTTTCTGAAAGTAGTTGCTATAAACTTACCAGAACCGTCGGGCTCATCGCCGCCGCTGAAGCCGCCCGGCAGCATTATAATCTGTGACTGCTTAATCATTTTTTCCATCTGAGCTATTGTTTCCTCAATATCGCCCGGAGTAAGGTTTTTGACAATCAGCAGTTGAGGCAAGGCACCTGCTTTTTCAAAAGCTCTTGCAGTATCTACCTCGCAGTTTGTTCCGGGGAATACAGGTACAAATACTCTCGGTTTAGCGGTCTTTATAACAGGTGAACGTCCGCTGCGTTTTGTATAAAGCGGAATGTTGTGCGTCATTTCGGGACATTCTGCCTTTGTTGCAAATACCTTTTCAAGCTTTCCTGTCCAGATGTCGATAAGCTCGTCAAGCTGAATTTTTCCGCACTTTATATCTATAACGGGAGCTTCCGTAGTTTTTCCGAGAGGATAAGCAAGCACTCCGCTGTCCAGCTCCGAACCCTCTGCAAGCTCCAGAATAATTGCTCCGCTGTGAGGTGCAAACAGTTCTTTTTCTGTAAGCTCGTGGTCGAAGGTAAAGCCTATCTTGTTTCCGAAGCACATTTTGGCAACTGCGGCAGCCGCACCGCCCTCTTTTACTACCGAAGCCGATAATATTTTTCCGTCACACGCAAGCTCATAGACTGCATTATATAATTTCTTCAGAGCATCCCATACAGGCATTTGTGTTGCTTTGTCAACGGGAACAGGAATATATATTACATTGGAATCCGCTTTTTTAAACTCAGCGGAAACGGTCTTTGAAGCCTTTGTCATAGCAACGGCAAAGCTGACCAGTGTAGGCGGTACATCGAGGCTTTCAAATGAGCCTGACATACTGTCCTTACCGCCGATAGACGGTATGCCCATTCCAAGCTGAGCAGACATAGCACCTAAAAGAGCCGCCGCAGGCTTTCCCCAGCGTTCGGGCTTGTCGTACAGGCGTTCAAAATACTCCTGGAAGGTAAGTCTTGCCGTAAGGGGATTTGCTCCTATAGCCGCAAGCTTTGAAAGCGACTCGACAACTGCGAACGCCGAACCGTGGAACGGTGACCAGCGTGAAACTCCGGGGATAAATCCGAAGCTCATTGATGTTGCGTCATCTGTTTCGCCCTTTTCCAGAGGAATTTTTGCAACCATAGCCTCCTGCGGTGTAAGCTGATATTTTCCGCCGTATGGCATAATTACGGTAGCCGCACCGATACTTGCGTCAAATCTTTCTCCGAGACCAATCTGAGAGCATACCTCAAGGCGTGACATATTGTTTCTGAACGCTTCGACCTTTGACATATTTTTCAGTACATCGGGAACACTGTTGCGATAGTTGTTTTCCTCATCGGGAGCTGTTATATAAGCCTGAGCCGTCTGGGTAACTCCGTTTGTATTCAGAAATTCACGGCTGAGGCTTACAATGGTATCTCCTCTCCACGTCATAGTAAGACGAGGATTTTCGGTAACAACAGCTACGGCAGTAGCCTCAAGGTTTTCGGTATGGGCATATTCTATAAAGCTTTCTACATTTTCGGGAGCAAGTACTACAGCCATTCTTTCCTGAGATTCCGATATAGCAAGCTCTGTACCGTCAAGACCTTCATATTTTTTAGTAACTTTATCCAAATCGACTGCAAGACCGTCTGCAAGCTCGCCTATAGCTACACATACACCGCCTGCACCGAAATCGTTGCAGCGTTTTATCATAGTAGCTACGTTCTTGTTTCTGAAAAGACGCTGTATTTTTCTTTCTGTAGGGGGATTTCCTTTCTGAACTTCCGCACCGCAGGTTTCGATTGACTGCTCCGTATGAGCCTTTGAAGAGCCTGTAGCACCGCCGCAGCCGTCACGACCTGTTCTTCCTCCTAGCAAAACTATTATGTCATCGGGAAGAGGTACTTCACGGATAACGTTTTCTTTGGGAGAAGCACCTATAACCGCACCGATTTCAAGTCTTTTTGCGACATAGCCCGAATCATAGAGTTCGGTTACCTGTCCTGTTGCAAGACCTATCTGGTTACCGTATGAGCTGTAGCCTGCTGCTGCTCCTGTAGTAATCTTTCTGCTCGGGAGCTTTCCGTGCATAGTATCCTTGAATGCGACAGTAGGGTCGCCGCTTCCTGTTACACGCATAGCCTGATATACATAGGAACGTCCCGAGAGGGGGTCACGTATAGCTCCGCCAAGACAGGTTGCAGCTCCGCCGAAAGGTTCAATTTCGGTAGGGTGGTTATGAGTTTCGTTCTTGAACTGCACAAGCCATTTTTCGGTTACTCCGTCTATTGTAACGGGAACTTCTATCGAACAGGCATTGATTTCATCGCTTACATCAAGGTCGGGTATAAGACCTCTTTTTCTGAGCAGCTTCATTCCTGTGAGAGCCATATCCATAAGGGAAACATCTCTTGTACTGTTTTCACCGTAAATTTCATCTCTTGAAGCGTAGTACTCTGCAAGGGCATTTTCTATGGCAGTGCTTAACACACCCTTTTCTATTTCTATTTTTTCAAGTCTTGTCAGAAATGTCGTATGTCTGCAATGGTCTGACCAGTAGGTATCTATTACTCTCAGCTCCGTTACAGTCGGATTTCTTTTTTCGTCATCTCTGAAATAGTCACGGCAGAATTTCAAATCACTGAGCGTCATAGCAAAGCCCATTGAATTATAGTATTCCGACATCTGCTCATCATCAAATGTTATAAAGCCCTCAACCTCTGCCACCTTTTCGGGTGCTGTTACGGGAATTTCCAGATTTTCGGGCTTATCCAGTGACGCAAGACGTGACTCTACAGGGTTAATCATATAATTTTCTATTTTAATCAGGTCATCGTCTGTAATATCGCCCTTTACGGCAACAACCTTTGCACTTACTACAGTCGGACGTTCTCCCTGAGTGAGAAGCTGGGCACACTGAGATGCACTGTCCGCACGCTGGTCATACTGTCCCGGGAGATACTCCATAGCAAACAGCTTCCAGCCCTCCTCAACGGGGAGCTCCTCATCATATACGTTATCCTGATTTGGCTCGGAAAAAACAGTAACCTTTGCCTTTTCAAACTCTTCATTCGTAAGTCCCGATACATCGTAGCGGTTTACAAGCCTCAGTGCCGTAAGAGCCTTTAAGCCTAAGTTATGCCTTAAATCCCACAGCGTCTGAGCTGCTTCAACATCAAAACCTTTTTTCTTTTCTACAAATATTCTCGTTACCTGTGACATTAATAATCATTCCTTTCAGTTAAGTAATTGAACTGCAAAATAATTCTATCATAAAACATCTTCTTTTACAACGAAAATTAATCATAAATCCTGCAAAAAGGCTTGCTCCCGATTTTCCTCCCTTAACCTCAGACCTTGGCATACAGTGCGATTGCAGATGTCAAAGGTGTACACCTTTGACCGTTGAACGGATTAATCCGTTCAACGTCCTGCGGACAAGTCCGCAGGAACCTGCAATCGCATACCAAAGCTATGCACCCTCAGCCGTGCATAATAGTATCAATCCTTAAACCTTTATTAACATACTGTTTCTTGACATTTGCATATTTATGGCATATTATCTAGCTGTGGGATAGTGTTCATATTTTAAAATTCTGAGGAAGGGTGTGAATTTATGGATTTCTTTTCTTGGTTTAACTTACCGTACTTAGGGGCGGTAATAGATTTTGCACTTCTGACAATAAGATTGCTGCTGCCGATACTGGCGATAATAATAGTTTTTCAGTGCTTCAGCTCTATGCGGAGACACAGAAGAGATGAAAACGCACTGATTATGCTCGTAAACAACTCTACAGGAGAAGGTACACCCGTACTTTACTGGGAAAATTCCCTCGGAAGAAGCAAGGGTAACGATATAGTTATTGCTGACGATACAGTGTCGCGTGAACACGCAGTACTTCTCAGACGAAAGGAAGGCTGGTTTATAAATGATGTAGGCTCAAAAAGCGGAACATATGTAAACGGAGAGCCTGCTTCGGAGAGAACTCAGCTTATGATAGATGATGTAATACGTCTTGGAAACACCGAGTACGTTGTTAAAAGGACAGATGATGTAATTGCAGGAAGCGGCTCATGGTTTCTCAACAAGCCCAAAAACAAGGCGAGCATCAAGCCCGGTCTGCTTATGCTTCTTATTTCGGTATTCCTGTTCTTTCTTGCAATAGAGGGAAGCCTTTGTGCCGAAATAAGGGATTTTCAGCCGTTTGCCGTATGGGCTTTATTTACTGCCGTATCGTGGATATTTTTCTATATCTCAAAAAAAGTATTCAAAAGGGTTAACTTTGAGCTTGAAGCCCTTGCAATATTTATGAGCGGTACGGGTGTTATGCTCCTTGTACGGCAGGTGTTCAGACAAAGCATAGTGCAGATTATCGCTATGGTATGCGGTATGGTCTGCTTCTGCATAATTATAAAATTCATAGAAAACCCTGATATAATAGAAAAACTGCGTATTCCTCTCTATATACTTGCCGTTCTTCTGCTCGGTGCGAACATTCTTTTTGCAAGAGTAACAAACGGTGCCGCAAACTGGCTCAGTATAGGCGGTATATCCGTTCAGCCCTCAGAATTTGTAAAGGTTATATATATACTCGTGAGTGCCTCCGCTCTGGACAAGCTGCTCACCAAGGGAAATCTTCTGCACTTCATAATATTTTCCGTAATATGCGTAGGCGCCTTGTTCCTTATGAGCGATCTCGGTACTGCACTTATATTCTTCTGTACATTCCTTTTTATAGCGTTTATGCGAAGCGGTGATTTGAAAACCGTTGTTCTTGCTTTGGTTGCCGCTGTGCTGGGTGCTGTGTTTGTACTTTCGTTCAAGCCGTACATAGCAGACCGTTTCAGTGCATGGGGTCGCTGCTTTGAACTTGCTGATTCAACAGGCTATCAGCAGGCAAGAGTTCTTACATACTCCGCAAGCGGCGGATTTATCGGAGTAGGTATGGGCAACGGCTATCTCAAATATATTTTCGCTTCCGAAAGCGATTTGGTATTCGGTCTTATGTGCGAGGAAATAGGACTGGTTATTGCCGTATGCACCGTTGTATGCATAATAGGTCTTGTTTTTTATGCAAGAGCTATCACCACAAGAAGCCGTTCAACCTTCTATTCCATATCTGCATGCTGTGCGGCAGGTCTTATGCTGGTTCAGACAGCTTTGAACGTATTCGGTGCTACAGATATTCTTCCTCTTACAGGTGTTACACTTCCGTTTATAAGCCTTGGCGGCTCAAGTATGATTTCATGCTGGTGTCTGCTTGCTTTCATAAAAGCCGCAGATGAAAGGACATATGCCGTAAATAAAAGTTAGCTGCTTGTCAGGGTTACGCTCAGGCGGCGATTGCAGCGTTAAAAAGCCTTCGGCTTTTTAACGGAAAGAGTGCCTGTTAAAGGCACTCTTTAGTATACGCAGATAAATCTGCGTATACCTGCAATCGCCGCACCGAAGCTGAAGCAGTTACCCTGAATTTTTAATTGATTCATAAACCAAAGGAGGCATAAGCTTTGAGAAAGACAAGGTCACGAACTACAATGGTACTTCTTATTGCATTGCTTGTAGTAATAGGTATCTGCGTATTTATAGTAAAGATGTTTTTAGATTCAAGCCAGTGGATACAGCATACCTATAACGGTCATCTGTCGGGAAACGGAGGACTTGCGGCGGCAGGTACAATATATGACAGACACGGAACAGTACTTGCCTACTCGGAGAATAATCTCAGGCTGTACAACAGCGACCTTACCACAAGACTTTCAACCATGCATGTTGTTGGCGATGACAGCCTTAATGTTTCCTCTGCAATACAAAGCTCCTACCGCTCCAATCTGACAGGCTACAACTGCATTTTAGGACTCGGACTGCCTAAATCAATAAAAACAGGAAGCGATATAACGCTTAATCTTGATGCGGAAGCCTGTAATGCGGCATACAATGCTCTTGACGGATACAACGGAGCAGTAGCTGTATATAACTACAAGACAGGTGAATTTATATGCAGCGTAAGCACTCCTACATATGATCCGCTTGACCCTCCCGACATAACGGAAGAAAACGAAGCGGAATATGACGGAGTATACGTAGACAAGGTTCTTGCAGGACGCTATGCACCGGGTTCAACCTTCAAGATAGTTACTGCTGCTGCCGCACTGGAAAATATACCCGGAATTGAGGAAGAAATTTTCACCTGTAACGGAAGCACAAAAATAGGCGGCAAGGATATAACCTGTATGCATGTTCACGGAGAGCTTACCATGAAAGAGGGACTTGCACAGTCTTGCAACGTTGTCTTTGCCGAGCTTGCCCACAGGCTTGGAAAAGACAAAATGACGGATATGGCAAAGCGTATGGGCTTCAACGATACATATAAAATCAACGGAACAGTTACGGCAAAAAGCTCATACAACGTATCTGCGGCAAATGACAACGATCTGGGCTGGTCGGGAATAGGTCAGTATACAGTAGAAGCCAATCCCCTTCAAATGGCGATTATGTGCGGAGCTATAGCAAACAACGGAGATGTTGTTATACCTAACGAAATAAAAAGAGGTATCGGAGTTGTTGAAAGTGCAGCGGACAATACCTCGGGAAAGAAGCTCATTGACGCAGAGCTTGCACAGAAGCTTGACGAATATATGAGATACGATGTAACGAGTTATTACGGAGATGACCTTTTCCCTACACTGACAGTATGTGCAAAGACAGGTACGGCGGAAGTCGGAGAGGGCAGAGAACCTCACGCATGGATGGTGGGATATTCCAAAGATGAAGATGCTCCGCTTGCTTTTGCGGTAATAGTCGAAAACGGCGGTTACGGCTACAGTACAGCGGGACCTGTTGCGGTTGCTGCTATGGAAGCCTGTGCAGCGGTTCTCAGAAACGAATAAAAATTAAAGACTTTTCAACATTTCGGCTTAAAATGTTGAAAAGTCTTTAAAGCAAAAAGCGAGTTGAAAAACAACTCGCTTTTTATGTATTATTTGGTGACCCGGACGAGAATCGAACTCGTGTTACCGCCGTGAAAGGGCGGTGTCTTGACCGCTTGACCACCGGGCCGTATGGTAGCGGAAATAGGACTTGAACCTACGACACTTCGGGTATGAACCGAATGCTCTAGCCAGCTGAGCTATTCCGCCATATGACAACTAACCATTCATTAGTCGACAACGGTTATTATACAATAATTTTTTTATAATGTCAACATTTATTTTTAAAAAATTGTCAGAATTTTAAATTTGTTATTTATGCTTGATTTAAACATATTAAGATGATAAAATACTATTGAACTTTTATTACAGGATTGGAGTATTTATCGTTATGGACTCATACGTTGAACAAATTGTAGCTCACAAAAAGACAAGCAGGGACTTAATTATAAGCATAGTAATGATACTGAGCGTTCTGGGAATAGTTGCAATCGGATTTTTATTCGGAATTCTGATAAATTTCTATTTCGTGATAGTAGGCTTTTTTCTTGCGGCATTTGACATTTACTTCTGCTGGTACGTAATAACAGGCAGAAACGTGGAATATGAATACACGGTTACGAACAATAATCTTCAGATAGACAAGATTATGGCAAAACGCAGACGCAAGGAAATACTGAGCATAGACATAAACCGCATAGAGGGTATGGATACCGTTGAGGAAAACCGTCTGAGTGACGCAAAGTGCAACAAGGTTATGCATCTCGGCACAGATATTTCCGATACCTCTCAGCACAGATTTATCGTACTTACAAACAAATACGGAAGAATTATGGTTATTTTTGCACCGAACGAAAAAATAATGAATTCTTTAAAAATGTATCTCAAGCCCGAGGTAAAGATAGAAATGCTGAAAAGCAGAAAAAAATAAGAAATTCCGTTTTGTTACATAATAAAATCCTGCATTATGACTTCAAATTCAAGAAAATTTCCTGTTGACAAAGATCCGTTTATTTGGTAGTATAGTCATACCGCTTACTGTGGGGTTTTGTAAGCGAATTTTATGTTCCCCCCGTACGGTAGCGAGTCTATAAGTAAAAGGTGGTACAGGATATGTACGCAATTATCGAAACAGGCGGCAAGCAGTACAAGGTATCTAACGGCGATGTTATCTTCGTTGAAAAGCTTGGCGTAGAGGACGATGCAACGGTTGACTTCAAGGTTGTTGCACTTTCAGATGATAACGGCATAAAGGTCGGCAATCCCTACGTTGAGGGTGCAGCCGTAACGGCAAAGGTTATCAAGACAGGTAAGGCTAAGAAAATTACGGTTTCTACCTACAAGCCTAAGAAGGGCGAAAAGAGAAAAATGGGACACAGACAGCCGTATACAAAGGTTGAAATTCAGTCCATAAACGCTTAATCATGATTGAGGTAAGCTTATACACGCTGGCTGACGGGGATATGGTAGGCTTCAGGCTGAGAGGTCATTCCGGATATGCCGAAAGTGGAAGCGATATAGTTTGTTCCGCTGTTTCGTCAGCAGGACTTATGACGGCTAATACCGTAACCGAAATTATGAAAATATCTGCCGAAGCTCAGGCAGATGAGGGCAATATAATGCTCAGGATTTTCTCTAAGGACGCAGCCTGCTGCAGAGATGTTTTGCAGGGCTTTCGTCTGCATATGCTTCTTTTGGAGGAGCAGTATCCCGATTATATAATTGTAAAAACTACGGAGGTGTAACCAAATGTTAAAGATAAACATTCAGCTTCTGGCTCATAAAAAAGGTATGGGTTCTACAAAGAACGGACGTGATTCCGAGTCAAAAAGACTTGGTGCAAAGCGTGCTGACGGTCAGTTTGTAAAGGCAGGAAATATCCTTTACAAGCAGCGCGGCACACACATTCATCCCGGTGAAAATGTAGGACTTGGCTCAGATGACACACTGTTTGCAAAAATTGACGGTGTTGTTCGTTACGAGCGTCTTGGTCGTGACAGAAAGCGTGTAAGCGTTTACGCTGTACAGCAGTAAGCTGTTCATCATACTGTTAAAAGACTTTTTATTGAGGACGGATTGAATATAATTCCGTCCTCTTTCTTTAAGTACGGTAATTTGCGTACTTTCAGGAGGGCTTATGTACTTCTCACAAGATTATCTTATAAGGCAGATAGAGATTATTTCAAGATATATTGCCGAAGTTGTTTTTCACAGAAAAAACAGGGATTTCAGCCTCACCGCAGAAAATCACTATGAAAGCCGTAATAACAGCGATGATTTTCTCTACCTGTATAGTCTTATAGATAAAGGTGAAATTGATTTTGCCGAAAATATACTGTACGAAAAAATAGAAAACAATAAATCCTTGGATATACTTGAATTAGGGCTGGATTTTTATTCGTATCTGAACAGTAAGAGCGAAGAATTTCTTGAAACAAACAATTTTTCCCGACAGGAAATATTTGACGGAATTAAGGATTTACAGGATAAATTCGGACTTAAAGGATTATTATGAAAGGTTGTGGAGCTGATGTTTGTAGATAAGACAAAAATTTTTATAAAAGCAGGTGACGGCGGCGACGGTGCGGTATCATTTCACAGGGAAAAGTACGTAGCCGCAGGAGGTCCCGACGGAGGCGACGGAGGAAGAGGCGGAAGCGTGCTGTTTCTTGCTGACGACAATCTGTCAACACTTGCCGACTTCAGGTACAAAAGGAAATATATAGCACAGAAAGGTGAAAACGGAAAAGCCCGCAGAAGCTCGGGAAAGAACGCTGAGGATTTGATAATAAAAGTACCCAGAGGAACTCTTGTAAAGGATGCCGAAACAGGCAGACTTCTTGCCGATGTATCGGGAAAAGAACCTGTTCTTGTTGCAAGGGGCGGAAACGGCGGCTGGGGAAACATACACTTTGCAACACCTACAAGACAGGTTCCCAGATTTGCAAAGCCGGGTATGCCGGGAGAAGAATACGAGGTCACGCTTGAGCTGAAGCTTCTTGCCGATGTGGGACTGGTAGGCTTTCCGAACGTCGGAAAAAGCACACTGGTATCTGTTGTAAGTCAGGCAAAGCCTATCATAGCAAATTATCACTTTACTACAATAACCCCTGTTCTGGGAGTAGTAAGTATGGGTGAGGGAAATTCCTTTGTAATGGCGGATATTCCCGGACTTGTAGAGGGTGCATGGGAAGGCGTAGGTCTCGGACATCAGTTTCTGCGTCATGTGGAGCGTTGCAGAATGCTTGTTCATATTGTAGATGTATCTGGCAGTGAAGCACGAAATCCTAAAGAGGATTTCGAGATTATAAACCGTGAGCTTGAAAGGTTCAATCCTGAGCTTGCAAAAAGACCTATGATAGTGGCAGGAAACAAGTGCGATTTGGCAACGGAAGAGCAGATAGAGGATTTCAAAAAATATGTTGAGGAAAAGGGTTACGAATTTTTCCCTTTAATGGCACCGATAAACGAGGGTGTTGACGATTTGCTGAAGAAAATTCTTGAAATGCTAAGCAAGCTTCCGCCCATAACAAGGTATGAAGCTGAGCCTGCTCCGATAGTCCAGCCCGAAAAAATAGACAGAAGTAATGTTAAGATTACAAAGCATGACGGAGTTTATTTTGTCGAGGCTAAATGGCTTTTCAATATTATGAAATCAGTAAACTTTGATGATTATGAGTCTCTGCAATATTTTCAGAGGGTTCTGATAAGCGGAGGAGTTATAGATGCTCTCCGTGAAGCAGGTATAAATGAGGGGGATACGGTTTCCATATATGAGCTTGAATTTGATTTCGTTGAATAATAACATTGACAGTCTGCTTTCGTGCGATGTGGATTTAAGGCAGGTATCAGTGCTTACGCTCTCATTTATAGGCGACAGCGTTTATGACTTAATGGTAAGAGAGTATATAATTTCTCTTGCCAACCGCCCTGTCGGACAGCTTAACATCAGAAAAGTAAGCGTTGTAAACTGTAAATTTCAGGCGGAATGTCTAGCCGTAATTGAGCCTCACCTTACGGAAGACGAAAGAGTCATTTTTAAAAGAGGGAAGAATGCGAATGTACACTGCATACCTAAGAACGCCGAAAAGGACGATTATCACACCGCAACAGGCTTCGAGGCTGTATTCGGTTATCTTTATCTGAAAAAGGATATTCTCAGATTGAGAGAACTGTTTGAACTTATAAAAGAAAAAGTATATAATAAAGTAAAATAAAATTTTGCCTGCACAGGAGGTGCTTTTATCTTGAAGCTCAAAAAAAGATTTCTGTTTCTTATTGTATTTACTGTTGCGGCTGTACTGTTCTCAGCTTTATTCATGATGAATGTCGGAAATAAATATTCTCTTCTGATTTCTGCCGACAATCTCATTTATTCTGATTATGAAAAATATACGTATGATGAAATTGAGAAGTGTCTGGCTGATGCAACCGTAACATTTGATGACGAAAAGGAAAATATAGTAAAAATTAACAAAATAAACTTTGACCGCAGCAGTAAGATTGTAAAATTTGATATTTCTGCGTTTGATAAGGGAGAAAGCTGTTTAAATGTATCCTATAAATTAAACGGCAAGCAAAACACGTATTTAATACCTTTAAAAGTTACTTATTTCAATATAATAATAAATAAATCGTTATTTGATTTTTCCGGGTCGCTGGCAGTTGAAGTAGTGATTTTACTGGTATTGCTGGTATTTACAATAATTACCGGATATTCGTTTTTTGAAAAAATTAAGCTTGCAGAATATTCATATGATATGATTTTATACGGAGGTGTTTCTTTATTCTGCCTTCACCAGTTTTTATATGCAATGACTACATTTTTTCAATATGCCCAATATTATAACGGTATGTGTTATTTCGGACTTTTTGCGTCTAATTTAAATAATTCCGTCAAGATGTTTTGTCTGCTTTCGATACCCGTTATGTTTATAATGTCAATATTTGTTTCTGTAAGCAATGTTTCTCTTATTATCCACGAGGGCTTCCGCCCGTTAAATATGCTTGGTATCATTCTGGGTGTGGTATGGGCTTCAAGCATAATACTTTTTTATATATTCAGTAATATGCAGTTTACAGGCTCTTATGACGAAGAAAGAATTCTTACTATGATAAGAACACCGTTATGGTCTGTTATTCTTTATATGGAATGTATGCTTTTTTCAACGATAGTCTGTGCTTCTTCGGCAGCAAGATATACCCCCGTATATAACAAGGACTATATCATTATTCTCGGCTGTGCTATAAGAAATGACGGTTCGCTTACTCCGCTTCTGAGGGGACGTGTTGACAAAGCTGTACAGTTTGAAAAAACACAGTACCAAAAAACCGGAAAACACGCAAAATTTGTTCCGTCAGGAGGGCAGGGAAGCGATGAAATAATCTCCGAGGCTGAGGCTATGAAAAGATACCTTCTTCAGCAGAACATTCCGGAAGAACAAATTCTGAAAGAGGACAAATCCGTAAATACCTTTCAGAATATGCAGTTCTCCAAAAAGATTATTTCGGAAGATTTCAAAGGCGGAGAAAATCCCGAAACAGCATTCTCTACTACAAATTATCACGTTTTCAGAAGCTATATGCTTGCAAATAAAAATCAGATGAAAGCCAAAGGTATGGGCTGTAAGACAAAGTTTTACTTTTTTCCGAACGCTTTCCTCAGAGAATTTATCGGCTTGCTTGTTGAAGAAAAGATTATTCATATAACAGCATTTATAATTATTTCGGTATTATATTCTTTCCTTGGAATATTGGAGTGGATTTAAGCAACACCCTGAGTATATTACAGACAAGGCTTCGGGCGATTGCCGCATACTCGTGAAGCTTCACGAGTATGTAAAAAAGTTCAGAATGAACTTTTTTAAATCAAAATACTTTGTATTTTGATTCGGCAATCGCCAGAAGCCGTTCGTATGTCCGACATTTTATTCTCCGCCTATTCTCCGCTCAGACTGTTGTCAGATTCAAAGTATATATCAGAGTTCATAACATAGTCAGGAGAAAGTCCGCACTGATTAAATGCAAGCAAGGCTTTGATATAAGCACATTCCTTGGATATATTGAAAAGCTTTGCCGCATTATATTTTTCTATTTCGGAAGAAGTAGCATACTTTTCTTTTCTGTGCTTGAAAGAAGCAAGGTAAACTGGAATTTTTTCCGAATTACATTTTTCAATAAATCTGCATATATTTGTATTTTTGCCTGTTGTACAGGCGGTTGCACTGTGGTACATATATATTACAACTGCTTTTGCTCCGGATATATTATAGAAATTAAAATTCTGATTGGGATAATTTTTTATAAGAAGAACATCGTTTTTTATAACGGGCTTTGATATAAAGAAATTGTCGGAATGCCTTTGATTTTTCAGTTTTTCCGCCAAAGCCGTATTGAAATTTTTAAGACTGCCGTTTTCAAATTCTGCAATTACACCGTCACCGAAAGGAGAAAATCTGTCGTTTAAGGGGTCGGCTTCGCAAATTCTCGTTGAGAGATATACGACAGGCTTGTTTTTTTCGCCGTAGACAGTAAAAATACCGCCTGACAGCTTTTTTCTTATAAATTCCACGCACGCCGAAAAATTGGACAGTCCGTTTGAACACTGATTATCCAAAGGATAGTCGGCGGCTGTTATCATAATAGGAATATCGGTATTTCTCATAAGCATTCCGATAAGTGCAGAGGTATACGAAAGCGTATCTGAGCCGTGAGTTATTATTATTCCGTCATAATCAGAAGCTTTTATTTCCGATATAAAGTCTATCAGCATATTGTAAGCCTCTGCCGTATAGTTTTCGCTTAGTATGGTAAAGGGCTGCTCAATAATAAAATTTATGTCGCAGTACGGATTTTCGGCTCTATACATACGCAGAATATCCAATGCATTTTCGGGAGCAGGCTCCATTGTTGAATTTACGGTTTTACAGGCTATCGTACCGCCTGTAAGTATGAGCAATATATTCATATTTTTTAACCTTATCCTAAATTTAAAAATAAATGCTTTTTATTTTTTGCCCTTACCTCTCAACGTGTACATTTATAAGCTTTCCATACGGAACAGGTCTTTCTATCATATATATAACCTTGTTCTTCCTCAGCTCGTGGTACGGTATGGACGCTTTAAATTCTTTGACCGAGCAAGCAGGAAATACAGGCTCACCGTTCTGAAATACTCTGACTATTTGTTCACTGTCCAGATTTTTTAAAAACTTTTTTAACGTTATAACCTTCGCTTTCATTTCCATTCCCCTATTTCACATTATATTATATTTCTCATTTTAAAGTTTATCTGTACGGACAAAAACCTTAACAGAAAATTTCTATCTTTCCTTTAGTTATATTTCAGGATGAGAATAACATAAATATATTATAATGTCAACATAAAAGGCTTTATTTTAGTATAAAAGCATTAATTAACAATTTTTGAACTTTTTACTGCGTTTTATAAAATCGTGAACATATTTATCTTTGAAAAGCAATATATTTTTCACAGTATATACAAATTAAAGATTTTTTAGTGTTGCATATTTACAAAAAAAGCATTTTGTTCATAATTTTTTTACTTTTTTAAAATCGGTACGTATTAACATTTTATCGTTAATACGTACCGATTTTTAAAGCGGCTCATATAAGCGTTAAAGCTCACCCAGCATCTGAGCGGGATTTTCCGCAGCCTTTACCTTTCCGACAGCTTTTACTATAATGCCGTTTTCATCTATAAGGTAAGTTGTTCTTACAACGCCCATAGAAACCTTTCCGTAATTTTTCTTTTCCTTCCAAACGTCATAAGCCTGTATTGCAGAAAGCTCCGTATCGGCAAGAATCGTAAACGGAAGATTATATTTTTGCTCAAAGCGTTTATGCGATGCAACGCTGTCCTTGCTTATACCTATTACAACAGCATTTTTTTCGGTAAACAACGGATAAAGCTCTCCGAAGCCGCAGGCCTGCTTTGTACAGCCTGCTGTATTATCTCTGGGATAGAAATAGAGTACTACTTTTTTTCCTTTGTACTGCTCCAGGGAATGAAGCTCGCCGTTCTGGTCGGGAAGCCTGAAGTCTGGTGCCTTTGTTCCTACATCTAACATAGATTAAATCTCCTCTTTTTTATTTGTATTTATATATTATATATTAATATGCAAAAATGACGTTTTCACGTCATTTTTGATTTTATGCATTGAGAGTTTAAGGGTTTCACCCTTAAAAATCCTGACGAGGACTCTGCCCTCGACCCGCAAGCCTTTAAAAAGGCTTGACCTAAACCTTATGTCTTTCTCCGTCAGGGTTATTTATCAGGAACAACATTTACAAAGGTTATTTCAGGAAAATTGTTTACCCTCATAAATCTTCTGTCCTCTCCAAGACCGCCTGTTATAATCATATTGTAAGGGTTTTCATTTCCCTTGTCTATGTAGTAAAGTCCCTTGCAGTATTCAGGGAAAAGCCCTTGGTTTGGAGCTATAATACCTCCGATAAACGGAATATTAATAACTCCCCCGTGAGTATGCCCCGAAAGCATAAGGTCAAAGTTATATTTATAATACTTATCCTGTTCAAAAAACCATGTTGTATATTCAGGATAATGGCAGAGCAGTATTTTGAAGCATTTTTTCCTGCAAAAGTCCCTCATTATCCTTGTATAGTGTTTATCCTCAGCCTCTCCCGTTGAATAATTATGAAGTCCCAGCAATGCAACCCTGTCGCCGTTTATGATGATTTTTCTTTCGGCTCTTGATATAAAGGTCTCACCGTAGTCTATAGTACGTAAGTAGCTTACACCCGAAGCCATTATAGATTGCTTGAAGCTTTCATAAAGAGGACACAGCCTGTCATGATTCCCTGCGACATAATAAGTAGGAGCTATAGACGGAAGATTATTCATTACATTAAGTGCAGGCGTAATATCGGTATCGCTTTCATCTATTATATCGCCTACCACGGCTATAATATCGGGTTTTCCCTCACTGATTTTATCAAGTACTGCTTTATTGCTTCCTCCGAAATCCATATTATGAAGGTCACTTATGACAGCTATTTTAAATCCGTTTGTTATTTTATCGCTTTTTATTGTATATTCTGATGTTGTTATGACGTACTGATCCGATATAAGATACAGAACAAGTGCAAATATTAAAGCAAGACAAAAAATAAAGATATTTTTTGCATTAAGTATTTTTTTCACAATAAAACCTGCCTCCTTTCAGATAAAGACGCAGCCTTTTTACAAATTCCTCATATCAGTTCTCTAATCCAACTTACCCCGGACGAGTAAATATATTATATAATAAAATGGTAAATTTTCAACAACAAAAAAACGAATAAAGTATTAATTAACAAATCAGGTCAAGTCTGTAAAAAGACTGACCTGACTTACCTTACTCGCTGATATACTGCTGTTTTATAATAAGAATTTCTTCTATCGGAACATTGAAGAATTTTATAAATATATTGTTCAATGCTTTAAATTTATGATTGTCTATCTCTCAGGAATATGGTATAATTATAAGAAACATACCCAAAAGGGGGATAATGCTGTGTTAAATATAGGCTGTCACCTTTCAGCTTCCAAGGGATTTCTGCATATGGCAAAGGAAGCAGTGTCGATAAACGCCAATACCTTTCAGTTTTTCACAAGAAATCCCAGAGGCTTCAAGGCAAAGGAGCTTGATATGAAAGATGTTGAAAAATATCTTGAGTATATAAGCGATAAGAATTTTGCTCCGATAGTCGCTCACGCACCGTATACACTGAATGCCTGTTCTGCTGACGAAAAAATAAGGGAGCTTGCAAAAGCTACTATGGCGGACGATATAAAACGTATGGAATATATCCCCGAAAGCTACTATAATTTTCATCCGGGCAGTCATGTAAAGCAGGGCGTTGAAACAGGAACAGCTTACATCGCTGAAATGCTCAACGAAATTATAAAGCCTGAACAGAATACAATAATACTTCTGGAAACTATGGCGGGCAAGGGAAGCGAAATAGGAAGAACCTTTCAGGAAATAAGAGATATAATAGACAGGACAGAGCATAGTGAAAGGCTGGGAGTATGTATGGATACCTGCCATATATGGGACGGCGGCTATGATATAGTAAGTAATCTTGACAAGGTTCTTGATGAATTTAACAATGTAATAGGTATTGAAAGACTATATGCCGTTCATCTTAATGACAGTAAAAATCCTATGTCAAGCCATAAGGACAGACATGAAACAATCGGAAACGGATATATCGGTCTTGAAGCAATTACACGGATTATAAATCACCCTCAGCTCAGAAGCCTTCCGTTCGAGCTTGAGACCCCCAATGAGCTTGACGGATACGCAAAGGAAATAGAGCTTCTCAGAGGCTTGTATATTGAATGAAGAATAAACGGTATTTCACATTACGGAGGTGAAGCCCCTATATGAAACAGAACTGTGTTATATGCGGAGATAAGGCAAGTATATGGACACGTACAAAAATAAACGATGGTTTTCTGTGCAGCAGCTGCGTAAAAAAATGCAGTGAGCATCTTAATAAATTCAATACCCTTTCCACAGATGATATAAAAAGCCACCTTGCGTACAGAAAAGAAAATCTGGAAAGCGAAAGAATGGAAAAATTTTCGGAAACAATGTCGCTCGGAGATTACGAAATTCTTAAAATTGATGAGAACAACGGATACTGGCTGCTCGAAACGGAGAAAAGGCTTGTACATGATAATCCCGATATTTTCAGTTTTTCTCAGATAAAATCCGTAAGAATGCTGTCAACAAAAGAATGTCTTAATAAGTACGACAAGATAAACAGCGGAAAAAAACAGCGTATCCCAAAACGTCTGAGAAGAAAAAAGAACAGAAGTCCTGTTTACGGATACTGGTTTTATATAGTAGTAACACTGGACCACCCTGCTTTCAAAGAGCTTCGCATAAGGGTAAACAAGTACATAATAAATGAAAAGAACCGTATAAATTACAGGCAGGCTCTGGGAACGGCAGTAACCATAAAGAACAAGCTCAGAGAGCTTGCGGAAAAAAGCCTTAATACAGAAGCCGCTGAAAAAAAAGAGGTGGAAAACAATGGCTGAAAATCTTGAAGAGCTTAATGCAGTCTGTGAGGGCTGTCAGAAATGCCGCCTTGGAGCAACAAGAACAAACCTTGTTTTCGGAGTAGGCGTTGAAAATGCGGAGGTTATGTTCATAGGCGAAGGTCCCGGAGAGAATGAGGACTTACAGGGCGAACCTTTTGTGGGACGCGGAGGAAAGCTTCTTGATAAAATGCTCAACGCAATAGATTTGGACAGACACAAGAATATATATATAGCAAATATAGTAAAATGCAGACCTCCGCAGAACCGTGACCCTCTCCCCGATGAACAGGAGCAGTGTATAACGTGGCTGAGAAACCAGTTCAAAATAATAAGACCTAAAATAATAGTATGTCTTGGCAGAGTAGCGGCTTCAAAAATTATAAAAAAGGATATAAAGATAACAAAGGAGCATGGAATATTCATTGAGAAAAACGGAGTTCTGATGATGGCAACGCTGCACCCTGCGGCACTGCTGAGAAATCCGAACAATAAGCCGGGAGCATTTGAGGATTTTCAGAAGCTCCGTGAAAAAATAAAGGAAGTATGTACTCATACATATACAGAATAATAACAGATGAATTTAATTTAAGGATTGGTAATTTTATGATACAGTTTGAAGAATTAAAGCTTGAGCTTGAAAGAACAAAACCCGAAATTGACGATTTAGCCGATGCATTGGGACTGAAAGCTATGGAATCCGAAATACAGCAGCTTGAAAACAGAGCAACAGAACCCGGATTCTGGGACGATATGGAAAAATCGCAGGTTGTATTACAGAGAACAAGTGCATTGAAAAACAAGGTTGAGGGCTATAACAGTCTTGTTTCAAGGTATGATGATACAATGGCACTCATAGAGCTTGCCGATGAAGCGGAGGATTTGTCGTTGCTGGAAGAAGCATCGTCAGAGGTAAATTCCATAAAGGAGGATTTGGAAAAGCAGCGTTTGCAGACGTTGCTCACAGGTGAATATGATGCCAAAAATGCCATTCTGACATTCCACGCAGGTTCAGGCGGTACTGAAGCTCAGGACTGGGCAGAAATGCTTTACCGTATGTATAACCGCTGGGCAGAGAAGGTAGGATTCAAAGTAACAACGGTTGACTATCTGGACGGTGACGAAGCAGGACTGAAAAGTGCTACAATTATGGTAGAGGGACTTAACGCTTACGGATACCTTAAAAGTGAGGCAGGAGTACACAGACTTGTAAGGGTATCGCCGTTTGATGCTTCGGGAAGAAGGCATACCTCATTTGCATCACTTGAGGTAATGCCTGAAATTGATGATACGATAAAGGTAGATATAAACCCCGAGGATATAAAAATGGACGTTTACCGTGCCAGCGGTGCAGGCGGACAGAAGGTCAATAAAACCTCATCAGCAGTAAGACTCACGCATATTCCTACAGGAATAGTAGTTTCATGTCAGGTTGAGAGAAGTCAGTACCAGAACAGAGATGTAGCTATGAGAATGCTCGTATCAAAGCTTATGGAAATAAAGGAAAGAGAACATCTTGACAAAATAGAAGACATAAAAGGAGTTCAGAAAGAAATAACGTGGGGTTCACAGATACGCTCCTATGTATTTATGCCTTATACACTCGTAAAAGACCACAGAACAGGCTTTGAAACTGGAAATATAAATGCCGTTATGGACGGAGATATTGACGGTTTCATAAATGCGTATCTCAAGGCACTCAGTCAGAACACACTTAACAACAGCACAGATGAATAAAGTTTTCAACATAATATAAACGATTGTTGAAAACCTGAGAAAAAAAAGCCGTATGAGCGTAACCTTATGGTTCGTTCATATGGCTTTTATTATATCAATTATATTCAACATACAAAAATTTAATTATTTACATTGTATATCTTAAAAAAATCAACTATGTTATTTGTATAAAAATTGTAACAAAACTTTGTACAATAAATTAATATATTATCATTAAAGAAAAGTGTTATAATTATTTTGTGTAATTGTATACATTTCTCAGTGGGTCGGAGAGAAATGTTATGGTTGCAGGAAAAAATTCTTAGGAGGTAAAATTTATGGTTAAGAAGAAATTTGCCCGTATAAGCTCGTGTTTTCTGACTATGGCATTTGTCGTAACAAGCACGTTATGTATGGGAACGTTTTCTGCGTCAGCTGCTTCTTCCGATACCGAACCCGCAGGAAGCGGCGGAGCAACGGCTGTTCTTAACAACGAAGCCGGTTGGAGTACCTGTAATGTTTATTACTGGGGCAACAGCGGTAATCCCAAAAATGCAGATTGGCCGGGAAGAAAGCTTACAGATGCAGACAAAAATGCCGAAGGTTATTACGAGGTTCAGATTTCCTCTGAATATCTCGCAGGTCAGAACGGTGTAATTTTCAACAACGGCGGCGACCAGAGTTCTGACCTTCCCATTTCAGAGGGCGACTGTAAAATCTACAACAACAAGACAAAGTCATGGGTAGACTATGACTCGTCACAGCTCAAGCTGTCACTGTCAACAGACGCAGCTTCACCGCAGTACAAGGGTACGGGCATAACTCTTACAGCTTCTGCTTCGGGCGGAAGCGGAAGCCTAACCTACACATTCAAGGCAGACTCAACAACTCTCTACACAGGAGAAAACAACACAACAGTATGGACTCCCTCAGCAGCAGGAACATACACCCTTTCGGTAAGCGTTTCGGACGGTTCGGGAAATACAAATTCCAAATCAATGACATACGAAATAAAAGATGATTCATCTGCCGAAGAGCCTATCCTTAAAGGAATTTCAACCGGTATGGAAGACAACAAGGGTGTAATCAACACGGCTGTTCCTATTACAGTAAACGCAGCAGGCGGAAACGTAGGAACCAAGCTTTTGTTCTACAAGATTGCCGTAACTGACCCTTCAGGCAATGCAGTAAACACTGTTTACTACAGACAGAGCAAAACACTGGAATTCACACCTACACAGCTCGGAGATTATTCAGCTGACGTAACAGTTCAGAACAGCTACAACGCTACAGTAAACAGAAAGTTTACAATAAAGGTTGTACAGTCCGGCGAAAGCGAATATACAAAGCCTGTATTATCCGCCTTTACCGCAAATCCCACATCAGGAACGGTCAACTCAGCAGTTACACTTTCAGCAACAGTACAGGCAGGCACAGGTGCTCCCAACTTTACCTATACCTATCAGGTAAACGGAACAACGGTAGCTACAAAGACAGCTTCCTCAAGAAGCAGCAGCTATTCATGGACACCTGAAGAAGAAGGCACTTATACTCTTAAAGTAAGTGTAAGGGATTCAAAAGGAAACACAGCTTCAAAGACAATAAGCAGCTATACGGTAAGTAAAGCTCAGAGCAATGCTCCTGTAATCTCATCAGCAACAGTAAGTGCAGACACGGCAAAGGTAAATGATACGGTTGCAATCAAGACTGTAGTTAAATCAGGCACAGGTACACCTAACTTCAAATACACAGTAAAGATTAATGATACCACAGTAAAGACAGCTAAGGACGTATCATCAAGGTCTTATACCTACAACTGGACACCTACCACAGCAGGTACTTACAAGATTGAGGTTGTTGTAAACGACGCAGACGGCGGCAGGGCAAGCAAGGTAATAAGCAGTACCTTCAAGGTAACAGGCGACCCTGTAACTGTTATAGACTCATTTACAATAGCAAAGACCAGAGTAGGCGTAGGCGAAACAGTAGCTCTTACAACAAAAGTAAAGTCAGGTACAGGAAAGCCCGATTTCAGATATGTAATCAAGGCTAACGATGAAAGACTTTACAGCTTCACAACATCAAGCAGAACATATACCTATAACTGGACTCCTACCGCTAAGGGTACATACAACTTCACAGTAGTTGTATTCGATGCATCAGGAAAGAACGTACAGGCAACAATCAAGAACGTCAAGGTTGTTACAAATCCCACACCTATAATTGAATCAGTAACGGCAGACAAGTCATCAGCAAATGTAGGCGATACTGTTGCAATCACAACAAAGGTTCTTGCAGGAACAGGAACAGCACCGTTCAAATATACAGTAAGAATAAATGATTACTCTGTAAAGACATCAAAAATCAATTCAAAGACATATACCTACAACTGGCAGCCCACACAGGCAGGAACATACAAAATTGAGATGTTCGTATACAATTCAGACGGTACACTGGCACGTAAGGTGCTTGATAAAGCTTACGTTGTAAATGGTTATACAGCACCCGTAATTTCATCGGCAACATTAAGTAAATCAAGTGCAAACACAGGTGATACGGTTGCAATCAAGACAACTGTTAAATCAGGCACGGGCTCACCTAACTTCAAGTATACCGTTAAAATCAATGACAGCACAGTTGTTACAGCTAAAGATGTCAATTCCAGAACCTATACTTACAACTGGAAACCTACAGAAGCAGGCACTTATAAAATTGAGGTTGTTGTAAACGACAATAACGGTGGCAGAGCAAGCAAGGTTATAAGCAGTACCTACAAGGTAACAAAGGTAAGCTATATACTCGGTGATGTAAACGGTGACAAGGTTGTTGACAGCAACGACTCGGCTTACCTTATGGGCTATCTCGGCGGCGATACAACAAATTATCATTGACGCAGACGGACAGATAACAATTAACGACGCAATACTGCTTTCTTCAATGGTGTAAAAATAACTTCTTACAGCATTTGACGGAATAAGGAGGACACACAATGAAATTATTAAATAAAACACTGGCTGTTTTGTTGACTGTCCTGCTGATTATTAGTGCCGGAGCTGTCGGAGTAAGTGCGGCAAATTCCGATAAGGAGGAGGCTCTTGCAGAAGCCACGGGAATTACGCTGCATTACAAGGCAAAAGGTACTTCTGTTCCTACTATATATTACTGGAACAGTCTTCCTGTCAACATAGATTCACCTGCTTATCCCGGAACGAAGATGCAGGAGGATAAAGATACAGGTGACGGCTGGTACAAATATTCATTTGCAGATATTACAAAAATAAATATGCTGTTCATAGAGGACGGAAAGCAGTCCAAGGAGCTTACAAGAAGCAGTACCGGCGAATACTGGTACAAGGACGGCATATGGTATCCCAAAAATCCCGAGGAGCTCGACCCACTCACAACGGATTTGAGAGAGGATACAATATATTTTGTAATAACAACACGCTTCTATGACGGAGATACGGGAAACAACGTACATTGCTGGGACGATGCGTCCGCAAACAACCCCGACACCGACCCCGCATGGAGAGGTGACTTCAAAGGTCTTATCGAAAAGCTGGACTATATAAAGGCACTCGGCTTCAGTGCAATATGGATAACTCCCGTAGTAACCAACGCCAGCGGATATGATTATCACGGCTATCACGCTTTTGATTTTTCTACCGTAGATGTTCGTTACGAAAGCGAGGGTGCTACATATCAGGATTTGATAACGGCCGCTCACGCCAAAGGAATGAAAATTGTTCAGGACGTAGTTTTTCAGCATACAGGAAACTTTGGTGAGAGAACATTTGCACCTACATTTGAAAAGAAATATACAACGGTAAAGGATTTAGAGGATTTGAAAACCTCTATGATTCCCTCAAAAATGCTTCTTGACGCTTACGGTCTGAAATCGGCAGAGGAATATTATGCACAGCTTCCCCAGCTTCAGTACGACCAGAGGCTTAACCTTATGAAGCAGACAAACGTTACCGCAAACAATAATACGGAATCGCCCTTAAAGGATACGGAAACTGACGAAAAAGTATCACACGACCCCGTTTTCAATTCCAAAAACTACTACCACAACGGATACTGGCAGAGCCTTAACTGGGACGACTGGACATGTAAGTATGCACAGATTGACGGTGACTGCGTTGACCTCAACACTGAAAATCCCTATGTTGCGGAAAAGCTCGTTGAAATGTACGGTAACTATATAGGAATGGGTGTAGATGCATTCCGTGTTGATACCGTAAGACATATTTCAAGACTGTCTCTCAATACCATGTACAACAAGCAGCTGAAGGCGATAGGCGGAAGTAAATTCTATATGTTCGGCGAGATATGCTGCCGTTACTCTCAGGTATGGTACAGGGATCACGCAAGCGAGTCCACACCGTTCTATACTTGGGACGAGCCTGACGACACATTTACAAGTCAGTGGCAGACAGGCACAGACCCCGACAGCGTAAACACAAATATGAACCTCACTCTTGAGCATTGGGCGGAATATGACAGTACCTCAAACCAGCCCACAAGCACGAACGCATTTCTCAGCGGAAACGAGTACCACACTCCCGACTACAGCAAAAATTCAGGTATGGGAGCTATCGACTTCCTTATGCACTGGCAGTTTGACAGTGCAAGCAGTGCTTTCGGAAGTGCTCTGGCAGAGGATAAGTATTTCAACGACTCTACATGGAATGTAGTTTATGTAGACTCTCACGACTATGCACCCGACAGAAACCAGAAAGTAAGATTTTCAGGCGGTACACAGACATGGGCAGAAAATATGTGCCTTATGTTTACCTTCAGAGGAATACCTTGTCTGTACTACGGCAGTGAGATCGAGTTCCAGAAGGGTCAGAAGATTGACGTTGGTCTCGGAGCTCCGCTCAGCACAACGGGAAGAGCTTACTTCGGAGATAACATCGAGGGTGAAGTTACAGCCTCGGATTACGGCGAGTATACCGCAAGCGGAAAAGTCAAGGAAACACTTGAAAGCACTCTTTCCAAGCAGCTTATAAAGCTCAACAAGATAAGAAGAGCAATTCCTGCACTGCAGAAGGGACAGTACTCAAGAACCGGAATAACAGGCGATATGTGCTTCAAGAGAGGCTATACAGACCCCGATTCAGGTGAAAAGAGCTTTGCGTGCGTAGCTGTTACCAATGCGGGAACGTTCAAGAATATTCCCAACGGAACATACATAGACGCTGTAACAGGCGATAAAAAGACAGTTTCAAACGGTACTCTTACAGTTACCGCTCCCGGAAAGGGAAACTGCCGTGTGTATGTGCTCAGCTCAAACGGCTATACGGGAATAAGCGGAAAAATCGGCGGAAATACAGCTTATCTCAAGTAAAAAACAAACAAACTAATAAAAAACAAACAGATATTATGAACCGTGCATATTTGTGCACAAGCCCTGCTCTCAGGGAAAAAATATAAAAAATATAAAAAATAAAGGAGGAAAATACGATGAATGGCTTTAAAAGAGTTGTTTCAATCGTGCTGGTGGTTATGCTTGTTGTAACCTGCGGTATGCTTACGGTCAACGCTGTAACGACAGATACACAGGAAGCACAGGCTGGCAGCGGTATCACTATCCACTACTACGGCAGCTCCACAGTACCCAATATATACTACTGGAACAGCCTTCCCACCAACATCAACTCACCGACATATCCCGGCTCTAAAATGACCGCAGATACATCGGCAAAAGGCCCTAACTGCTACAAGTACAGCTTCAGCAACGTTACCAAGATAAACTTCATCTTTGTTGAAAACGGAAAGCAGTCAGCTGAGCTTACAAGAGAATATAACGACAAGACACAAGGTCACTGGTGGTATAAGGACAACAGATGGTACACCTCAGACCCTTATTCACCTGACCCTGTTTCAGAACGTACAGATTTAAGAGAAGAATCAATTTACTTTATAATCACAACAAGATTTTATGACGGTGATACAGGCAACAACGTTCACTGCTGGGACGATACAAAAGCAAACAATCCTGACAGCGACCCTGCATGGCGTGGAGATTTCAAGGGCTTGATTCAGAAACTCGACTACATCAAGGCACTCGGCTTCAGTGCTATCTGGGTTACTCCGGTTGTTGAAAACACAAGCAGCTATGACTATCACGGTTATCATGCGTCAGATTTCACAAAGGTTGACCCCCGTTACGAAAGCAGTGATACAACATTTGAAGATGTTATTGCAGCAGTACACGCAAAGGGTATGAAGCTTATACAGGACGTTGTATGGAATCATACCTGTAACTTTGGTGAGAACTATATCGCACCTTTCTTTATCAAACACTACAATTCCCTCAAAGACCTTGAGTCTATCAGCTGCCTTACACTTAATCCCAACGGCGGACTTGCAAAGGCATATCCTAATTATGACAGTCTTGACGGTGCTGCACAGTTCCATGCAAGAATTGCCGCAATGAAGGACGATGACAAGGAACCTCTTCACTACTACCACCACGATAAATCTTTAAGCTGGGGTTCATATACGGAGCAGACAGGTCAGATGGCTGACGACTGTGTGGACATCAATACAGAGCATCCCGATATGGCGGAATATCTGACAAATGCTTATATGCAGTATGTGGATATGGGCGTAGACGCATTCCGTTTTGATACTGAAAAGCACATCAACAGATGGACTCTCAACAGTGCATATTTCCCGACATTTACAGCAGTAAAGAACTTCTACATTTTCGGTGAGGTATGTGCAAGAAGAAGAGAGGCAGTAAACGAGGGCGGACAGTCCGACTCAAGCTTCTTCTATACTTGGAAGGAAACAGACAGCAAATGGCAGAATAACTGGAGTACCTCAGACTGGCAGTCCAACTATGAAAACGCTATCGCACATTACGGACAGTATCAGACAGCAAGCGGTATGCTTGAAAGTGATAATGCTTTCCTCAACGGTAATGACTATCATACTCCCGACTACAGCAAGGCAAACGGTACAGGTACTATAGACTTTACAATGCACTGGAACTTCTATACAGCCGGCAGTGCTTACGGTGCTGCACTCAGTGAGGATAAGTACTTCAATGACGCTACATGGAACGTTGTTTATGTTGACTCTCATGACTACAGCCCCGACGAGTGCCAGTATTTCCGCTACAATGCAGGTACACAGGCATGGGCAGAGAATATGTGCCTTATGTTTACTTTCCGTGGTATTCCTTGCCTGTATTACGGCAGTGAAGTAGAGTTTATGGCAGGTGCACGTATAGATGTAGGCCCGAATGCTCCGCTGAGCGAAACAGGCCGTGCTTACTTTGGTGATTATCTTGAGGGTACGGTAACAGCAAGTGACTTCGGAACTTATACTGCAAGCGGCAAAGTAAACGAAACACTCAGCAGTACCCTTTCACAGCAGCTTATAAAGCTCAACAAAATAAGACGTGCTGTTCCTGCACTCCAGAAAGGACAGTATGCTTCTGTAGGCGATATGTGCTTCAAGCGTGGCTATACAGACCCCGAAACAGGCGAAAAGAGCTTTGCTTGTGTAGCTGTTACAAATGCAGCAACATTCTCCGGTATTCCCAACGGAACATATATTGATGCTGTAACAGGTGATACAAAGCAGGTTACAGGCGGAACACTTTCAGTTCCCGCATCAGGAAAAGGAAACTGCCGTGTATATGTACTTAGTTCAAACGGCTATAAGGGCATAAGCGGAAAAATCGGCGGAACAACTGAATACCTGAAATAATCTGAAAATTAAATTATCTGCATAAAACAGTTTTTAACGGAATTGTTATAATGCAGAAAGAGGAGCTTTCCGATACGGAAAGCTCCTTGTTTTTACATCAGACCGCTTTTTCATTTGAATTTATGTGCTAATGAATAAAAGTATACAGCATTGATAATAAAAACAATAATAATTTTATAAATTTAAAAAAATCGTAAAAAAGACTTGCATTTAATAAAACAAGATGATATAATAACGTTGTTGTTGAGAGATACAACGCAAGTGAATAAAAAGTTGGTGTTGATTACGCTGAGGGTACACCTGTTCCCATACCGAACACAGAAGTTAAGCTCAGTCGTGCCGAAGATACTTGACTGGTGACGGTCTGGAAAAATAGGGAGATGCCAACATTCGAGCGGCTGTCCGGAGGACAGTCGTTTTTTTTGTGCAAATCATCTTAATTATTAATAATAAATTAATTTATATACAATAAAATTGACAAATAACTTATAAAAATGTTATCATTGACGATAATAACGGTTGTTTACGGAGGTATGAGTTATATGGATAATTCATATATAAGCATAGCTGCAAAAAGATGTATTGAAAACAGCACCATAGATACTGCTCTTTTTTCAAAATATGATGTACAGAAGGGACTTCGTGACAAAAACGGTGTCGGAGTACTTGCAGGACTTACAAATATATCAAGCGTTATCGCTTCAAAAGAGGAAAACGGAAAAAGAATTCCATGTGCAGGAAAGCTTCTTTTCAGAGGATATTCTATTAAGGATTTGGTGAAAAATTCGGGAAAATCAGAGCATTTTGGTTTTGAAGAAGCTATGTATCTTTTGATTTTCGGAGATTTGCCTACAAAACAGCAGTATGATGAATTCAAGAAAGTACTCGGAGAAAATATGATTCTTCCTGCAAGCTTTACAAGAGATGTTATAATGAAAGCTCCGAGTAAGGATATAATGAATTCTATGACAAAGAGTGTTCTTACTCTTTCGGCGTATGACGATAAAGCAGATGATATTTCCATTGAAAACGTACTCAGACAGTGTATTCATTTAATAGCAGTTTTCCCTATGCTTGCTGTATACGGTTATCATGCCTACAATCATTATGAATGTAATAACAGTTTGTTTATACACCGTCCGGACCCTAAGCTTTCAACAGCAGAAAACATACTCAGAATGTTAAGGGCGGATATGCAGTATACAGATCTTGAAGCAAGGGTTCTTGACGCAGCCTTGATTTTACATATGGAGCATGGCGGAGGAAATAATTCCACGTTTACAACTCACGTTGTTTCTTCGTCAGGCTCGGACACTTATTCAGTAATAGCCGCAGCTCTTTCCTCGCTGAAAGGACCAAAGCACGGAGGAGCAAATCTGAAAGTTGTTCAGATGATGGACGACCTGAAAAAGAATGTAAGCGATATTTCAGACCGTGAGCAGGTAAGAGCTTATCTTGAAGCTATTCTTGACGGCAGGGCTTTTGACGGAAAGGGACTTATATATGGTATGGGACATGCTATATATTCGGTATCCGACCCGAGGGCTCAGGTATTCAAGAAGTTTGTAAGAGGTCTTGCTGAAGAAAAGCATATGGATAAGGATTTCAAATTGTTTTCAATGATAGAGGAAATGGCACCTAATCTTATATCGCAACGGAGGAAGATGTATAAGGGTGTAAGTGCAAATGTTGACTTTTACAGCGGCTTTGTTTACAGTATGCTTGATATTCCGCTGGAGCTTTACACGCCTATATTTGCGATAGCGAGGATTGTAGGCTGGAGTGCTCACAGGCTGGAGGAGCTTATAAATGTTGATAAAATAATACGTCCTGCATATAAGAGCCTTGTAGAAGAGCGTGAGTATATAGACATTGAAAAGAGAGGTTAACTCAGAGATTTACAAAAGGGATAAACATACCGCTTAAAGCTGAATGTTTACCCTTTTTATTTTTTGTCATATTTCAAAGGTTGAATATTTATCTGCGGTTTGATAGAATAGTTTAAGGGTTGCACCCTTAAAAATCCTGCCGGGGCTCTGCCCTCGACCCGCAAGGGCTCTGCCCTTGACCCGCAAGCCTTTGAAAAGGCTTGACCTAAACTTTATGGTGGAATTATATAAAAAATTAAGAATATATTTTTATACGGAAAGTGAGTATGTTATGTCGGTATTGAGCGTCAGAAATCTTGAAATGACATTTGTCGAAAGAACACTTTTCAGAGGAGTTTCTTTCGAGATCGAAGCTAAGGATAAAATAGGCTTCGTAGGTGCAAACGGAACAGGAAAAACAACTATATTCAAAATTTTGAGCGGTCAGCTTGAACAGACGAACGGAGAAGTTGTTTATTCGGGTGATACGGTTGTCGGGTATCTGGAGCAGCACGCATGCAGTTATCCCGAAAGAAATATATATGATGAACTGCTGTCGGTGTTTGATAAGCTCATACAGCAGGAAAAGGAGCTTGAGGAGCTTCCTGTACTTATAGAGCTTGAAGAAGATGAAAAAGAGCGTGACAGGCTTATAGAGAGAAATGTAAGACTTCAGGAGGAATTTGAACTAAACGGAGGTCTTACGTATGCAAGCAGAACACGCTCAACTCTTCTCGGACTTGGTTTCAGCGATGAAGAATTTTCTATGGAAACAGGAAAGCTCAGCGGCGGACAGCGTTCAAAGCTGTGTCTTGCGAAGCTGTTGTTAAGCGGAGCAAATTTTCTTTTGCTGGACGAGCCGACAAACCATCTTGATATAGCCTCTGTAGAATGGCTGGAGAGCTTTATAAAGGATTTTAACGGTTCGGTAATAATAATATCTCATGACAGATATTTTCTTGATTCTGTGACGAATAAGACAATAGAGCTTGAGCATTGCAAAACGGTATGCTATAAGGGAGGGTATACCGAATTTATAGAAAAGAAGAAGAAAATTCTTGAGGATATGAGAAAAAGATATGAAAACGATTTAAAGGAAATAAGGAGAATAGAGGGTATAGTCGAACAGCAGAAAAGGTGGGGACAGGCACATAATTTTATAACCGCACAAAGCAAGCAGAAGCAGGCTGACAGGCTCAGGGAAGCCCTTGTTGAACCCGACGACAGAGAGCTTGAGGGTATACGGTTCAGATTTGAGCCTAAAAGAACGAGCGGAAACGATGTTCTGAAAGTGGAAAGGCTTTCAAAGAGCTTCGGAAAAAAGAGGCTTTTTTCCGACGTAAGCTTCAACATAAAGCGTAAGGAGAGAGTGTTCATTCTGGGAGCAAACGGCTGCGGAAAAACTACCCTGTTTAAAATCTTGCTTAATAAGACAAGCAGCGACAGCGGAAGAATCGAGTTCGGTGTAAATGTAGATACGGGATATTTTGACCAGGTACAGGAAAATCTCAATCTTGAAAATACCGCACTTGATGAAGTATGGGATATGTTCCCCTTTATGACACAAACTCAGGTAAGAACGGCACTGGGGTCATTTTTATTCAAGGGTGATGATGTATTTAAAAAGCTGTCTGGCTTCAGCGGAGGAGAAAGGGCAAGAATAGCACTGCTCAAGCTTATGCTTGAGGGCAGCAATTTTCTTTTGCTTGACGAACCGACAAACCATCTTGACACAAATTCAAGAGAGGCTCTTGAAAATACTTTGAATGATTATGAGGGAACTCTGCTTATAATTTCGCACGACAGATATTTTATAAATAAGCTTGCAGACAGGATTTTATATCTTGACGAAAGCGGTATGAGGGAGTATACGGGCAACTATGATTATTATGTGGAAAAGTCGAAAAGTCTTGAAAAAAAATTTGAAACAGCTTCCGTAAAGAAAAATGAGAGCGTCAATGCTGAGGAATACAGAAAAAGAAAGGAATTGCAGTCGAATATAAGAAAGCTCAGAACCAAAATACAGAAATGTGAAGCTGATATGACGGCTCTTGATGAGCTTGAAGAAAAATTGCAGCTCGAAATCTCAGAAGAAAGCACTGCATCAGACTTTGAAAAGCTTATGCAGCTTACCTGCGAGCTTGAAAAATGTCAGAAAAATAAGGACGAAATTTACGAATGCTGGGAAATGACCCAGTTGGAGCTTGAGAAAATGGAAAAATCTGATAAATTGAATTAATCTTATGAAAAATTTATATCTTTTCATTCTTTTTATTGCTAAAACTGTTGCAATTTAAAAAAAATTTGTGTAAAATAGATATTATAGAAATAATGAGTTATTGTATATATATGTTTTTAGGCAAAATTACTTATTGTGAATTAAATATTCAATTTTATGAAATAAAAATATTTTAAGTTTATAATAAAAAGAAATTGTGAGGTATGTTATTATGTCTAATAGATTATTTCAAGGTGTAATTCATCAGATGAAGGATGCAATCGACAGGGCAATAGGTGTAGTTGACGATACTTCAGTTGTTATCGCCTGCAGCGAGCTTGGAAGAATAGGTGAGGTTATCGACAACATAACAACAGAAACTTTAAGCTCTACAGCTCCGTTTGTTATAAACGGACAGACCTTCAAATCATTCGGAAACGGTGCAAACGGAGAATATGCCGTTTTTGTTGAGGGCAACGACAGTATTGCTCAGAGGTACGTACAGCTTCTCGCTGTTTCGCTTGGCAGCATAAAACAGTATTATGACGAAAAGTATGACAGGGCAAACTTTATCAAAAATGTTATTCTTGATAATATTCTGCCCGGTGACATATATCTTAAAGCAAGAGAACTTAGATTCAATTCTGAGGTCGCAAGAGTTTGTATGCTGATAAAGATAACATCTAAAACCGACATATCGGCTTATGATGTTGTTCAGAACTTCTTCCCCGACAAAACGAAGGATTTCGTAATAAGCATAAACGAGAACGACATAGCACTTGTAAAAGAGATAAAGTCGGGAATAGATTCAAAGGATTTGGAAAAGCTTGCCAGTTCTATAGTTGACACGCTTTCAAGCGAATTCTATACTCATTGTACCGTAGGTATAGGAACTGTAGTTACGGGAATAAAGGACTTATCACGTTCCTTCAAGGAGGCTCAGTCGGCACTTGAAGTCGGAAAGGTTTTTGATACGGAGCGTGCTATAATAAGCTATGACAACCTAGGTATCGCAAGACTTATATATCAGCTTCCCACAACCCTCTGCGAAATGTTCCTTAAAGAGGTTTTCAAGAAAAGCTCGATAGAGTCTTTGGATCAGGAAACATTGTTTACTATTCAGAAGTTCTTTGAAAACAGCCTCAACGTTTCCGAAACCTCAAGAAAGCTGTTTGTTCACAGAAATACTCTGGTTTACAGACTTGAAAAAATCAAGAAGCTTACAGGTCTTGATCTGAGAGAATTTGAGGACGCTATAGTATTCAAGGTTGCATTGATGGTTAAAAAATATCTTTCAGCCAGTCCCACAAAGTATTAATCTGATTAAATTTTTAAGACCGCCTGTGCAGCTTTGATTTGTTGCACGGCGGTTTTTGTTAATTTCCTGTACTTTGAAGAATAAAATTATAATTTAAACTTATTAATACTAAGAAATTGTAATTATAAGTCAATTTCCGAAGGATATTTTTTATGGAGGTAAAAATGATAGAGTTTGTAAACGTTTCAAAAACCTATGAGGATAACAATACACACGCTGTAAGTAATATCTCAATGAAGATAGATGACGGTGAATTTGTATTTTTGGTAGGCCCGTCGGGTTCGGGAAAAAGTACAATTCTAAAGCTTATTATGAGAGAACAGCTTCCTACATGCGGAGATATTATCATAGACGGCGATGTCATAAACAAGCTGAAAAGACGGCATGTTCCGTATTTAAGGCGTAAAATGGGCATGGTGTATCAGGATTTCAGACTTATAGAAAGAATGAACGTGTTCAATAACGTAGCATTTGCAGTCCGTGCTGTCGGCGGAAGCTATGAGGATATAAATGAAAGAGTTCCCAAAGTAATAAAAATGGTAGGTCTTGAAAGTAAAATGGAGGAAAGACCTTCTCAGCTTTCGGGCGGAGAACAGCAGAGAGTAAGTCTTGCGAGAGCTTTGGTAAATAATCCTAAGATTTTAATAGCCGATGAACCTACCGCAAACGTAGACTATGATATGTCTGTTGAGATTATAAAGATACTTAAAGATATAAAACAAAGAGGAACAACCGTTATTGTTGTAACTCACGACAAAAGCCTTGTTGAGCTTTTCGGAGGAAGAGTTATAGAGCTGTCACATGGCAGTATTGTAAGAGATAACGGAGGGGATACGGAAAAATCATCTCCCGAAAAGGAAAAAGAGGAAGCTTATATTGAAGAAGAAAATCTCGATTTGTCGGCATATGATAACCTGATAGATGAAATTACGCAGGAATTTGAAAATTCTGATTTAAAAAATTCTGCTTCAGACAAAAAAGAGTAAAGGAGTTTGTTATGAGCGGTTTCGGATATTTGTTTAAAGAAAGCTTAAAGGGGATATGGAAAAACAGACTTCTGTCTGTGGCCTCCGTTGGAATACTCGTATGCTGTCTTTTGCTGACAGGGGTGGCAGTACTTTTTTGTATGAATTTGGACGCTCTTGTTGATAAGGTGGGAGATAATAACAACATATCAGTATTTATGAATTACGATATTTCCGCAAAAGACAGAAAAAATTTAGAAGCAAATCTCAAGAAAACGGATAATGTTAAAAACGTTGTGTTTTATTCAAAGGAACAGGGAATAAAAGAATTCAGCAAGGCTTTGGGAGAGCTTTACGATGAATTTGACGGAGAGGATAACCCTCTTCCCGATGCATATAAAATTACTCTTGAGGATTTATCACGCTATAACGATACTGTAGCCAAGATAGAGAAAATAAAGGGAGTATACAAAGTAAGCAACCGCAGCAGTGTTGCAAAAATGCTTACTGAAATAAGCAGTATGGTTGCAACAATGGGATTCTGGGTAGTATCAATACTTATACTTATATCTGTATTTATAGTATCTACTGCTATAAGAACCACAATATATGCAAGACGTGCAGAAATCAGTATAATGAAGTCTGTGGGAGCTACCAATACCTTTGTGCGGACTCCTTTTATAATAGAGGGTATACTTTTGGGACTCGTTTCAGGCTTTATAAGCTCGGTTTTACTGAAATTTATTTACGAGGCTCTTCTTAATGTGTTCAAAATAAAATCAATCAGTACTGTTGAGGTTATAAGCTTTTCCTCTGTTGCTGTACAGGTTTTTGCCGTAAGTATGGTATTCGGTGCTGTTCTGGGTATATTAGGCTCAGCGGTTTCCATCGGCAAATATCTCAGGCTTGAGGGCAACGAAGCTCTTATGTGAAAAACAAAACTGCATTTCAGATTAATACAAAGCCTGCGGCTTCACCGGGGCGGCGATTGCGGATTTCAAAAGCTGTGCTTTTGACAAATGAAAGGGGTACCTTTCATTTATTCGAGAATTAATTCTCGAATATCCGCAATCGCCTCAGCGTTGACGAAAGCAGGACTTTCCTTAAAAATTTATGGTGGTGAAGTTAAAATGAAAAAGAAGTTTCTTATTATGATAGCAGCAGCATTGATATTTATGCAGACCTTTTCCGTATCAACGGCTTTCGGAACAAATTCCTCCGACTCCTCTGATGAAGAAAGTACTCAAGGTACGGAAAGCACCAAAAGCACGGAGGCAGCAACGAAGAAGCCCGACAATTCAAGCAAAATTGCCAAAAAGGAAAGCGAAAACCAGAAGCTGAGTCAAAAAATCGCAAAGCTTAACAAGGAAATAGAACAGACAAGGCTTGACAGTGCCTTATTACAGCAGGATATAAAAAATTCGGGCAAGACCTTGGAAAATCTGAGCGGAAGCATAGACTACAACAAGGAAAGACTTAAAAAAAGACTGAGAGCCATATATATGTCGGGCGGTACAAGCAGTATAGAGGTTATTCTCGGAGCGAAAAGCTTTGATGAATTTATGGATAAGATAGAGTATGCCGCTATCATATCAGAACATGACAACAATATAATATCTTCTCTTTCAGGAGATGTTAGGTCGAATAAAAAAACTCTTACAGAGCTTAATGCTTCAAAACAAGAGCTTGAAAAGAAAAATAAGGAGCTTGAAAAAAAGCGTAAGGAGCTTTTGACTACTCTTGAAGAGAATAAAGCCGCTCTTGATGTTCTTTACAGCGAAAGTGCAAAGGCAAATAAATCCTCAGAAGATGACATAGAAAAGAAAATTTCGGATTACTACAAAAAACAAACAGCAACGGAGCCATCAACAGAAAAGAAAAAAAGCTCGTCAAAAAAGGATAAAAGCAAAACCTCATCTTCTTCATCGTCATCATCAAAAACAGAGGCTACACGTCCTTCTGTAATTACCTCAAACGGCGATAATTACAGCAACAACAGCAGTGAAGGCGATTATAATTATGAGAATGATTATGATAACGAACACGGTTATAACAATAACTATGAGGGTGAAGCTCCGAATATAGTAATACCGGATGCGGAAGTTTCTTCAAGCGGATTTGTATGGCCTGTAACGGGCTTTTACAATCTTACCTCACTCTGGAACGAGGACAGAGGCTCCTACAATCACGGAGCAATAGATATAGCAAGCTACGGCATAGACGGACAGAATGTACTGGCAGCTCATTCAGGTACTGTAATGTACTGCGAAAACAACTGTATACATAATGTCGGAAAATCGTCAAGCTGCGGCTGCGGAGGCGGATACGGAAATTATGTTATGCTCGACCACGGCGACGGACATATGACAGTTTACGCACATATGAGCTCAATAACCGTTTATACAGGACAAAGCATAGAAGCAGGTCAGCTTTTGGGCTTTGTAGGTTCTACAGGCGATTCAACGGGAGCACATCTGCATTTTGAAACAAGATACAACGGTGTAAAATATAATCCTATGAGCGAATATCCGGATATTTCAGTTACATCATACTAAAACAATTAAACAAAATACATAAAGCTCAGGTTAAACCTTAAAAAGGCTTGACCTGAGCTTTATAATATATAGAAATAATTATGTCAAAAAAACAATCCTGCCGCAAAAACAGCCGCTGATGCTGCCAAGGCTACAACTATCAGAGGCAGGTCAAAATAAGCCAGTATAAAGGCTGCAAGCGTACCTGCAGCAGCAGTGATAATATTTCCGGTACTGTAAAGAATAGCAGGAATTGTCATAGCACTCAGAACAGCATACGGAACATAATACAGAAAGCTTTTTACAAACACAGATTTTATTTTTTTCTGAAAAAACGCAAACGGAAGCATTCTTATCAGATAGGTTACTCCTGCCATAACTGCTATATAGATAATTATGCTCAAGTATCATCTTCCTCTCTTTTAGGGAAAAGCAACGCTCCGAAAGCAGAAGCAATAACGGCACATAAAATAATCGCAAAGCCTCCCGAAAGAAAGCTCAGAAAATATTTTGCCGCAATACTCAGCAAAGCCGCAAGCATTACAACAAAAAGAATACTTCTATATTTTCTTGCAGGAGGAACGATAATAGCAACAAACATTCCGTAAAGTACTATTCCGAGAGCCGCAGTGAGTGACTGCGGAAGAATTTCTCCCGCAGCCGCACCCAAAGCCGTTCCCGAAACCCAGCCTACAGTAGAAATACTTATAATTCCGAACATATACGAGGGTTTTATCGAGCCTTTATAAGAAGAACATACCGCAAAAATCTCGTCCGTAATACCGTATGCGGCAAGCATACGGTACGGAAGGGTAAATTTTTCATCAAGCTTCTGAGAAAGCGACAAAGCCATAAGAGAATATCTTATATTTATGACCAGCTGAACCACTGCCATTTCAATAAAAGTACCGCCTGCCGCTATAACGTTTACCCCCTGAACCTGACCGGCAGAGGTGAGATTGGTAAGGGATATTATGAACGCCTCAATAACGGACAAGCCCGATTGTACAGCCATAATTCCAAAACCGAACGAAACCGACAAATACCCAAGTCCTATAGGAATACCATGAGTCAATCCCAAAATAAAATCAGACTTTTTTCTCATTTAATAATTCCCAGAGAACCTAAAAGGAGTATGAAAAGCAATACAGGAGAAACAAACTTTATCATAACTGTGTAAAGAGTTTTTCTGCCGAATTTCTCTCCGTTTTTGGTAGTTTCATCTATAACTGTTTTAGGCTTTACAATCCAGCCGATAAGTATGCAGGTTCCGATAGCTACAACAGGCATAAGGATATTGTTGCTTATATAGTCGAACAAATCAAGAAGCTGTGCTGTCTGACCTTCTCCCTGATTGGGAAGGTGTGCCTCGAAATAAAGAGCATTGTAGCCTAAGCAGATTAACACGCCTATTACAAGAGCAATAACCGTTTCTACTATTGTAGCCTTTCTTCTTGTCCAGCCGAACTTATCCATAAGACCTGCAACAACGGCTTCAAGAACCGATATGGCACTGGTCAACGCTGCGAGCAGCACCATAATGAAGAATACAGCACCTATTATATTTCCGAAAGCTCCCATTTTTTCAAATACCTTGGGCAGTGCAACGAACATCAGTCCGGGACCCGATGACTGCATACCCTCTTTTCCGAGAAATACATATACGGCAGGTATAATCATAATACCTGCAAGAAAAGCAACAAGGGTATCAAAAATTTCTATATGGTTTACTGATTTCATAAGATTGCTTTCGTCCTTGAAGTATGAGCCGTAAGTAACCATAATACCCATAGCTACACTTATACTGTAGAATAGCTGTCCCATAGCGTCAAGAACCGTAAAGAAAACAGTTTTAGGTGTCATACCCTCAAAGCTGGGAATAACATAGATTTTCAGACCGTCAAGACCTGAACGACCGTCATCACCCTGTATTGTAAGAGAAAATACAGCTATTGCTATAACAAATACAAGCAAGGCAGGCATAAGTACCTTTGAGATAGACTCAATGCCCTTGTTAACGCCCATATAGATTATAACGGCAACAGCAACAAGGAATATGACATCAAATATTATCGGCTCAAAATACCCTGTTATAAAGCCCGTAAAATAGCCGTCGCCTGCCGCAGCGGAAGCCTGTCCCGTCATAAAGGCAACACAGTACTTGAGAACCCAGCCGCCTATAATACAGTAGTAAGGAAGTATCATAAAAGGTACAAGGCTTGCGAATACTCCTATCCAGCCTGACTTTTTATTCAGCCTGCCATATGCGGTCAAGGCACTTTGTTTAGTTTTTCTTCCGATTGCAACCTCAGTTACAAGCATAGTAAAGCCGAAGGTCAGAGCAAGTATTATGTATACAAACAGAAACAGACCTCCGCCGTCCTTGGCAGCCAGATACGGAAATCTCCATATATTGCCGAGACCTACCGCACTTCCCGCAGCCGCAAGGACAAATCCCAATGAGCTTGAAAAAGAATTTCTCTTTTCATTCATTTTTATTTTTCCCCCCTGAAAAATATTTTTATATTTTAATTATAAAGCATATCAAGGAAATATAGCTTTATAATAAATTTACAAAACAAAGAATTACTGATGTCCGCCTATAGCATAAATAACAACATCAGGAGAATTTTTTCTGATAAAATCTTCCACAGAATCAGTATATCCGCGTATATCAATACAATCTATATGCTGAAATTCAACAGCAAGGTAGGGATATACGACACAACCGTAAGAATTAAGAATAAACAGTGCCTTTTTACCATTTTTTATGCTATGGTTTGTTATTCTTACTAAAGAATGATTTCCTCCCATATAGGCATCATACGCTGTTTCATCTCTGTTGAGAAGATTATCTGGAGTAATACACTCTTCATAAATCATAGTTTTGCAGAAATCGCCTCTTACCTTTGAATTATTTTCTGCTATTTCAACCGTAAAGTCCGTATCAAAGCGAGGTCTGACAATATCAAAATCATCTGCCCCCGCATATAACACTCCGACACGTCTGCCCTGAGTTCCCAAAAAAGAAGAAGGATAGCTGTCAGTTACATAATTCTGTTCTTCAAGAAGCTTTGTATCGAGCTTCCAGCCGAAAGAGCTGTTTATTTCCTTTACAATATTACGGCTTACCCATAATCCTGTTTTGGGTGTCCAGTGATGGTCAGTTTTAAAAAACAATGAAAACTTGTCTATATTCTGCTCATTTACCACATCTTCAAGATCCAGAACTGTAACACCGTTATTTTTTAAATCCGATTTTGCCTGTTTAAAGTTTGAGGTATAGACATACGGGTAAAAATCAGGAATAAGTTTTTCATTTGTTGTATCCTTGCTAAGATTATTTACAAACAACAATTTGCTTCCTGCCGAGTCACATACTTTTTTGAAATCAATAATGTAATTTTTTAAAGCACTTACATCTACGTCATCGTTTTGTCTGAATGTAAGATATCCGTTTTTTAATTTCACAACCTCGTAGCTTTTATCTACATCGTTTATCAGAGATTTATTCAGTACTCTCTGAATACCTCCGTATGAGTGGATTGACAAATCGTGAAGTACAAAATACTCGCTTACTCTCCCGTCAAATGTTTTTACCGAATTTCCGAGCTTCTGAAAAACACTGCTTTCTTCGGGAGTATTTATATAACCTCTCACAAGACCTCCGAAAATCTGTCTGGGTGACAGAAACAGAGTCAGGATTCCGCATACGGATATAAAGGCTGTAAAAATAACTGCAACTGTTTTTTTTACATCAAAATCGAATTTCAAATAACTGCACCTCCTTAGAAATTAAAATATATGAACGGATTATAAGTTCCCTTTACAATATATATAATACTTAATAAAAATATAATTATCAGAGATACGGCAACCAATACTTGTCCGCTCTTGCTTTCGGACAGATATTTTTCATATAATTTTCTGAAAACAGGTGTCGATGCCAGCAAAGCAAGCACAAATCCGAATACATTTTCCTTTAGATAAAACAACGCACTGTTATCAGACAATATTCCAGAGAATCCGAACATAGCTCCGATATATTCAACAGCATTTTCGATAGATGACGCTCTGAAAATAACCCAGCCGATTATCACAAAGAAAATGGTATAAATATATCTGACAGGCTTGAATTTTTCTGACTTATGTATTCCTGTCTGCTTTTCTATTACAAGCAGGACAAAATACATAAGACCCCATACTATAAACGTCCAGTTTGCTCCGTGCCAGATTCCTGTCATAAGCCAAACTACAAACAGATTAAATACAAGCCTTGATTTCTTTTCCACACGGCTTCCGCCTAGCGGAAAGTATAAATAATCACGAAACCACGTTCCGAGTGAAATATGCCATCTACGCCAGAATTCGGTAATCGAGGTTGAAATATAAGGGTATCTGAAATTTTCCAGAAAATTAAAACCAAACATTCTTCCTAATCCGATAGCCATATCGCTGTATCCGCTAAAATCGAAAAATATCTGAAACGTATATGCAACAGCACCCACCCATGCAGACAAACACGAAATATTACTTATATTACCGTCAAAAAAGGTGTCAGCGACTACTGCCATAGTATTTGCAATCAATACTTTCTTTCCGAGTCCGAGAATAAATCTGTATATACCGCTTGAAAAATTGCTGAATGTTTCCTTTCGATATTCTATCTGGTTTGCAACTGTTTCGTATCGTACAATAGGACCTGCAATAAGCTGAGGAAAGAATGATATATATAAACCGACATTCAGTATATTTTTCTGATAAGTCTCTCCTCTATATACGTCAATGACATATGACATAGCCTGAAAAGTAAAAAATGATATGCCTATGGGCAAAGCTATTGAAGGTACGTTAAGGGAAAGTCCGAAGAACTGATTTATGCTGGATATTGTGAATGTCAGGTATTTGAACACAAATAATATAATGAGATTAAATATGACCGATAATATCAGAACTGTTTTACAGCCTGAATTATTATTGTCTTTTTTTCTTTTTCCTATATACAAGCCGAACAAATAGTTTAAAGTAATCGAAAACAGCATAACAAACACAAAAGCAGGTTCTCCCCATGCATAGAAAACAAAGCTTACAAAACATAAAAATATATTTTGAAGCTTTCTGTTGTTTATGAGCAAAGTATAATATACTGTTATCACAAAAGGAAGAAACAGGAATAAAAATGTTGTACCTGAAAAAAGCAATATACCACTCCTCCGATATTTCAAAAATACATAATATCCATAAACACCTAAACATTATACATTTGAATTTCGTTTTAATCAATATATTTTTAATAAAAACTATTGTTACGTAAAAATAAAAAGCTGCCGACTTTAATCGACAGCTTTCGACTGATGGTCGAGGTGACAGGACTTGAACCTGCGGCATCTACGTCCCTAACGTAGCACTCTACCAAACTGAGTTACACCTCGAAATTACATATTGAATATCTGACTTAAACAGTATACATCAAACAATATGATTTGTCAAACATTTTTTTTTAAAACAATAAAAAAAGTTATTTTAAATCAAAATTAACAATAAATATATAATTTATTGTTAATTTTGCTGCAAAATAATAATTGTGCGGATTGATTTCATTTGAAACAAAGATTAAATCAAACCGCACATATAAATCTTTTATTTGAAGTTAAGGGTAATACTGTCCTTATCGGGCAGAAAGCGTGTAAGACTTACACCGGCTGACTCAAGCATTCTTTTTGAAGCCTTAGTGCTGTCGGTATCGGAATATTTGTCGGAAAGATATATAACCTCCCTTATTCCCGATTGTATTATCGCCTTTGCACACTCGTTGCACGGAAAGAGTGCAACATATATTTTAGTGCCTATCAGAGATTTTCCGTGAGCATTTAGTATTGCGTTAAGCTCGGCGTGGACTACAAAAGGATACTTTGTGCTGTTAGGCTCGCCGCCCTCACGCTCCCACGGGAAAACATCGTCCGAACAGCCGAGAGGAAAGCCGTTATAGCCTGTTGATATTATAACATTTTTGCCGTAGCTGCTTTCATCGCCGCTTACTATACACGCACCTACCTGAGTATTGGGATCTTTGCTTCTCTGTGCTGCAAGAAGTGCAACACCCATAAAATATTCGTCCCAGCTTATATAGTCCTTACGCTTCATATACACATCACCGCCCAAACATATGATAAAGCAGAAAGCTTTTATTCTTCTTCGGAAATCTCTTCACCGACATCATCACCGTCATTATCGGAAGTATCTTCAATTTCCGATATACTGCCGTCATCGTCATGAGGTGCAACAGCAAATGTAACTACCCTGTCCTCACCGCCGACTTTCATAACCGTAACGCCCTTGCTGGGTCTTGCACATACTCTTATGGAATCGGCTTTTATACGTATTATAACACCATCGGAGGAAATCATAATTACATCGTCATTCTCGGGAGATACGGTGCTTATGCCTGCAACAGCACCGTATTTTGAGGTATGGTAATTTATAATACCCTTACCGCCTCTTGACTGTATGCGGTAATCACTTACATTTGAAAGTCTGCCGAAGCCTGTTTCGGAAACCGTAAGCAGAACGCTTTCTTCATCTGCAACCGCCATACCCACTACAAAATCACCTTTGAGAAGTTCAATAGCTTTGACACCTCTTGAGCCTCTGCCTGTAGGTCTTACGTCATTTTCATCAAAGCGTATTGCCTTTCCCTGTCTTGTAGCGACTACAACCTGACTGTTTCCGTCTGTCATTTTTACCCATGCAAGCTCGTCACCCTCGTTGAGTTCAAGGGCAATAAGTCCGCCCTTTCGGTTTGTATTATAGGCATTCAGCTTTATTCTTTTAACAAGACCGAGTCTTGTTACCATAACAAGGTATTTTTCGTCATCAAATTCGGGTACTTTTATTATTGAGGTTACTTTTTCATCGGGAGAAAGAGGAAGTATATTTGCTATGTTAGTACCCTTTGCTGTTCTGCCTGCCTCTGGAATTTCGTAGCATTTTTTTCTGTAAACTCTTCCGAAGTTGGTAAAGAACAGTACATAATCGTGGCTGTTTACTATGAACATATCGGAAGCGACATCTTCCTCACGTCTGCTCATACCTGAAATACCCTTACCGCCTCTTTTCTGTGTGCGGTATGTATCAACGGAAAGTCTTTTTACATATCCGAATCTTGTCATAGTAATAACACATTCCTCGTTTGGAATTAAGTCCTCAATATCCACTTCACCGCTTACTGACATAATTTCGGTTCTTCTGGGGTCTGCGAATTTTCTTCTTATTTCCATAGCCTCAGTCTTGACTATGCTCAACTGACGCTCATAGTTTGATATAATGTCGTTGTATTCCTTTATTTTTTCTATAATCTGACTGAGTTCATTTTCGATTTTACTTCTTTCAAGACCCGTAAGCTGACCGAGCTGCATCTGTACGATAGCCTGAGTCTGAATATCGTCAAGACCAAATCTTTCAGAGAGCTTTCTTCTCGCTGAAGATTTATCCTTAGAGCCTCTTATTATAGCGATAACCTCGTCTATAAAGTCGATAGCTGTTTTCAGACCTTCGAGTATATGTTCTCTTTCCTGAGCTTTTCTGAGGTCGTATATTGTTCTGCGTCTTATAACGTCTACCTGAAAATCTATATAGTGCTGTAAAATCTGCTTTAAGGTAAGGATTTTAGGCTCGCCGTTTACTATGGCAAGCATAATAACGCCGAAGGTAACCTGCATTTGTGACAGGGTATAAAGCTTGTTGAGTATAATCTGAGGTGAAGCGTCACGTCTTACATCTATTTCTATATGCATACCGTTTCTGTCTGAGTGGTCTTCAATGTTGGTAACGCCGTCTATTTTTTTATCCTTGCACAGGTCAGCGATACTTTCAACCAGTCTTGCCTTGTTTACCTGATACGGAAGCTCCGTAACGATGATTTTATAGCGTCCGTTTTTGCCCTCGACTATTTCGGCTTTTGCTCTTACGATAATTTTTCCTCTTCCCGTACCGTAAGCGGCTTTTATACCGGAGCGTCCCATAATCAAAGCACTTGTGGGAAAGTCAGGACCTTTTATATATTCCATAAGCTCGGAAAGCCCGGCATCGGGGTTATCAATCAGGCAGCACATAGCGTCAATGACCTCTCCCATATTGTGAGGCGGAATATTTGTAGCCATACCTACAGCGATACCGCTTGAACCGTTTACAAGAAGGTTAGGGAAACGTGAGGGAAGAACTGTAGGTTCTTTCAGTCTGTCATCGAAATTAGGTGCAAAGTCTACAGTTTCCTTATCTATGTCGGTGAGCATTTCGACAGATATTTTGCTCATTTTGGATTCTGTATATCTGTATGCAGCAGGTGGATCGCCGTCCACAGAGCCGAAGTTTCCGTGACCGTCGACGAGGGGGTATCTCATAGAGAAGTCCTGAGCCAGTCTTACAAGAGCGTCATACACGGAGGCATCGCCGTGGGGGTGATAGCTTCCCAGCACTGCACCTACTGTATCGGCACATTTTCTGTACGGTTTTTCAGGGCCGAGATTTTTCTCGTGCATAGTATAAAGTATTCTTCTATGAACAGGCTTAAGACCGTCACGCACATCAGGCAAAGCTCTCGAAACTATAACAGACATTGAGTATTCAAGGAAAGATTTTTTCATTTCTTTTCTCAAATCAACATCTATTATTCTGTTGTTTTTATTTTCGTTATCCACAGATTTCGCACCTTCTTTGTTGTAGTTTAAGGGCTTCGCCCTTAAAAATCCTGACGAGGGCTCTGCCCTCGACCCGCAAGCCTTTGAAAAGGCTTGACCTAAACTTTATGGTCTATGTTGAATATGTTTTTTTGGGGGGTGTTATTCGGCTAAGCTTTCGCTCAGACTTCGGTATATATCGGGGAAAAGCTTTTTAGCATTGATTGGCTTGAAAGTCGTACTGCTGACAAAGCCATGTTCTGTAAAGCCTGTATTTACAAGTTCGTTTTCGGAGTTACAGATATTGTAGCCGAACCTTATTCTCGATGGTTTTATTTCTTCTACAAAGGCTTCGACTGTAATTTCATCGGAAAAGTAAAGAGCCTTTTTATATCTGCATTCAAGGCAGATAAGAGGAAGCATAAGCCCCTTTTCTTCAAGCTCCTTATATGTCACGCCGAAAAGCCTTATAAAATCAACTCTTGCCTGCTCATAGTAAAGTGCGTATACTGAGTGATGTACTATTCCCATCATATCAGTTTCGCCGTATCTTACTGTAATGGAAGTTCTGCTTTTTTTCAAATAAACTCACCTTAAATCATGATTTTATTAAACAAAATAAATAATTTATAATTCCATCATACCTTTTTTGAGTATGCTTAAAACCCTGTCCTTGTTTCTTTCGCTGACAGCTCTCAGCGGAATTACAAACAACTGACTGTCTTTCAGTCTTTTTATTATTATGACATTTTTTGAAACACGCATTTTATTGGAATTATCCAGTTGTATAAGCCAGCTGTTGTCGTTGCAGAGAATATGCAGACAGTCCTCATAAAGACGGAATCTGATTAAATTACCGTTGGCATTTGCTTTTGCGAGCTTTTTAAGAGAAAAGTGGGGAATCATCCATACCATAGCAAGAACAGCGGCAGAAATAATTGTAAATACAATATCGTTGAAGTTTCCTTTTACGGTGTAGGAAAATATGAAACCTGCCATAGCAATCAATAAAAGCACGGTGTATACAACAGAGCGTACACCTGTAGTTTTTATCATACCCGAATTTTTAAGACCGTCATAAGCTTCTGAGTTAGTAAGGGTAAATTCGTTTTCATAGACTAAAATTCCTTTGGTTCGGAACTTGTTTATTTCTTCCGAATTATGAACCTCATGGAGTATATTATCTATATGCTCATTATTATTTTCCAATAAAATCACCTGTTAAATACACAAAATACGTTAAATGTCCAGATTCTGAACATACTTAGCATTTTGTTCTATAAATTCACGTCTTGGCTCTACCTTGTCACCCATAAGAATGGTAAATATTTCGTCAGCTGCTTCTGCGTCCGAAAGCTCCACTCTGAGCATAACTCTTGTTTCGGGGTTCATAGTGGTTTCCCAAAGCTGTTCCGAGTCCATCTCACCAAGACCCTTATATCTCTGAATATCGCTTTTTCCTTCTATCTGACTGAGGATTTTATCTCTTTCAAGGTCGGTATAAGCGTATCTGTGCTCCTTGTTTTTGGTAATTCTGTAAAGAGGCGGCTGTGCTATATATATATGACCCTGCTCTACAAGAGGACGCATAAACCTGAAAAAGAACGTAAGCAAAAGGGTTCTTATGTGTGAGCCGTCAACATCGGCATCAGCCATAATTATTACCTTGCCGTATCTCAGCTTTGTAATATCGAAATCCTCACCGATACCTGTTCCGAGAGCGGTTATAACAGGCATAAGCTTGTCATTTCCGTAAACTCTGTCAAGACGTGCTTTTTCAACGTTGAGCATTTTTCCCCAAAGAGGAAGTATAGCCTGAAAACGTCTGTCACGTCCGCCCTTTGCAGAGCCGCCTGCGGAATCTCCCTCTACGATGTATATTTCTGTTTCTTCGGAGTTTCTGGACTGACAGTCTGCAAGCTTGCCCGGGAGAGAAGCATTTTCCATAGCTGACTTTCTTCTTACAAGCTCCTTTGCCTTTCTTGCAGCCTCTCTTGCCCTTGAAGCGGCGAGAGCTTTTTCAAAAATAAGCTTTGCGGCAGAGGGATTTTCTTCAAGGTAAGTTCTCAGCTTTTCGCCCGTCATTTTCTCTACCATAGTTCTCATTTCGGTATTTCCGAGCTTTGTCTTTGTCTGACCCTCAAACTGAGCCTCTTTAAGCTTTACGCTTATTACAACGGTAAGACCTTCTCTTAAATCCTCACCTGTGAGGTTCTTGTCGCTGTCCTTGAGAATACCAAATTTTCTTGCATAGTCGTTCATTACCCTTGTAAGACCACGCTTAAAGCCGTCCTCAGCCGTACCGCCGTCTACGGTTCGTATATTGTTTGCAAACGAACGGACTATTTCGTTATAGCTTTCGTTGTACTGCATCGCAACCTCAGCCGATGCACTGTCATCGGGAGCTGTTGTGCTGAAATATATTATATCAGGGTGAACAACGTCAAGCTCTCTTTTCTTGTGTATATATTCAACAAAGCTTTTTATTCCGCCGTCATACCTGAAGCTCTTGCTCACAACAGAGTCCTCGTCACGCAAATCTCTAAGCTCTATGTGCAGACCTGCATTAAGAAAAGCCTGTTCTCTCAGCCGTCTTTCAAGTATTTCAAACTCATACTTTGTTGTTTCCGTAAATATTTCAGGGTCTGCCTTGAATATTACCTCTGTACCCTTGCTTGAGCCTTCGCCTATCAGCTCAAGCTCCGTTACCGTATTTCCTCTTTCGTATCTCTGCCTGTATACGCTTTTGCCGTCGCATACGGTAACCTCGAGCCACTCGGAAAGTGCGTTTACTACAGAAGCACCTACTCCGTGCAGACCGCCCGATACCTTATATCCGCCTCCGCCGAATTTTCCGCCTGCATGCAGAACGGTAAATACTACGGTAACTGCCGGGATACCCATTTTTTCATTTATTCCTACAGGTATTCCTCTTCCGTTATCCCTTACTTTTATTATATCATCCGGCAGTATTTCAACCTCAATTTTAGTACAGTAGCCTGCCAGAGCCTCGTCTATGGAGTTGTCTACTATCTCGTAAACAAGGTGATGAAGTCCCGACGGGCCTGTAGAGCCTATATACATACCGGGTCTTTTTCTTACTGCCTCCAGTCCCTCCAAAACCTGAATTTCGTTGGCACCGTATTCATTTTCAACCTTCGTTATATCAGGATTATCCAATTTCCAAGCCCTCCGTTTTCGTATATTTCATAATCTCCTGCAAAATTTCGGGAAGCACCATATCCCTAAGTCTTGTTTTTCTTTTTATTTTTTTCCCTGTTTCTGTTGTAAACTCCGAACCTTACAGTAAACGGCAGAAGCAGAAGCGACAAGCCGAAAAATACAGGTGTAAAAATAAGAAGTCCAGTCAGCGTAAAACCGCAGAAATGTGCAAGAAGTATATTCAGCACAATAAGAACAGATATATCAACAGTAAAAAATATCACTCTGCCTTTTCTCTTATACACGGTAAATACCTTTTTGCAGTGCCTGCATTCAATATTCCTGTACCTGCACATATTGCTGACCTCATTGTATCTGTAAACCGCATTACAGTGAGGACATACAGGCAGCTTCAAAAGCTTCACTCTCAATCACTTCCGTATTATTTATAAATTCAGTTCTGATATATCAAGAAAATCGTCCGACGTTTCGGAAGATACACCCAAATTCGGAACAGTCTTTGTATGAGCATTACTGATTATGTCATCATCTGAGCCTATACCGCCGTGTTTGTGTGAAGACTCCTCAATTCTTTCATAATCTATGGTTTTTCTTTTCTTAATCGGAACAAGTCTGAGAAAGAAAGGCGTTACAAGATACAAAATCAGAAACGGAACCGCAGTCCAGAGCATACCCCACAAATTTTTTATAAACACAGGAGTGGTAAAAATTATTACCATAACTATAGCAAGCAGAACAACTACTCCGACAAGAAACTTGTAGGTTCTGGAAAAGTATACGGTAGAGCTTCTTCCGCAGCGTTTGCACTTATACTCTCCCTGTTTTCTTTCGGCAAATGCCTGAAAATAGTTCAGTCTTTTTCCGCAATAGGGACATCTTGTTCTTTTCATAGCTTATCATTCCTCTTTATATATAAAATCAATAATAAACAATCATACTTCCGTAACAAAGACCACGAGGTTTAGGTCAAGCCTTTTTAAAGGCTTGCGGGTCGAGGGCAGAGCCCTCGGCAGGATTTTTAAGGGCGGCAGCCCTTAAACTACCCATCGGCAGCCCTTAAACTACTCCGTGGCGGTTCATAAGGGTTTTTGGGGAAAGCTGGCTTATATATACCCTTGTTCCTTGAGCTGTACGACACACTACAAATGACTTGGGCAGCTCAGACGAAACATTTATTATTTCACCGTTCCTTGTTCTCTGCGAAAGATACTTTCTCGTGTGCTTCGATACAGTGGTATTGTCTATATCAAATATTCCGATTATATCCTTGTCCTTAACTATTATGTTGTTGCCAAGATGCAGATACATAAATGAAAATTCTCCTGTTCATCATTTCTCCGAAACATCTCCGCTCTTTACGGTAAATACCTTGCCCCTCGCAAGAGCCGATACGGACGCTTCATCACAGCAGGTTATAAAAACCTGCTTTTCCTTCAGCTCGTTGAGCAGAAAGCTCTTTCTTACATTGTCAAGCTCACTCATAACGTCATCAAGAAGTATAACAGGTCTTGTGCCTGTTATCTGGTCGGCTAATGTCGCCTCGGCAAGCTTCATGGAAAGAACCGCAGAACGCTGCTGTCCCTGAGAAGCATACTGTCTCGCACTTTTTCCGTTTATATATATATCCATGTCATCTCTGTGAGGACCTTTTGTAGTATATTTAAGCTGCAAGTCCTCTTTGAGCGACTGATTAAGCTGTTCCGAAAGCTCATGCGATATTTCTGAAACGGTTGTTTCCGATGTATACTTTTTCTTATAAATTATTTCCAGCTTTTCCTTATTGTCCGATATGCCGCTGTGGTATTCGCACGCGGTATCCGACAGCCTTGCAAGATACTTTATTCTTTCGCTTATTATGACAGCACCGTTTTCTGCAAGCTCCCTGTTCCATACCTCAATGGCAGTATACGGGTCTGAATATGCTGAAAGCTCCTTGAGCAGTGCATTTCTCTGATTTAAAATCCTGTTGTATCTTGCAAGATAAACCGAATATTTAGGCTTTACCTGACAAATGGCACTGTCCGTAAATTTCCGTCTTACACCGGGACCGTCCTTTACAAGCGAAAGGTGAACAGGCGAAAATATAACCGATGTAAGCTTACCCATAAGATGAGAGGGAGCAGGCTTTTTTATTTCATTAAGAAAAGCTTCTCTTTTACCGTTTTTGAATTCAAGCCTTGCATACTGTTCCCTGTCCTCTGCGAAAAAGCCAAGCTCAGCCCATGCAGAACTCTCGCCGAAAGCCACAAGCTCCCTGTCCTTTGAGCCTCGAAACGATTTTACTCCGTTGAACATCCATATACATTCAAGCAGATTTGTCTTACCCTGACCGTTGTCGCCCGTTATAATATTCATACCGCCGCAGGGGTGTATGCATTTGCTTTTCAGATTTCTGAAATTACAGTATTCCAGACGGTTTATAATCACTTGTCATATACCTCTATAACAACATCATCTGTTTCCACAACATCGCCGTTTCTTATTTTTCTGTTACGCATGGTGCAGACTTCACCGTTGAGCTTTACCGCACCGCTCTGTACCATAAGCTTTGCCTGACCGCCCGTCTGAAAAGCTCCTGCAAGCTTCAGAAGATTGTCAAGCTTTATAAATTCGGTTTCTATAAAAATTTTCTCTGTTCTTCTCATTATCTGAACCTCATAGGAACTACAAGAAACAGGAAAGAATCTCCCTCAACAGGCATTATCTTTATAGGCGAAAGTGAACCGTTGAGCTGGATTTTAACCTCGTCCGTTTCGGAATTTTTGAGTGCATCAAGCAGGTATTTGTTGTTAAGACCTATCTCTACATTCTCACCGCTTATTTCAGCTTCTATTGAGTCGTTTGCCTTTCCCATGCTTGTAGAGCAGGAAAGCTTTACCTGTGTATCATATACCATACACCTTATAGGGCTTTGAATTTTGTCTGAATTAAGCAGCGACATTCTTTCTACCGCAGATATAAGGCTTCTTGTATTAACTCTGAGTTCGGTTTTAGCCCCAGGCATAACAGCGGAATTGTAATCGAGGAAATTTCCCTCAATGAGTCTTGTTATAATCGAATAATTTTCTATTTTAAAAACAGCGTGACGCTTTCCCAAAGTAATAAAAGCTTCTTTTTCCTCATCGCTTACAAGCTTGAGTATTTCACCAAGAGTCTTTCCGGGAATTATAAATTTACTGCTTATACCGCACGAAACGGCTTCCTGTCTTATGGCAACTCTGAAACCGTCTATGGAAACTATCTTGAATAAGTTGTTGTTTATGTCGAACAGAGAGCCTGTATACACAGGCTTTGTCATATCGTCGGAAACAGCAAATATAGTCTGTTTTATCATATTTTTCAGTATTCCGCTCTGAACGGAAAAGCTTTCCGTTTCTTCTATAACGGGAAGCTCAGGATATTCCTCCGAGGAAATACCAACTATCTGATAATCTGCAAAGCCGCTGTTTATATATATTATATCTTTTTCGTCAGTGCTTACGTTTACTGTATTGCCGGGAAGCTTTCTTACAATATCACCGAGAAGCTTTGCACCTGCTGTTACAGAGCCTTTTTCCTGTACGCTGCATTTTATGAAGGTTTTTATTCCTATTTCCAGGTCATATCCGCAAAGGGTTATTCCCATATCGTCAGCTTTTATAAGTATACCCTCAAGTGCAGGGAGATTCGTTTTTGTTGAAACTGCTCTCTGTACATTTGTAACTGCTGCAGCAAGGTCTTTTTGTTGGCAGGAGAATTTCATTTTGATCTGTCCTTTATATAGTGTAGTATAGATTACATTATTTTAGTAGTAATAGTAGGGTGTGTTAATTTGTCAGTACAGGCAATTTGTTCCGATGAAAAGGGGAAAAGTTATTGATTCCTGAGTGTGGGGTTAATGTGGAGGAAAATTAATAACTTTTTCCTCTGAAAGACTCATTGATAATAATGTGGGAATCTTAATGTCAAATGTTGATAAAACTGTTAAGAATCTTTTTGACACACAATTGACAAAAACGGGGCTTTCAACTTTTTATGTTGAAAAGACTCTAAAACTCTTAAAAAGTTTTCAGGGAAAAAATCATCATCTGTTATTTTGAAGATTCTTTTTTATATCCCTTATCATTTCCTTGACCTTGGGGTCAAATTCCATATTTTTCTCAACCTGCTGACAGGTATATACTATTGTGGAGTGATGTCTGCCGTTAAATTCGTTTCCTATCTGCTCCATTGACATATTGGTTATATCCTTTACGAGATATATGGCAATCTGTCTTGCTTTTGAGAGGTTGGCACGTCTGTTGGAGGATTTTATTTCCTCGGGCGTTACGTTGAAGGTTCTTGCAACCTCCTCCACTATGGTATCGAGAGTTATTTCTACGGCAACATCTTCGCTCTGAAGCTCTGCGATTACCTCGTGAGCCATTTTTACGCTTATTTTCTCGTTGTTGAGAAGATTTTTTGCATGGAGCTTCTTTACGGCACCCTCAAGCTTACGTATATTTGTTTTTATTTTTGAGGCTATAAGCTCGCTTATATTGTAAGGAATCTCGATATTGAGCTGTTCAGCCTTCTTGTTTATGATTGTGATTCTGGTTTCGATGTCGGGCGGCTGAATATCGGCAAGGAGTCCCCATTCAAAACGGGATTTAAGTCTGTCCTCAAGGGTTTTCATTTCTCTGGGAGGAACATCTGATGTAAATACTATCTGTTTTTTTGCTTCATAGAGAGTATTGAAGGTATGGAAAAATTCCTCCTGAGTTGCCTCTTTTCCTGCGATGAACTGAATATCGTCCACAAGAAGTACATCTACGGTGCGGTACTTGTCTCGGAACTTGTCGGCAGTTTTCTTACTGAGAGAGTCTATAAGCTCGTTTGTGAAGTCCTCGCCCTTTACGTAGATTATTTTCTTTGAGGGATAGTTTTTGTTTATTACGTTTTTTATTGCGTAAAGGAGATGGGTTTTTCCGAGTCCCGAGTTTCCGTATATAAACAGGGGGTTCTGAACCTCAAGTCCTGCCGGGTCCTTAGCTACTGCGACACAGGCCTTATAGGCAAGGTCGTTGGATTTTCCGACAACGAAATTTTCAAAGGTATATTCGTCGCCGTAACTGTTGTCAGTATCTTCTTCGGGAGTCCTGCTGATTTTTTGCAGTGTTTCCTTTGTCGTATCATCGCCTGCAACTTCTATCAGAAAGTCAAATTTCTTTCCGAAAACTTCCTCAGAGGCAATCTTGAGTATTTCTATGTAGCTGTTCTCGATTACTGTTTTGTTAAGCTTATTGGGTACGCTCAGCACTATATAACTCTTTTCAAAATCAAGACCTACTGGTTCAATCGTTTTTATCCATGCATTGTATGCTACATCTGATATTGCTTTTTTGCCGTCTTCATTCTTGCTTTTAAGATAGTCGCAAATAACGTCCCAAACCTCATTAAACGTATCCAAAAAATCCACCTCTTTGCATTTTATTTATTATTACCTAATATCTGATTCATTCTATCACATTATTGCCTCTATTTCAAATATTTTTTGATTTTTTTATAAAATTCTAAAATATAATCAAAAAATATGATAAGGTATTGTACATCAGATGTAGGAAAATATAAATTTTTTCTTTTTTAAGGGTTTCACCCTTAAAAATCCTGACAAGGGCTCTGCCCTTGACCCGCGAGGGCTCTGCCCTCGACCCGCAAGCCTTTGAAAAGGCTTGACCTAAACTTTATGGTTTTCAGGTTTAAGGCTGTGATTGTTTTTTTACTTTTGTACAAATATAACTACTGTATATGACAAATATTAAAAGGTTTTTAGATTTTGAGAGGGAATTTAAAAAATTGAAAAAATATTATTGACTGATTTTATAAATTAGGATATAATGCTAAATTGCAAGGTTAATGTCCGAAAGGAGGATTTTTGATGCTTAGAACATATCAGCCCAAAAAGCTTCACAGAAAAAAGGAGCATGGCTTCAGAAAGAGAATGTCTGACAGTAATGGACGAAAAGTACTTGCTCGCAGAAGAGCAAAGGGTAGAAAAAGGTTGTCTTACTAAAAATTAAGACCACTTAATTTAAGTGGTCTTTGTTTTTGTGGTTAATTCCGTTTTTATGCATTTGAAACAGGGTAGATGTCTTTATGAAAATTCCTACGTTGAAAAAGAACAAAGAGTTTTACAGAGTATATAACAGGGGTAAGGCGTATGTGTCCCCTGTTGTCGTTACCTATGTTTTTAAACGCAGATACGGCGTTGCGAAAATCGGAATTACTGCAGGAAAGAAAATCGGAAAGGCAGTAAAGCGAAACCGTGCGAGGAGGGTTATTATGGCTGCTCTCAGGGAGCTTTATCCCAGAATCGACAACCGTTATGACATCGTTTTTGTAGCCAGAGGAAGAACGCCCTTTGTGAAAAGCACGGAGGTTCTGCGTTGTATGGAAAAGCAGCTGAAAAAAGCGGGGGTTCTTATATGAAATATCCGCTTCTTTGGCTGATAAGATTTTACAGAAAGAATATTTCACCAAACACACCGCCAAGCTGTAAATTCACTCCTACCTGCTCACAGTACGGGCTTGAGGCCATAGAGAGATTTGGAGCTTTTAAAGGCGGTTTTATGACGTTGTGGAGAATTTTAAGGTGTAATCCCTTTTCCAAGGGCGGTTATGACCCTGTTCCTCAGAAGAAAAAAAGAAAGTAAGCTGATTTTATCCCAAAAAGAGAGGAAGCGAGAGATAGTTGGACTTTTTCGGAATTATATTCGGTACTATAGGAAGTATTTTCGGCTATGTACTGTGGTTTTTCTACAGCATATTTAAAAGCTACGGCATAGCTATTATCCTGTTTACAATAGTAGTAAAGATTGTACTGTTTCCGCTGTCGATACGTCAGCAGAAGTCTATGGCAAAAAGTGCCAGACTTTCAAAGAAGCAGCAGGAATTAAGACAGAAGTATGCAAACGATACAAAGAAAATGAATGAGGAAATACAGAAGCTCTACGATAAAGAGGGCGGTATGCAGTCTATGGGCTGCAGCTCAATGTTCATTCCTTTGCTGATACTCATGGGCGTGTATTATGCTGTTGCAAGTCCTCTTACAAATACCCTCCATATGAATAAGGAAGTGGTTACAAACGCACTTAACCACCTCACGGTTATGCCGGGTATCGGAAATCAGTTTACAACTGTTTACGGTCAGCTCGAAATTGTAAGTATAGCACGTATGCCGGACGGCGGTCTTTTCCTCAACGACTTTTTCTCCTCCGCTGACGTAACAAACATAGTGGCTTACGCAAAAAGCTTCGATTTTCTCGGTCTTGATTTGCTCGGAAAGCCCAGCGACGGTTTGTCGGCATTGTGGCTTATCCCTATACTGTGTCTCGTAACCTCGCTTGCTGCTCAGCTTATAACAATGAAAATTCAGGGAACTCTGAAGCAGCAGCAGGGCTGTATGATTGGTATGCTGTTGTTTACACCGCTTTTCAGTGCCTATATAGCATTTTCTGTTCCCGCAGCAGTTGGTATGTACTGGATTATGTCAACGCTGACAAGCTTTATACAGACTTTGATTTTGCAGAATTTCTACAGCCTGAATCATATGACGGCAAAACAGGAGGCTCAGAGAGTTGAGCTTCTCAGAATACAGGAGAAAAACGTTCCTTACTCCTATAACCCTAAAAAAAGAAATATAACAGAGCTTAATAAGACAAATAACGGAAAATCCGTTAACAAACAGGAAAATAACAAGAAGAATAAGAAGAAAAAATAATTTTGAGGTGGAAAGCACAATGATAAGAGAGGCCATTGGCATAGGCGAAACAGAAGAGCTGGCTAAAAATGACGCACTCAAGCAGCTTGGGGTTCAGAACGACAACGGAGTTGAATTTGAAATTATCAAAAAGGCGGAAAAGAAAAGGTTCGGTCTTTTTGGAGGAAGTCCCGCAAAGGTAAAAGCTTTTATAAATATTGATGAGGATATTAAGGAAAGCTTTACGGAAGAACAAAACGCAGATAAAGGTAAAGCTCCTGTCAAGGATACCGATATTGACAGAATAGTTGAAAAATCCTTCAGTGAACCCGATACCTCAGCAGAAGCCGTAAAAGCTGAAATCAAGGAAAATACTGCCGCTGATGTACAGACGGAAAACAATGCTTCCTCAGACTATAAGCCTGCAAAGGAGGCTAAGGCTTATGTTGAAAGAGTTCTTGAGGCTATGGGGCTTGACGAGATTATAGTTGAAATGACGGAAGAGGAAAATTCCGCAGAGATAAGACTTTCAGGTGAGCAGGTCGGTGCGGTTATAGGAAGAAGAGGTGAAACTCTCGATTCATTACAGTATCTCGCAGGTCTTGTTGCAAACCATACGGGAAATTCTTATTTCAGAGTTACCGTAAATACAGGCAATTACAGAGAGAAAAGGGAAAAAACCCTTGAGGTACTCGGAAGAAAGCTCGCTTTCAAGGTTCTTAAAACAGGAAGAAACGTTTCGCTTGAGCCTATGAACCCTTACGAGAGAAGAATTATACATACGGCTGTTCAGAAAGTAAATGGTGTAATATCATGGTCTGAGGGTGAAGTAATAAACAGACACGTTGTTATAGGTCCCGATCCCGAATATAAGAGAAGCCATCACAGAAGCGGCGGCTATAACGGCAGAGGCGGAAGAAAGAACTATAACAACAGCTACGACAGAAAGAAAAGCTATAACAATAAAAGAAGATTCAACACGGATAACAACGCCGAAGCAAGGAAAGCAGAAAGAGAGCCTAAGAACGAGGGCGAAAAGTTCTCCTTGTACGGCAGAGTTGACACCAAAAAATAATATTGACGTTTAACAGTGTTTCACGTGAAACATTGAATTGCGTGACCGTCCTGTTTTTCGATTCGGGACGGTTATTTTTTAATAAAAACTCAGATTTACATAAACCATAAAGTTTAGGTCAAGCCTTTTCAAAGGCTTGCGGGTCGAGGGCAGAGCCCTCGTCAGGATTTTTAAGGGTGAAACCCTTAAACGAAAAAACATTAATCTGTTTTAAGGGCGTAAGCCCTTAAAACCATAATTATCATAACCAAAGGAGAAGTGCTATTGTGGGATTTAACAGCGATACCATAGCCGCAATATCTACACCAAACGGAGCAGGCGGAATAAGTGTTATACGAATATCAGGAGATGACGCTCTGAAAATAGCAGACAGAATATTCATAACCGTAAGCGGAAAAAAATTATCCGAAATGAAAGGCTATACAGCCGCTTACGGAAGTGTTTACGATAAGGATAATAATAAACTTGATGACGCTGTTGCAACAGTTTTCAGAAAGCCGCACAGCTATACGGGCGAGGACGTGACGGAAATATCATGCCACGGCGGTATGTACATCACAAAGCAGGTATTAAGAGCCGTAATAGAAAGCGGTGCTTCACCGGCAAAGGCAGGAGAATTTACTCAGAGAGCTTTCCTTAACGGCAAAATGGATTTATCCGAAGCGGAAGCCGTTATGGATATTATATCAGCCAAGGGCAGGACGGAAGCAAGAGCCGCTCTTGCCTGTATGGACGGTCAGATAAGCAGGGAGATATTCAGAATAAACGATGTTCTTGTAAACTGTGCCGCACATCTCTCAGCGTGGGCAGACTATCCCGAAGAGGATATTCCCGAGGTAAACAGCGATAACCTCCGCAGCGATTTGTCAGGAATAAAGAATATGATTGAAGCACTTCTTAAAAATTACGATGCAGGTATGATTATCAAAAAGGGCATAGATACCATTATAGCAGGCAAGCCGAATGTAGGAAAATCTACCCTCATGAACCGCCTTGCAGGATACGAAAAATCAATCGTTACCGATATTCCCGGCACTACCAGAGATATTATAGAAGAAACCGTTGTACTCGGTGATGTAACCCTTAACCTTTCCGATACAGCAGGCTTGCGTGATACAGATAACATAGTTGAGAAAATAGGAGTTGAAAAAGCAAGACAGAAGCTTAAAACAAGCGGTCTTGTGCTTGCCGTGTTCGACTCCACTCAGGAGCTTGACAGCGAGGATATAAGCCTGATAAGCCTTATAAAGGATTGCCCTGCCGTGGCTGTCGTAAACAAGACGGACGGCGAAAACAGGCTTGATATAAATTATCTGAACTCACATATAGAGAACGTTGTGAGTATCTCAGCAAAAAACGGCGACGGTATAGAAGCACTTGTAAGAACCATAGAAAAAATTACGGGTACTGCAGGCTTTGACCCCTCTGTTGCTACTTTGGCAAATGAAAGACAGCGTGACTGTGCAGTGAAAGCTCTTGAAGCCGTAAATGATGCAATAGCTGCCCTTGATACGGGCTTCACGCTTGACGCTGTTACAGTTTCTATTGAGGACGCAGTGCAGAACATACTTGAAATAACAGGAGAACGTGCAAGCGAGGTTGTGGTTCATAAGGTATTTTCAAGATTTTGCGTAGGCAAATAATTCTTTTAATCAGGAGGCTTGTGTATGAGTTTTTTAGCAGGAAAATTTGATGTTGCCGTAATAGGTGCAGGTCATGCAGGAATTGAGGCTGCTCTCGCTTCGGCAAGGCTGGGCTGTAATACGGCAGCCTTTACAATAAATATGGACGCTGTGGGAAACTGTCCGTGTAACCCCTCAATAGGCGGTACGGCGAAGGGTCATCTTGTAAGAGAGATAGACGCACTGGGCGGAGAAATGGGAAAAACGGCTGATGAAAGTATGCTGCAAATGCGTATGCTGAACAGAGGAAAGGGTCCTGCTGTACATTCTCTGCGTGCTCAGATAGACAGAAGAAAGTACAGCAGTATTATGAAGCATAAAATGGAGCTTCAAAGAAATCTGCAAGTTCATCAGGCTGAAATCGTAAGCATAAAAAAACAGAATGACCTGTGGCTTCTCGAAACAAGGCTGAAAGCTCAGTATGAATGCAAGGCTGTGATAATAGCTACAGGAACATTCTTGGGCGGTCGTGTATATGTGGGTGATGTTTCTTACGAAAGCGGCCCTGACGGTATTTTTCCTGCCGCATTTTTGGGACAGTCGCTTAAAGAGCTTGGTCTTTCACTAAGACGCTTCAAAACAGGTACGCCTGCAAGAGTTCTCAGAAGCAGCATAAACTTTTCCGAGCTTGAAGAACAGCTCGGAGATGAACCCGTCACACCGTTTTCTTACGATACAAAAGAGCTTCCGAAAAATAAAGTGAAGTGTCATATAAGCTGGACAAATGACAATACCAAAAAAATAATACTCGACAATATACACCGCTCTCCCTTGTATGGCGGTCTTATTGAGGGTATAGGCCCCCGATACTGTCCCAGCATAGAGGATAAGGTTGTAAGGTTTTCGGATAAGCCCAGACATCAGCTTTTTATTGAGCCGTGCGGACTTGATACCGAAGAAATGTATTTGCAGGGAATGTCGTCATCGCTTCCCGAAGATGTTCAGCTTGACTTTTACCATTCAATAAAGGGTCTTGAAGATGTTGTTGTAATGCGTCCTGCATACGCTATAGAGTACGACTGCGTTGACCCTACAATGATGAACAGTACGCTTGAATTTGAAGGATTTTCGGGTCTTTACGGTGCAGGACAGTTCAACGGAAGCTCAGGCTATGAGGAAGCCGCCGCACAGGGTCTTGTAGCGGGAATTAATGCGGCATTGAAAATACAGGGCAGAGAACCTATGATACTGGACAGAGCTTCATCTTATATAGGAACTCTCATAGACGACCTTATAACAAAGGGTGCGGACGACCCCTACAGAATGATGACTTCACGCTCGGAGTACCGTCTTGTACTCAGGCAGGACAACGCCGATGAAAGACTTACTCCCATTGGAAGAAAAGTCGGACTTATAAATGATAAACGCTGGGCAGACTTTACCGAAAAACAGGCACTCAAAAAGGAAGAAATAAAACGTCTGAAAAATACCGTTATTTCTCCTACGGAGGAGTTGAACAATATACTTGTTTCACGTGAAACATCACCCGTCACAACAGGCATAAGACTTATAGATTTAATGAAAAGACCTCAGCTTAATTACGAATGCTTAAAGCCTGTAGATGTAACAAGACCTGATTTGTCGGCAAATATATTTGAGCAGGTTGAAATTGAAGTCAAGTATGACGGATATATAAAAAGGCAGTCGGAGCAGATAGCAAAAATGAGAAAGCTTGAGGAGAAAAAGCTTCCTAAAATAAATTTCAGCGAAATTACAGGATTAAGACTTGAAGCAGTGGAAAAGCTCAATAAGATAAAGCCTGAAAATATAGGGCAGGCTTCAAGAATAAGCGGAGTAAGTCCTGCTGATATATCTGTTCTGCTTATATGGCTCGCACAGCATAAAAACAGGGGGTAGATTATGGAAGCTTTTGAAAAAATACTGACTGACGGTATGAATAAATTTGATATTGAACTGAATGAAATTCAGCTTGCGAAATTTAAGGCTTACTGTCAGCTTTTGCTCGAATGGAACAGAAAATTCAATCTTACCGCAATAAAAGAACCTAATGAGATAGCAATAAAGCATTTCGTGGACAGCTGCACTATTCTTCACTACGTCAACATAAAACAGAACGCAAAAATAATAGATGTCGGAACAGGTGCAGGCTTCCCCGGAATACCGCTGAAAATAATAAGAGATGATATTGAAATTACTCTGCTCGACAGCCTCAGCAAAAGAATAGTTTTTCTGAACGAGGCTGCCGAACAGCTCGGAATATCTGTAAGTACGATACACGGCAGGGCGGAGGATTTAGGAAGAAATGAAAGCTATCGTCAAAGCTTTGATATTGCGGTTTCAAGAGCGGTTGCACCCCTTAATGTTCTGAGTGAGTACTGTATTCCGCTTGTGAGAAAGGGCGGAAAGTTCATATCTATGAAAGGCCCGAATGTTCAGGAAGAAACGGACGCAGCAAGAAAGGGCGTAAAAATTTTGGGTGGACGCTTTAACAATATAGTTCAGTTCAGAATTAACGGCAACGGCAGAAGCATTGTGATAATTGATAAGGTTTCCGATACGCCGTTTACCTATCCGCGACACGGCTCTAAAATTTCAAAGAAGCCGCTTTGAAAAATTGAAGGCTTAAATCTATATAATCATAAAGTTTAGGTCAAGCCTTTTCAAAGGCTTGCGGGTCGAGGGCAGAGCCCTCGTCAGGATTTTTAAGGGCGAAGCTCTTAAATTTCGACTGATTGAAAATAAATTCTGCCAAACAATTTATTTACTTCTAACTTGCTTTGACAAAAATATCGTACCCTCAGTGGTATTATAATTTTGAAGAAATCAAGAAAAGAGGCGGACAGAATGCTGTTTGACAGCAGAAAATTCAACAGGCTTACCGATATTCCAATAGAATATATAATGCCGAATATAAATCAGCCCAGAAAAATATTCGATAAAGATGAGCTGAATGCTTTGGCGAAAAGTATATCTCAGAACGGTATTTTGCAGCCTCTTACGGTCAGAAAGCTTTCGTGTGTGGAATATGAGCTTATTTCGGGAGAAAGAAGACTCAGAGCCGCTGATATTGCAGGAATGAAAAAAATTCCATGTATCGTTATGGATTGCTCTGACGGTCAGTCCGCAGTTTTTGCCTTGATTGAAAATATACAGCGTTCTGACCTGAATATGTTCGAGGAAGCTCAGGCGATAAAAACGCTCATATCTCAATACCGCCTGACACAGCATCAGATAGCAAAGCGTATAGGAAAAAGCCAGCAGTATGTATCTGAAAAGCTCAGGCTTCTGAATTTTTCGGAAGAGGAACAGAAAAGTATAACCGAACACGGCATTTCGGAAAATCAGGTCAGAGAACTGCTGAAGCTTAAAACGGAAGACAGAGAACATATGCTTGAGAAAATTATAATTGATTCTCTCGATGAAGCACAAACAAAAAGGTCTGTTTACAATATTTTGAACGGAATTGAAGTAAAACAGCATAAAAATCAGACACAGAGATTTATAATAAAAGATGTAAGAATTTTTCTGAACACGTTTACAAAGGCTTTCAATACTATGAAGTCAAGCGGAATAAATGCTGTAAGCAATAAAACAGAAAACGATGAATATATAGAATACAGCGTTAAAATTCCGAAGTCATCTGCGTACAAAAAGTGATGACGTTAATTAAATCAAGCGTACAAGTTTCTACTCATACCCATTTCCTTATCTGAAACCCCTGTAACAGGCATACAAATTTAATTTTGTATGCCTGTTACGCATTTTAATGTTTCATGTGAAACATTAAAATGAAGCTTTGGCTCAGATACCGCCAAGCGGTATCTGAGATTTTTAATTATCGGGAGTTTAAGGGCTTCGCCCTTAAAAATCCTGACGAGGGCTCTGCCCTCGACCCGCAAGCCTTTAAAAAGGCTTGACCTAAACTTTATGGTTTGTGTAACTCTGAGTTTGTACGTTGTTTCACGTGAAACATTGAAAAAATATTTCTCAGGTACTTTTATTTTATATGTAAAGATGTTATAATCTTATTGTTATATTTTATGAACAGATAGGAGATATTTATGGCTAAGGTTATTGCGATAGCCAACCAGAAAGGCGGAGTTGGAAAAACAACTACGGCTGTAAATCTTGCAGCGGCTCTGGGTGCGAACGGCAAGAAAACTTTGCTTGTCGATATAGACCCGCAGGGAAACTCCACAAGCGGTGTTGGCATAGACAAAAGTCAGTTAAAATATACTACATATGACCTGCTCGTAGATGATACAGAGGTTAAAGATATAATTCTGGAAACAAATTTCAAATTTCTCAGCATACTTCCTGCGAGTATCAATCTTGCGGCTGCCGAGCTTGAGATAGCGTCCAAGCCCAAGAGGGAAGCTCTGCTGAAAAACGGAATTACGCCTGTAAGAGGTGACTATGATTATATAATTATAGATTGTCCTCCCTCGCTGGGACTGGTTACGACCAACGCACTTTGCTTCTGCGATACGATACTTGTTCCTATTCAGTGCGAGTATTACGCATTGGAGGGACTTTCCCAGCTTATGAACACTGTAAGGCGAGTAAAAAGACAGTACAACAGCAAGCTTGATATGGAGGGCGTTCTGCTTACGATGTACGACGGCAGACTGAATTTAACTCAGCAGGTTGTGGACGAGGTAAAGAAGTATTTCCCGAGAAAGGTATTTGCTACTGTTATTCCGAGAAGTGTACGGCTTTCGGAGGCTCCCAGCTTTGGTATGCCTATTATGTATTATGACAAGTCAGGTAAGGGAAGCCTTGCATATATGGCACTTGCAAGGGAATTAATCCGAAACAATTCTTAAAAAATTATTTTTGTTACAAACTTTTTAAAATGTTTCACATGAAACATTCTTCTGAAGAATTTTAAAGATTTATTTTTGAGGATATTTGAGAATATATGACAGGTAAAGAAAGGAGGAAAAATATATGGCTTCAAAATTGAAGAGAAGCGGACTGGGAAAGGGTCTTGACGCTATTTTCATAGAGAACGAGCCCGAGGAGTCGGGCAGTACCGTTACCCTGAAAATATCGGAAATTGAACCGAACAAATCCCAGCCAAGACGTGAATTTGACGAAGCGGCACTTGCCGAGCTTGCAGAGTCAATTTCTCAGCATGGAATACTTCAGCCGCTTCTTGTAAGACCGATAGCGGACGGCGGTTATCAGATAGTGGCAGGGGAAAGACGCTGGAGAGCAAGCCGTATGGCAGGACTTACGGAAGTTCCCGTTGTGATAAGGGAGCTTACGGACAAGGAAACTATGGAATTTGCTCTGATAGAAAATCTTCAGAGAGAGGATCTGACTCCTGTCGAGGAAGCTATGGGTTTCAGGCAGCTTATTGAAGAATACAGTATGTCTCAGGAACAGCTTTCAAAAATTGTCGGCAAGTCAAGACCGGCTATAGCGAACGCACTGAGGCTTTTAAATCTTCCAGAGGATATACTCAGCCTTGTAAGTAAGGGTAAAATATCGGCAGGTCACGCAAGAACCCTGCTAAGTCTGAGAAGCTATGACGATATAATGAAATGTGCTGAAATCTGCGTTGAGCAGGAAATTACCGTCAGAGAGCTTGAAAGAATGGTAAAGAAGCTCAATGCGGATTCTGAAAAATCCGGCAAGGATAAAAAGGACAAGCCTGTAAAAAAGGAAAAAAGGCTTTCTTATTATGATGAGGTGGAGCTTTCCCTCAACGAACATCTTGGAAGAAAAGTAAAGGTATCCGGTGACGAAAAAAACAAAGGTGTCCTTGAAATAGAGTTCTACAGTAAAGAGGAGCTTTTTGAGCTTGCACAGCTTTTAGGCAAAAATCATATGTAAATATTTCAAATATAACAAAGTCAAATATTAAGTAAGGAGATGTAATTTTATATGTTGGATATAAAGTTTTTAAGGGAAAATCCCGATGTTGTAAAGGAAAACATCAGAAAGAAATTTCAGGACAGCAAGCTTGTTCTTGTAGATGAGGTTATCGAGCTTGACAGGAAAAGCAGGGCGGCTCAGCAGGAAGCAGACGCTCTGCGTGCAAACAGGAACAAGTTTTCAAAGCAGATAGGAGCTTTGATGGCTCAGGGCAAAAAAGAAGAAGCTCAGGAGATGAAAAAGAAAGTTACAGAACAGGCTGACACTCTGCAAAAGCTTCAGGAAGAAGAAGTTAAGCTTCAGGAAGAAATAACAAAGCGTATGATGGTTATTCCAAATATCATAGACCCTTCCGTTCCTGTAGGCAGGGACGACAGCGAGAACGTGGAAATCGAAAGGTTCGGAGAGCCTGTTGTTCCCGATTTTGAAGTTCCGTATCATACAGAAATTATGGAGAAGTTCAGCGGAATTGACCTTGACAGTGCAAGAAGTGTTGCCGGAAACGGCTTCTACTATCTTATGGGGGATATTGCAAGACTTCATTCGGCAGTTATTTCATACGCCCGTGACTTTATGATAGACAGAGGTTTTACATACTGCGTTCCTCCATTTATGATAAGGAGCAACGTTGTGACAGGTGTTATGAGCTTTGCAGAAATGGACGCTATGATGTATAAAATTGAGGGCGAGGACTTGTATCTTATCGGAACGAGCGAACATTCCATGATAGGAAAATTCATAGACACAATGAATAAGGAAGAGGATTTGCCCTATACATATACAAGCTACTCTCCCTGCTTCCGTAAGGAAAAGGGTGCTCACGGAATAGAAGAACGTGGAGTTTACAGAATACACCAGTTTGAAAAGCAGGAAATGATAGTTGTCTGCAAGCCCGAGGACAGCAGGATATGGTTTGATAAGCTTTGGAAAAATACAGTAGACCTTTTCCGTTCGCTGGATATTCCCGTAAGAACTCTTGAATGCTGTTCAGGTGACTTGGCAGACCTTAAAGTAAAGTCTATTGATGTTGAAGCATGGTCGCCCAGACAGAAGAAGTATTTCGAGGTAGGAAGCTGTTCCAATCTTGGCGATGCTCAGGCGAGAAGGCTTAAAATAAGAGTTAAGGGAAAGAACGGTAAATACTTTGCTCATACTCTCAACAATACGGTTGTCGCTCCGCCGAGAATGTTAATAGCTTTTCTTGAAAACAATCTCAATGCAGACGGTTCTGTAAGTATTCCTGCTGCACTGCGTCCTTATATGGGTGGCAAGGAATTTATAAAATAATATGTAATCTCTGAAAGGTGTTGCTTTAAGTTTTTTCTTAAAGCTGCACCTTTTTGTTTATACGCTCATTCCGGGAGTTACACAACCATGAAGTTTAGGTCAAGCCTTTTCAAAGGCTTGCGGGTCAAGGGTCAAGCCTTTTCAAAGGCTTGCGGGTCAAGGGCAGAGCCCTTGCGGTTTCCAAAGGCAGAGCCTTTGGTCAGGATTTTTAAGGGCGAAGCCCTTAAACTATTGACAAATAGTAGTTTAATCGTTATAATCGATATAATAACCAGAAATAATTTAATATGTGTCGATGGAAAATAAGGAGGAATAGCAAAATGATAAACAAGAATTATCAGGAAAAATTTTGTAAAGAAGCACTTACATTTGATGACGTATTGCTGATTCCGGGCGAGTCTTCCGTAGAGCCTGCTAATGTTGATATATCTGCACAGCTCACTAAAAAAATAAGACTCAACACACCTCTTATTACAGCAGCTATGGATACCGTTACAGAAACAAGAATGGCTATCGCTATCGCCAGAGAGGGCGGTATAGGTATTATCCATAAAAATATGACCATAGAACAGCAGGCTGACCAGGTAGACAGAGTAAAAAGATCCGAAAACGGCGTTATTGCAAACCCGTTTTATCTGTCACCTAATCATACGGTAAATGACGCAAATCAGCTTATGGCTAAATATAAAATCTCAGGTGTTCCTATTTGCGAAAACGGAAAGCTTATTGGTATAATCACAAACCGTGACCTCCGCTTTATGTCTGAGTCAGACTACAGTCAGCAGATTAAAAACGTTATGACTGCCGAAAAGCTTATAACAGCTCCCGTAAATACAAGTATGGAGCAGGCTCAGGAAATTCTTAAAGAACATAAAATCGAAAAACTTCCCCTCGTTGATGACGAAGGTATGCTTAAAGGTCTCATCACCATAAAAGATATTGAAAACCTTATGCAGTACCCCAACTCCGCAAGAGATGAAAAAGGCAGACTCCTCTGCGGTGCCGCAATAGGTGCAACCTCTGACGTTCTCGAAAGAGTTTCGGAACTGATTAAATCTCAGGTAGATGTGCTTGTGCTTGATTCGGCACACGGTCACAACAGAAACGTTATAAATGCTGTAAAGCGTGTAAAGAGTGCTTTCCCCGATGTACAGCTTATTGCAGGAAACGTCGCTACAGCTGAGGCTACAAGAGCTTTGATTGAAGCAGGTGCGGACGCTGTAAAGGTCGGTATAGGTCCCGGTTCGATATGTACAACAAGAGTTGTTGCAGGTATCGGAGTTCCTCAGATTACGGCTATATATGATGCGGCTTGTGCGGCTGCTGAGTACGGAGTTCCTATAATAGCAGACGGCGGTATAAAGTATTCGGGCGATATAGTAAAAGCTCTGGCAGCAGGCGGAAATACCGTTATGATAGGCTCACTCGTTGCAGGATGTGAGGAGTCACCCGGAGAAAGCGAAATCTATCAGGGCAGACAGTTTAAGGTTTACCGTGGTATGGGAAGTCTTGGTGCTATGGGTAAGGGCAGTCAGGACAGATATTTCCAGAGCGGCTTCAAGAAGTTTGTTCCTGAAGGAGTTGAGGGACGTGTTCCTTACAAGGGATATTTGTCCGAAACAGTCTATCAGATGGTAGGCGGACTGCGTGCAGGTATGGGATATACAGGCTGTAAGGATATAGAAGAGCTTCATGAGAAAGCTCATTTTGTAAGAATTACAGGTGCAGGTCTTAAAGAAAGTCACCCTCACGACATAAGCATTACAAAAGAAGCTCCTAACTATTCATACAACGGTTAATATGATAATTGAAACTGCTTCAGGCTTATGCGATAACACAGAGAATGGAGCAGTTTTTTGATAAATTTATTTGGGAAGAGGTATAATGTTATGAATATGGATAATCCTATAGCAAAGATTTTAGTTCCTATAGTTTTGCTGGCAGGCGGCATTTTATTTCTTGTTTTGGGAACAAAAAGTCTGTCAGAGGTAAATTCATTCAACGAGGTTTCTGCAGTTGTTTCAAGAGTAGAAATTGAAAGAAGTGCTGACCCTGACGAGAGCGACTCACAAACAGTACATGTAAAATACAAGGTGGACGGCAAGGAATACAACGAAATTTTGCAGTTCACAAGCGGAAACTATACAGAGGGAGAAACAGTCAGCATATTGTATGACCCCGCAAATCCCGAATATGTTACGGGAGCAACCATGACGAGTTCTGTAATTTTCATAGTGGTTGGTGCTGTACTTGCACTTATAGGACTTGGTATAGGTTTAAGTCCGTTTATATTTGTGCTGCTTGCAAAAAGACAGAGTATGTAATATAAATAATTTGCCCTGATACCGCTTGGCGGTATCAGGGCTTTTTGTAATTTTCGTTAAAGGGTTTCACCCTTTAAAATCCTGACGAGGGCTCTGCCCTCGACCCGCAAGCCTTTAAAAAGGCTTGACCTAAAATTTATGGTTTGTGTACGTCAGAGTTTTATCTAATGTGCAAGCATCTGCGAAACTGCAACTATACATGACATTGTAACTATGGAAAGTATGGTTGACAGTGAAACAAGATTTACCGAAAGCTCCGTATCCTTTTCAAACTTTGTGGCAAACATTGTTGTAGTTGCGGCTGTAGGAGCACTTGCGGCTATAGCTATGGATATAAGTATATTTCCTCTTATTCCTATTAAGAGCATAGCTGTAATGCAGATAACAGGAATTACAACAAGCCTTAGTCCCGAAGCAAGCCATGCCTTTCCGTCCTTTATACCCTTGGTTATCTGCGTTTTTGAAAGATAATATCCGATTATAAGCATAGGTATCGGAGTATTCAGCGAAGCAAGATATTTTACAGGCTCTCTCACAACAACGGGAAGCTTTATCGAAAACAGGAAAATTATAAGCGAAACTGTTACTCCGATAATACCGGGGTTAAAAATAAGACTTTTTATTGAAAGATTTTTTATATCTCCGCTCATACATACAACACCGTAGCTCCATACTGCTATATTGAATATTCCGATAAAAGCCGCACCGTACAGTACGCCCTCCTGACCGATTATAGCCTGCTGGAGCGGTAAAGACATAAAACCGCAGTTTGAAAAAATCGCTCCGAATTTAAGTACAGCGTTTTTGCTTTCGTCACCCTTGCGGAATACAATTCCCGAAATTATTATTGAGATGACGTGTACCGATATTGCACATAATGCGGTAATTCCTAAGTTTGCGAGAATACCCGGGTTGAAGTCTATCTGATAAGCGTTTATCATAACACACGGCGTGACTATGTATAAAACTATGTCTGTCATACGTTTGGAAGAGATGTCATCTATAAACCCGAACTTTCCGCATAAATATCCTATACCTATAAGTATGAAAAGAATGATAACCTGTTCGCTTACGGTAAAAAAGTAATCCAAAAGCAAAAAAAACATCTCCTTTTATATTATAAATGTTACAGAAAAATTTTAAGCCTTGCTGTGTAAAAAAGCAAGGCTTAAATTTTAATTTATTGAATATTTATTATTTATTTTTTTTAAGTAGTTTCTTTACCTGTTCAGCGAACTTTGCCGAGGATACGCCTTTATTTGCGTTATTCTTAGCTACGTTAAGTATTGCCGCTGTTATGTTGTCCATATCGAACTTTTAGTTTTCCTCAAAAGATATTAACGGGCTGTTGTCAACCTTTGTAACAACAGGCTTTGTATTTTCAACAAACTTACCGCTTACGGTAACTGTTGCAGGTTCAACATCAAAGCTTCCCTCCAGAGGAACATCAAGGTCGTCAGCACTCTTGTTTGAATTGTCCTCTATAGTTTCGTTAAGAGTGAAGCTGCCTGTAAGGGGCTTTTCGTCATCAAGACCGAATACACCGCCGATAGGGTCAGTACAGTTTTCATCAATAACAACCTGACTTAGGTCAACAGGC
>ONDU01000071.1 GCA_900316615.1 uncultured Eubacteriales bacterium | reverse complement strand
CAGCCTGTCATAAACTCTGAAAAATGTATAAAATGTCACCTTTGCCAAAAAGTATGCCAGATAAGTGACGAGCCGAAAGCTGTTGAATATCAGCATTATTACGCATTCAAGAATGATGACGGCACAAGAGCGAAAAGCTCATCGGGGGGAGCGTTTACCGCACTTGCCCAAAAAGTCATAGGTACGGGGGGAGCGGTTGTTGCTTCCGAAATGTCCAAAGACTGGAAAGCAGAACATACCGTTGCCGAAACTATGGACGATGTGAAAAAACAGGCAAAAACATATTATGTTCAGGGAAGTGCCTATAAGAGCTTTTATGGAATAGAAAAGCTTCTCAAGGACGGAAGAACGGTATTGTTTACAGGTACGCCCTGTCAGGTGCAGGGACTTAAAAAATATCTGCGTAAGGACTACCATAATCTTATTTTGTGTGATATTATATGTCATGGTATTCCCTCACCGAAGATGTTTGATATATATACAGACTATCTCAGAAGCAAGGGCGAGCTTACCTCACTTAAACAAAGAGATAAGACCATAGGCTGGGCAGGTTACTGCGTATCGGCTGAGATAGGCGGCAAAAAATTCAGAAATAACGGCTGGTTAAAAGCGTATTCGGTAATGTTCTCACACGGACTTATAAACAGAAAATCGTGCTACAGCTGTCCTTACAGCAGCTACAACAGGGTTGGAGATATAACAATAGGCGACTACTGGGGAATAGAAAAGCATCATCGTGAATTAAAGGATAAATTGGGAGTATCGCTTGTTATAACGAACACTGAAAAAGGAGATAATTTCTTTAAGAATGCGTCGTCTGATATGGGAGTGTGGGAGCTTGAAAAGAGCGAAACCGCACAGAACTCCCTTTTAAAGCCTAAGAAAAAGCCGCTCAGACGCAGAGGCTGTATGATGCTTATGGAAACATCATATGAGCAGGCGGCTAAAAAGTACGGCGAGTGGAATACAAAGGGATATATCAAGGAATTTATACGAGGCTTTATGTTGAAGCTTAAATGATGAAAGCCGCTGAAAGCCTGAGGAGACAAAACCATAAAATTTAGGTCAAGCCTTTTTAAAGGCTTGCGGGTCAAGGGCAGAGCCCTTGCGGTTTCCAAAGGCAGAGCCTTTGGTGGGATTTTTAAGGGCAAAGCCCTTAAACACGGCAAAGCCCTTGAACACGGGAGAGGTTAGCTTGAAAGTATTTATTATATCAAGAGGTTATCCCTCAGATAAGTATGTTACAAACGGAATATTTGAGTTCGACCAGGCTAAGGCTCTCGCTGAAGCAGGTCATCAGGTTGTATTTCTGGCTGTAGATTTGAGGTCAATACGCAGAAAAAGAAAATTCGGCAGGGAAAGCTTTGAAAAAAACGGTGTTTTTGTTGAAGCAATAAATGTTCCATGCGGAAAAATACCGCAGGGACTGCTAAGAGCCGTAAGAAAAACTGCTCTTAAAAAGCTTTATAAAAGCTGTGAGAAAAAATACGGAAAGCCCGATATTATACACTCTCACTTTTTGGAAATAAGCTATACCGCGGCACAGGTGCTTTCAGGTAAAAATATACCTATGGTTATGACAGAACATCTTTCTGCACTTAATAATAAGGTGATTTCTCAGAAGCTTATAGATACAGGAAAAAATACCTACCGCTTCTATGACAAGGTTATTACGGTAGGCGACAACTTGGCAAAAAGCCTTGAGAAAAATTTCGGGGTAAGCTCTGTAATCATTCCGAACGTGGCTGATACCGAAACTTTTTCGCTTAATCTTAACAATAAAAAAACAGATGGAAGTTCTGTAAATAATTTAAGAATAATTTCGGTTGGCTCTCTTATAAAAAGAAAAAATATGGATTTGCTGATAAAAGCTTTTGCAAGACTGCACAGCATTAAACCTGCTTCATACCTTGATATTTACGGAAAAGGCGTTGAAAAGGAAAATTTGCAGGAGCTTATAAGCAGTAAGGGATTAAAAGACTTCGCTGTGCTTCACGGAGCTAAAAGCCGAAAGGAAATAGCCGAAAAAATGGCTGAGGCTGACTTTTTTGCACTGGCCTCAAGCGTGGAAACTTTCGGAGTTGTATATATAGAAGCGTTGTCGGCAGGCTTGCCCGTTGTAGCGGCAATAAGCGGAGGCCCTGAAAATTTCGTGGACGAAAGCAACGGGATTTTGGTTGAAGCTGATAATGAGGATAAATTTTTTGAAGCATTGCTGAAAATGTCGGAAAGCTACAGAAGCTACGACAGAAAGGCAATAAGCGAAAATATAGCTAAAACGTATTCTCCGAGTGCCGTTGCCGAAAAGCTTACGGCACTGTATAAAGAAATTTCCGTTTAAGGGTTTCACCCTTAAAAATCCTGACGAGGGCTCTGCCCTCGACCCGCAAGCCTTTAAAAAGGCTTGACCTAAACTTCACGTTTTCTCTTTCATAATTTTAGATATATGCCGGGAGGTATGATAATGAAAATAAGCCTTAAAAATATGGCAATATCAATAATGCTGCTGATATTGTTCAGCTATGCATCTTATTCAAACATTATAGCAAGAGCGACAACAGGCGGTTCAAAATATGTGCTTTTGGCGGCTTTGGCGATATTTGCTGTTATGGCTAATTCACAGGATATGAAGCTGAGGATACCTTCGGGCGGATTTCCGCCTTATATGCTGTGCTGGTTTTTGATGGCACTTTTTGTTGTTTCGGGTATAACGAGGGTTATGTTCGGTTCGCTTCAGATACTTGTCTGCATATTTTTTGTTCTTATGTGTGGGAGCAATCAAAAATGGACAGATTACTCATATAATATTGCAAAGATTATGCTGGGCGTATTTGTCTTTTTTACGTTTTTCTTTTTCGTTTTTCCGGGAACATACAGAACGGTAATAAACTTCTACGGATTTATACCTGACGGAACAATGAGAGGACAGTATCCCTACAGAGCAGGAATTTCCTCGCATTACTCAATAAATGCGATTAACATATCGCTGTTCTTTATAATAACGGCGATACGTCACATTTCAAAATTCGGACTTAATATTAAATTTGAAAAAGGCTACAGACTTAACCTTCTGTTTTGTGCAATATCCTTTGTTGCACTTGTTATGACAAGTAAGAGAGGCGTTCTTGTTTGGAGTATGCTTGCCATTGCTGTTGCGTATATTTTTATAGAAAAAGGAAAAATAGGCAATATATTTAAGATTGCTATGGCGGTATTGGTATTGCTGGGAGTTTTAAGTCTGCTTGCTGAAAATGTCGAGTTCGTAAACAATCTTTTTGAAAGATTCCGAGTAGTGGGAAGTGAGGAGGACAACTCGTCTGAGCAGAGATTTGTAATGTGGCAGCTTGCACTGAGTGCCTTTGCGGAAAACCCCGTATTTGGAATAGGCTTCTGGAAGTATCGTGAACTTTACAATGCAAACCTCAGTGCAATATACGATAAAACAGGACTTCATACAAGTATAGATGCACACAACGTTTATATACAGGTTTTGTGTGAGACCGGTATAGTAGGATTTGTAATATATATAGCGGCTATAGTATTTCTTCTTTACAGAACAATATCCTTGATTAAGAAGATAGATACGGCAAACTATCGTGATAAATATATTCTGAGTTTATCCCTTGCATTGCAGCTTTTCTATATATTCTACAGTTTCAGCGGAAACTGTTTTTATGATATGACATTTTTCTACTATTCGTTTGGTATGGCACTGACATACTCTACAGAAAACAGATATAAACTAAATTCGTTACAATATAACAGGCAGGTAGCAGTACAATGAAAATAGCAACGCTGACATTTCACAGAGCTGTAAATTACGGAGCCGTTTTACAGGCGGTTGCGTTATGTCAGGCTCTTAAAAACCGTTTTCCAAATTGTGAAGCAGGTATTTTGGATTATCACAATGAAAAAATAGAAAAAAAGTTTAAGCCCTTTTTTGTAAAGAAAAAGAAAAGTCCGGTAGGGACTGCAAAATCGGTTGTGCATGCATTTATGGCTTATCCGATACGCTCGAAAAAGAAGAAGAAGTTTGAGGAATTTCTGCAAAGAAATGCTTCTCTGATCCCGTTTGCAACGGAAGATGAAAAAACAGCGGCACTCAGAGAGATTGACAGATATATAGTCGGAAGCGATCAGGTATGGAATTTTGACTTGTCGGGTAATGATGAAACATATCTTCTTAAATTTATTCCCGAAAAGGACAAGAAGGGAGCATATGCTCCTAGTATAGGAAAAACAGAGCTTACAGAAAGCGAATATTCAAAGCTGCAGGCTATAAAGGACTTCGGTTATCTTTCTGCAAGAGAGAAAACAGCTTCCGACATAATAGAAAATATTACAGGTAATAAACCTGTTTTAGTACCCGACCCTGTTTTTTTGCTTTCCAAAGAGGAGTGGAGAGCAAAAGAAGAACAATATAAGGGTATTCCCGAAAAGTATGTGTTTATATATAAGTTTGCGGATAACGACAGGAAAATGACGCAGTTTGCTTATGATTACGCAAAGAAAAATAACTGTGAGGTTGTCATAGTGCAAAGCTCACTAAAAAATGCGGACGGAGCAAAGGTAGTAAGAGATGCCTCTCCGGGTGAGTTTTTGTGGCTTATAGACAATGCTCAGTGTGTGGTTACGAACTCGTTTCACGGTACGGCTTTTTCGATACTTTTTGAAAAGGAATTTTATTCCGAAGCGAATGTTGCAAGAGGAACAAGAATAAAAGAGGTTCTGAAGCTGTACGGTCTTGAGGGTCAGCTTATGCTTGACGGAGTGAAAGCAGGCGGAAATTCTTCCGAAAGCCGTGATAAGGTTTCGGAGCATATAGATTTCTACAGAACTAATGCTTTTGAATATCTTGACAGAATTGTAGGAAAAAACTAAACGGATAGAGGTAAAAAAATGGGACGAGGGGAAAAGCTTGTAAAGAATACTTTTATTCTTGCAATAGGTAATTTTCTGCCAAGAGTAGCAACCTTTTTTGTTCTGCCTATCTTGACGGAATACCTTACAAAAGAAGAGTACGGAACGTATGACCTTATAACTGTTCTTGTATCGCTGTTGCTTCCTGCCGTAACCTTGCAGATACAGACAGCAGCTTTCAGATTCCTTATAGAGCACAGGGGAAACAGAGAGCAGGAAAGCAGAATTATAACAAATATATATGCTTTTACAATTCCAACATCGCTTATAGCACTGGTTATTCTTTATTTCTGCCTTTTCGGTGTTGAACCGCTCGAAAGGGTTTTGATATGTGTATACTTCATAATGGATATACTTGTTGCTACGGCAACTCAGGTTGTAAGAGGTCTTGCTAAAAACAAGGAGTATTCTATAAGTGCCATATTGGGAGCTGTGGGAAGGCTTATTTTTGCAGTAGTGTTTGTATGGATTTTACACTGCGGACTTGTCGGTGCAACGCTTTGTCTGATTGCAGCTACGGGTATACAGGCATTCTTTATATTTTTAAAAGCAGACCTTTTATCTATGATAAAGCCCTCAATGGTAGACAAAAAAACAATTAAGGAGCTTCTTGCCTATTCGTGGCCTATGGTTCCTAACAGTATGTCGCTGTGGGTAATGCGTGTTTCCGACAGAATTGTTGTTACTGCCTTTATGGGTCCTGTGGCTAATGCAGTATATTCTGTTGCAAAT
>ONDU01000065.1 GCA_900316615.1 uncultured Eubacteriales bacterium | reverse complement strand
TCATCGTCAAACGCTGACAAACTCATTTGTTTATTCATGCTTTTATTATATCATAAACCGCCAATTTACGAAACATATTTTTGTGCGGTATTGCCTTAAAATAAAACCGAAGCTGAAAAATTTAATCTCAAGTTCATATTACTCAGATAACGCTCAATCTTATTTACTGTCGGCATCCGATTTTTTCATATGAGAGTAGTGCCAGAAATACGAAACATCTTCATCAATCTTTTCCGACTTGTTTCCGTTATAGAAAATTAAATCTCCATCGCTTCCGGAATAGTCATAGATTGCATATATATTCTTTGAATCCACGTATTCAAAATCTTTAACGTCATCGGAAATCTTCTTTGTGTTGCTTCCGTCATAGACATTGAGTGTGCCGCTGCTGCTTGAGCTTCTGTAGTCGGTAAAGTAAACAATAGAACCGTCATCGTAGAATCTCAGGTAACTGCCGGTTACATCGCCTGCTATTTTTTTATCGCTGACGTAAAGGTCGCCCGTATAGCTGGAGGATGAAACATTCCTGAGAGTAACAGGCTCGTCCTTTTTGTTCAGCAAAACATATCCTACATCATCTGCAAGCTTTTTAGGCTTACGTGCCTTTGTATCTGCAAAATCAATTTTGTAGAGACTTCCCTTTGCATCGTATGTGCTTACCGCATAGCTTGATTCAGAACCCTCTTTTACATCAGGCTGTATAAAATACATGCTTTTCAAATCTGAGGTTGCCGTACCTTTTAACATCTTGGAAACTCCTGATATTTCCGCAGAGGTTTTTCCGTTCTGACTGTAGAATTTATTATTTTCAAGAAGCTTCGTTCTTACCTCTGAGGTAACATAGTATGTATAAAGATTGCCCTTTTCCGCAAGCTCGGACATTTTCACCTTTTCAACGCTGTTTTTGTCATATGCGGAATATACGATAACGCTGTTTTCAGCGTACTTTACCGTTCCCTGCTGATTAAATGCCTGTTCGGGAGTATAGCTTATGAAATTAACCATATCGCTTACAAGCGTTGATTTCTGTCCGTCATAGAAATAAAGCTGATATACATCAATGGAAATATTTTCTTCCTTTATTCTCTCCCTGAAGCTGTCTCTGGTTTCCTTGTTTCTGTATTGGTCACGAAGCTCGTAGTACTCGTCCGTATAGCTTGAGAATAATGATGATGACTTCTTTTTATACTTTTTGTCATTCGGGTCGGGTTCTTTTATGTTCTTATCAGAATCCGCCATATCGTCCTCGAAGAAATCAGAAGCAGGAAGACTCTTTTCTGCTCTTGTAGTATAGAAGAATTTGCCGTCCTTTGTAACAGAATATATACAGTTCATCGGAACTGACAGCGAAGGAACTATTCCCCTTGCAGGATTTACGGTGTCTGTACTTGAAGCTTCAGATACATTATCATAAATATATTTTAATTCCGTATCGCTGATAATTTTTTTAGGCTCTGCACCGCTCTTTTTCATATACAGGTCATTGTCCTTTTTGTAGTATATTACAGACAAATCCTCGCTGCAGAAAACAAGCTGAGCGTCATTTGCTATTTTTTCAGGCTCCTTGTCTTTATCCTTGAAGTACAGCTTTTTATCCTCCGCAGTCTGATAAACAACCGCACTAAGGTCGGAATTTGTACAGAAGCCCTTTACATCGGAGGAAATCTTCTGCTTTTCTTTCATATCAGATGTATAAAGCATTGAACCGTCCGCAATATACATAATCCTCGATCCATCGGGATTTATCGTATAAGCACCAACTCCCGAATCAATTTCCAGTGCGTCCTTGAAGCTTCCGTTTCTTACGTCAATACGGCAGAATTTTCCAAGCATACTGTCGTAATAAAACATATACTTTGAATCCGCACTCATTCTTGAAGTATAGTAGGACTGGGACGAGCTTATATAAGGGCCGCTTACTTTATTGGCTTTCTTTCCGTTGTAGGCTACATTGAGCTTGCCGCTTGTTATATAGAACGCTCCGTTATACTTGTCAGCTCCTCCGTCAAAAATCTTAGGAATAAATATAATTCCCGCAACGGTCAACGCTACAGCCGCAGCTGCTATACCGCTTATTATAAAGATTTTCTTCTTTGAAGCTTTCTTCTTTACAGCTGCGTTCGGAACATTTATATTGCCTGTTACATTAAATTCAGCACCCTGCTGTACCGCCGAAGAATATCCGTTCTGAGTATTCTCCTGCACAGGAGAATAATTTTCAAAACCTCCTGCACCTACGAGGTTCGGCATTTGCTGAGCTGCTCCTCTGTTTGCAAAGCCGCCGTTTACAGGCTGACTGTCCTTAAGCAAAGTAGTTGCGTCACTTTCAAATTCCTCATTGTTCCTTTCAGGCATTTGCTGCTGACTGTATGCACCGTTTCCGTTCAAATCAGACATTTGCTGCTGATTTGCCGGAATACTTCCGCTCTGTACATTCTGAGGTGCACCGCACCTTGAGCAAAATTTTTCGCCCGGGTTTATTCTGTTTCCGCATCTTTCGCAAAACACTATTCAACCACTCCTTGTTATAAAAATATAAGGTTCAGGCTATCTCGATATTTTTATGGAAATATCCCCCTGCTTATTACAGAAAATATTCTCGCAAATATCCTATAATATACCCCAAAAATTATTATAATATTGCTTTACTGCTTTGTCAAGAACGTGAGGCTGTCTGCATCACAGCCAAATCAAATATTTATTTTGCTTGTTTATGACTTGAAACTAAGTAAATACTCGTTATCATAGAATCAATTTTATCTTCCATTTGTTTGATAGTCTTAGCATCTATATTCTCTGATAATTCTACAATTCTGTCAACCGTTTCGCTAATTTCATCTAATAACATCGAAGATGGCTCAATATAAGGGATAAGCTTTATATAATTAGCAGAGTTGTTAGCAGTTGGATTGATGATATGTATAATCTGATTGATTATATCAGAGTTCATTAATGCCAATATATAATTAAGCTTTGTTTTGTCTTTAGGGAATATCCCTACGATTGATTGATCAAATACTCGGTTCTGCATCAAAAAAGCCTTAATTCTACTTGACTTAACCATAGGGATTCCGATACCAGTCTTAAAATAATACTCGGAATTCTGGAATCGAGCTTTTTTATCAGCTTTATAAAAGGAAACTGTTTCACTGTCCCAGCGCACGTACCAATCCTCACGACTACGAATATACCGTTTATCAGAAGCACTTTTTATAAATGGAATATATGCTTCTGATAAGTTTGATTCTCCATCAGTAGAAGAATTATCTACAATCATACTTGGCTCTATGACTTCATAGTTTTTTGCACCTTTTACAGTATTTGATGCAGCTTTAATGAACTTCGTATTATTTCCTGTATAAAAACCTGTTACTACATCTGCAACATCGCCAAGATTGACCGTGGTTTCCTTTAATAAAGAAACTATCTGATTATCAGCAAAAACAAATCTATGTTGAGGATTAGATAAGACTTCACTTTGTTTAAGATTAAAACGCTCTATGTAAGCTGGCAATGTATCATTTGCGATTAACTGACGAAATTCCTCGGATTTTTTAAATCCTCTATATATCTTTACTGAATTGTTGATGGCGTCTTGCATTTCGCTTCGTTCTAAAGTAATGATACATAAATTAGAGTATCCAAAACTAATGCCAGGGAAAAACTTTGACGGAAAAATAATGATTTCCTCAATTTTCGTTTTCTTCAATAAAAGCTCACGAAGTTTTGTGTGCATATTAACATACAAAAACGTGTCAGGGATAATAAAAGACAATCTTCCTTTTAGTTTTAAAACAGATATACATCGCAATAAAAACAGGGAATATGTTTCTTTAACATACTGTCCGACATATTTCTTTTTTAATTGATCACGTCGTTCGTAATCCTGCCAAGCACCATAAGGCGGATTGCCTATAACACCAGTATAATATCCCCCCGTAGAGTTAAAAAAATCTAACTGTTCATCAAGTAATGTATCAGTTTGTTTTAACCACAATTGTGATATGTCATATTTATCGAGTTGAGGATCGAAAAGAGTATCAGTTTTACGAACATCAACATCAGGATTATCATCGTACTTTTTTTGCAAAACTGAAATAGCATCATCATTGATATCTAAAGCATCAATGTGAACCTTCTTCTTGGTTTTAAGTACTTCATCTATGAATATACCCTCACCGGCTGATGGCTCCAAAATAATGTCACCATCATGTATCCCTAACCGAGAAGACATATAAAACGTAATATCTTCTGAATTGGTATAAAACGAACAAAACTGATCTTTCATATTAATGTCCCTCACTCGTTATACTTAAGCTTGAACTTAAGTATAACATGTTAGCCTTACCATGTCAAGTAGCGCAAAAGATCATTTTTCTCAAGATGTTCCCTTAATTCGCTGCTTATATCGTTTTTCCAATCGACATTATTATCAAGCCATTCACGCATATCAAAGCCAGTAAATCGCTTCATTGCTGCGTAGCTATCGTTTGCACAGTATACATCCCAATACGGAGAGTTTTTCAAAGTCTGAAGATAATGATTATTATCATCTTCTGGTTGCCTTACAAACAATATCGTTTTTTCGATTTCGCCAAGTGAATTATAGATACTTGCAACCAGTAACAAGCGGTTTGTATTGCCTTTTTCGTTTGAACTAAATCCACTTTTGAAGTCACAGTTATAATGAATACCGTCTTGTTCAAAATGAAGATCAAGTCCGAGTTTGATTCCTCCACTATCAACCATTGTCCACGGAATTGCATAATGACGCTTCAACTCATCTTTAGTTTCCTGATCCAGCTTTAAACTATCTATATAATTCGTAGCATCTTTCTTTATGGTATCCTGAACTTCGTTAAAATCAGGAGGGGCGATAATTGTCAGCTTTTTAATTGGATATTCAAAGGACAGTTTGCAGAACGGCTCCCATAACTCACCTATACGTCGTGCAAAAGCCATGTATTCATAAGGCCATACTGAATTTCTTGCATCAAGCATCACTATGTAAGAAGCATATGTTATAATAAGGATTTCATCAAGCAGCTCAGACTGTGTTAATTCACTTGAATGTGCTTTCAAAGAGCGAATTGAATTATCCCGTATATCATTAATAAACTGATTGATTGCACTTGCTTGATCTTTATAGTTCTTATATCTTGAACAAATCTTTTCTTTTTCAGCAGCAACTTGCTGAGTAAAGAAAGCTATCCACTTTGATTTATCCTGTTTCATTATCCTATACCTCCACAATCATAATAAGCGATACTTAGCGTAGAATCGCTATTTGTACTATTATAAAATGGTATAGAATCTAAGTCAATATTTGTCATTAATTGTTTTTTAATATCATGTGAGGCTGTCTGCATCACAGCCTGACAGCACAGCTCACTTCTCAAACTTCACACATATTTTTTACTTTATCAAAATTTCTACAGGCTTGTGCTGCTCAAAGTAATGATATTTAGTAAAGCCTGTATCATGCAGAAGCTTTATCGCTTCGTTTATTCCGCTTCCTATATCCTCTGAACAGTGTGCGTCCGAGCCTATCGTTATATATTCTCCGCCAAGTTCACGGTATCTCTTTAAAAGCTCTGCATCGGGCATAGTCTTTCCAAGCTCCTGCCTTAAACCTGAGGTGTTTACCTCCAGTGCCTTTCCGTTCTCTGTCAGCGTTTTGAATATCTCGTCCGTAATATAAAAATATCTGCTCATATCAACTTTTATTCCGCTTTTACCCGAAATATATCTCAAAGGATATGTAAGGTGTGCAAGACTGTCAAACCTGTTCCACCTGACAACCTCCAGAATTTCTTTGAAATACGTTTTCAGAAGCTCATCAACCGAAAGCTTTTCGTAGTCGAGCCAGTAAAAATCTCTCATATTCCTTACGTTGTGAACTGATGCAAGCACAAAATCAAAATCATCAAGAGCAAGTGATTTCTCTGCCGCTTCCAAATCCTGCACAGCCTGTCCCAGTTCAATACCTCTCAGAAGCTTTACCTTTCCTGCGTATTTCTTCTGACTTTCTTTCATATGTGCTGCTGACTGCGGTATAAGCTCTGCAAAATTTCCGAACTCGCTCTCATCAGGATTGTTCCAGCCGTTTGCCTCGCAATGATCCGTTATTGCTATAACATCAATTCCTTTTTCTACAGCCTTTCTGCATATATCGTCCGTACTTTCACTGCCGTCAAAGCTCCACTCACTGTGACAGTGACAGTCGCATATAATCTGTTCTGACTTACTCAAAATATATCACCTCTGCCTTATTTACCGTTTTTTCCTGCTGCTTGCGTCTGCACTGATTCTTTGGCGATTGCAGACTGCGAGCTTTCGGGTCAGTTAGTTTTTCTGAATATAAAATTTCGGACGGTTTGATAAAACCGTCCTCACTGCTTCAAATAAATTATTCGTCAATCTCCCAGTTATGCCATACGTTCTGTACGTCATCGTTATCCTCAAGATTGTCAAGAAGCTTCTGCATT
>ONDU01000064.1 GCA_900316615.1 uncultured Eubacteriales bacterium | reverse complement strand
TTATGTTATTTATGCCAAACAGCGGTTTTATAAAAAATATAGGGAATAATTTTATACAGAAAAAATCCGCACAGCATTAAGTCTTGCCGTGCGGACTTTTCGGAAAAATCCACTAATAAATTACAGTATATTTATGATAAAGCTTATTTTACCTGTATAGGTTCATATTGTTTTTTCTGCGTTTCTTAACCAGTACCACAATCACTACAGCAATAACTGCAACAAGTACCGCCGCAGCTGCCGATATTATTATAACTGTATTTAACGTATTATCAGCAGGCTTTTCAACAACATCGGTATTATTGTTTTCATCAGCCTTTTTGTCAGCCGCAGGTGTTGTACTTTTAGCTGCCGTGGGCTTTGTGGGCTCTTCAGAAGCTATGGCTGATGACGCTTCTTCGGAAAGCTCTCTGTACTCTTTTTCACCGCAGTTTACACAGGTTCTTACTTCTCTTGTATTGTCATCACGGTCTACCTTCCAGTCAACCCAGTTATGATTCAACGCAGGAATAACTTCTATAACTGTTTTGCCGCACTCCGTACAGGTTCCTTTTCTTTCGCCGTTCTCCGTACAGGTAGGCTGCTTTGTTATTTTAATGTTTTTATGTCCTGCAGGCTCAATATACTCAGCCTTTTCAAAATGACCGCAGATTTTACACCTTGTAATATTCATTCCGCCGTCTTCGCAGGTAGCTTTTACTGTATGTACTTCATTTTCGTGCTCGTGTCCGTCCAAGGTTACAAACTTGATTTTTTCTTCACTTGCATAGTTTTCGGCTTCAGAGCCTGTATATCCGTGGATAGTAAGCTTGTCATCATGTCCCTCAAAGGAAGAATCCCAGCCACCCTTTATTTCTGTAACACTTTCGGGAATAATAACCTTTTGCAGAGATTTACAATTTTTGAAAGCCCTTGCCTCAATGGTTGTCACACTGGCAGGAATAATGATACTTTTCAGAGAATCGCAGCTTTCAAAAGCATTAACTCTTATCGTTGTTGCAGTTGTTAAAATATTAACGTCCGTTAGACTTGTACAGCCTCTGAACATACCAGGTGCAATCTCGGTCAAATCAGTATTTTCATCGCACTGAAACACAACCGTTTTTAATTTTGTACAATTCTCAAAAATTCCGTCCCAGTTTCCCTCGGGTGTTTTCAGGCTTGCAGGCAAAATAATATTTTCGATTCTGGTATTTTCAAATGCGTAGCTGTATATTTCTTCAAGTGATTTTCCGAAAGAAACATTCTGCAGGGAGGTACAGTCCTTGAAAGCCTCCGAGCCTATAGAAATTATTTTGTCGGGGATTTTGATATAAGTCAATGCACTGCAGCCGTAAAAGCTTTTGTCACCTATATATTCGGCATTTTCGGAAAGAGTAACGCTTGCAAGATTGACACAGCCGCTGAAGGCATTGTCGGTTATTTCATTGACGTTAGCGGGAATAACCAGACTTTTCATTTCCGAGCATTCACGGAAGCAGCTTTCTCCGATACTTTCCAGATTTTTAGGAAGCACCAGATTTTCAAGAGCCGAGCATTTATAGAAAGCACTGTCTCCTATTTCCAGTACATCTTCTCCGAACTCCACAACCTTAAGAGCAGTACATTCATAAAATGTACTGTTGCCGACTGCTTCGAGACCCTTGCCGAATTTAACCGCCGCAAGCTTAGTACAATGTGCAAATACTCCGTTGCCGTAAGAGCCTTCAACAGTACCTATATTTTTTAAGCTGTCGGGTAAAATTATATTTTCCAGAGCCGTACAATTGCTGAACGCCTCCGCCTCTATCGTTTCGACACCGTTCTGGATAGTTACGTTGCGAAGACCTGTACAGCTGTCAAAGGCACCGCTTCTTATTGTCTCAACTCCGCTTTTAATGTCAATACTGCGTAAACCCGTACAGCCCTGGAAAGCGTTTCTGCCTATAACCTCAACAGTTTCGGGTACTGTTACACTCTGATAACCTTTTTTATTCTTAAAGCTGTAATCGCCTATCTCGGTAACCTTTTTTCTGTCAACGGTGTTCGGAATGATTAAATCTCCGCCCTCCTTGCTGTAGCCTACAATTTTTGCCGTACCGTCATCCTTGACCTCGTAAGACCAGCCGTCAGAGGTTTTCTGTTCCTCTGCCGACACCAATACCGCTGCCTTGTCTGCTATACTGTATGTTACATATGCTATGCCTGTCAGCATTATACAAACTAACATAAACGATAAAAATTTTTTGCCTGTTTTCAATATAAATCCTCTCCCTTTTAAATTCTTCGTAAGATAGTTTTTGGATTTGAGAACTATAGTAATTATATCACATATTTTTTGTTTATCAATATACTAATTGTTGATTTTTGAGAAGATTTGTCATCAAAATAATCGTTTTAGCTGTATGTTAAAAAAATCGGGAAACAAACAGAAAAGGCATATACCTGTAATCGTAAAGCTTTTACTGATTACAAATAATGCCTTTGTTGTTTTAGAGTTTAAGGGTTTCACCCTTAAAAATCCTGACAAGGGCTCTGCCCTTGACCCGCAAGCCTTTAAAAAGGCTTGACCTAAATCTTGCGTTTTATTTATCCGGGCTGCGAGCGATACTTTTAAAGTATTATGCATATCAGACCGTTGCAGCCCTCATTTATAATACGCTCGATTGTTTCTTTCATTTTGCTTCGTGCATCATCGGGCATACGGTTTAGCTTGTTGTGCAGACCCTCATTGACAAGCTCGTGCAGAGATTTTCCGAAAATGTTCGTTCCCCATATTTTTATGGGATTTTCCTCAAACTCCTTTAAAAGATACGAAACAAGCTCCTCCGACTGCTGCTCCGAGCCGACTATCGGCGTAACCTCGGTATTTATTGTAGTTTTCATCATATGGATTGACGGTGCGGACGCTTTAAGGCGTATTCCGTACTTACCGCCCTGTTTTATTATTTCGGGTTCTTCGAGGGAAAGCTCTTCCATATCGGGCATAACTATTCCGTAGCCTGTTGTATTTACATCGTCATATGCCTTGCGTATTTTGTCGAAATCGTTTTTCATTTTTGCAAGCTCCATAACGCATTTGAGCATATCTCCCTCGTCCGCTATGGTAAGCCCTGTTTTTTCTCCGAGTATCTTATAGAACAGTCCGCTGTTGATAGATATATTTATCTGAACAGTACCTTTGCCGAGGTCTATTGAGGAAATTTCGGCACGTTCTATATTTTCACATTCTGCGGCGGCTGACACGGTAAGCTGAACCTCTCTTATTTTGCTTATAGCTTTGGCAGGCTCTGAAACCGCACTGTACAGAGAGTTTTTAAGCCAGTGACCTTTTTCAAGTGATGTCACCCACTTAGGCATATTTACTTTTATTTCCTTTATCGGGAACTCAAAAAGTACCTGTGCCAATATACGTTTTATTTGTTCCTCGGTAAGCTCGGCACAGCTCACAGCCGCAACGGGGACATTATATTTTGAGCCTATTTCTTTTGCAAGCTGTGCCGTTTCCTGCGTGTCGGGGTACATTGTGTTGAGCAGAACTATAAACGGCTTGTTTATCTCTTTAAGCTCGTTTATAACCCTTTCCTCTGCTTCGGCGTACTCCTCACGGGGAATGTCACTTATGCTTCCGTCGGTGGTTATAACAAGACCGATTGTTGAATGCTCGGTAATTACTTTTTTTGTTCCGATTTCCGCCGCCATATTGAACGGTATCTGCTCATCGAACCACGGAGTTTTTACCATTCGGGGCTGTTCGTCCTCTATGTAGCCTATTGCACTGGGTACGATATAGCCTACACAGTCTATAGCACGAACCCTAAGGGCGGCGTTGCCGTCAAGGGTTATTTCTACTGCATTTTCGGGTATGAACTTAGGCTCGGTAGTCATAATTGTTCTGCCCGCCGCAGACTGCGGAAGCTCATCGACTGCACGCTCCCGCCTGCTTCTGTCATCTATGTTAGGGATAACTATGGTATCCATAAACCTCTTTATAAATGTAGATTTTCCTGTTCGTACAGGGCCGACTACACCTATATAAATATCGCCGTTGGTTCTTTGGGCAATATCCTGATAAATGTTTCTTTCCTCCATATTTATCCTCCTTTATGCGTTGGGAATAAACAGCACTGTATGTGCTGTTATTTTATCATTGTCAAGCTCGTTTTCTTCCATAACAGCCTTGCAGGACACAGCATATTCCTTGGCTATGCTCCACACGCTTTCGCCCTGAGAAGCATAGTATAGTATCAGGGCACTGCCGTCCTTTTTTATTTTGTTTTCGCTGTCGGGCGTTATCGAGCTTACATAATTTATCTTATTGTTTTTAACTAATGTTATATTTAATTTGGTTTCTATACGCAGGTCAAGCTTGTTTCCGCCGTTTATGCGGTAGCTTACCGACTGCACCATACCTTCCGTTTGTGCCTCCGTATCTTCTTCGGACTTCGGTATAGGATATGTGAAATCAACCACTCTCTCTGAATAAAAGGGTATATTCTCACTGTTTTTAGCCAATATGCACATATTCAACTTGCCTTTTATCAGCATATCGCCTTTTTCCTTTACCGTACCGGTAATACACTGCTCGCACCATATGTCTATTACAGATGAAATGCTCTCCGAGCCTGTTTCAACCGAGGCTTTTGTTATACAGCTTTCGCTGAAATATCTTTCTATTTTTGATGTATCTGTGCCTGCATATGTCATATCAAGCATAATATCGGTTGAATATGCATCATCTATAAACGGCAGAATCTCCTTGCCGTAGCCGAATGCATATGCCGAAAGCTTTACTTCAAAATTTACGACTGTACCATTTTGTGAATACTCCTGTTGAATATTTACACTATGACTCACAAGCTCCGCCGAGGTTATGCACAGACTTTCCTCGCTTACCCCGTCAGCGTCCAGTATCTCGCTGTAGGGCATTGTATAGTCAAAAATGCCCGTATCGCCCGTGTTCATATCGGCAAGGTAGAGTACACGTATATTTACGTCACCCTTTATCATTATTTTATTTCCCAAAGCCTTGCACTCACCCGAAGCAACAACAGCATCACTTTTTATTATTGCTTCTATATTCTTTGCATCACTGCCGAGTGTCACGCTGTCAGAGAGAGTAAACTGCTGCTGTGCCATACCTTCCAGTACTGATATTTCCGTTCTTGCTTTTTTAATCTGAATGCTTTCGTCCTGAACATCGCACGGGATTTCCCTGCCGCTCTTGCACACAACCTTGGCACATACCGAAAATGCTCCGTGAATGTCGAGCCTTCTGGGGCTCAAGGCTCTGCAATTTACGTATTCGGTCTTTACCCTTGCAAGAACTATACCGTTCTGCGGACTTTGCTTCATATTGAAAGATGATGAAAACGGTATGCTGTGGTCGGAGCTTCTCAACGCTTTTTTCACTGCGTCTATATACAATATCTTTATCCCTGCACTGCCCTCAATGTCGAGTCTGTCGCCTGAAATGCTTTTGTTAAGTATTTTGGGCGTGACCTTGCATTTGAGTATACGCAGTATATCAGGGCAATAGTCGGGCAACGTCAGGTCAAGGTCAACAGGCTGCTCTGCACATCCGTCAAAGACTGTTTCTTTTACAGATACGGTCTTTTTTACTAAGGTGTAATCCATATAAATTCTCTCTCCTTTTCAAATATCTGTTCCTGTTCTATGACAGTTTCGGCTTACACCTTAAATATATTCACAGGTACGGCATTATATGCGAAAGAGATAAGTAAAATAAATTCACATATTGAAATAAAAATTAATCCTCAAAATAAGGCAGACTGTGCTGTAACTTTTTTATTCCTCTTGAAATGTGTCTGCTTACAACGCAGGGAGTTATATTCATATCCTTTGCTATGTCGCACATTTTTCTGCCGTTAAGATAATACTGCGTAATACAATATCTCTGACGCTCCGTCAACTCTGTGCTGACCGCCTTGCGAAGATGCTTCTTCATTTTTTCAAGCCTTTCCCTGTTCGTGCCGCCTTTAAGACAGTACTGATTATATACCATCGCCTGAGAAAGACTTTCAAGTCTCTGATTGTCTACCGAATAAATTCTCACAGTAAAATTCCCTCCCTTGCACGCTGTCTGAGTAAATCAGCGGTGTGTCTGCTTTCGAGATACATCGTATAAAGCGACTGTATTCTTCCGCTGAGCTCGTCCGCCTGAGATACCGCACTGCACAGCTTTTTCTGCTCGCTGAGAGCCTGTATACGCTGTTTTAATTCAACAGACTGCTGTTCATATTCCTTTGCCCACGTACTGTAATTCATTGCTTTAAACCTCCTTTTCAAGCTTGTTTTATAGAGAACAAAAAGCCAAACAATTTTAAACGTTTGTTCTCTATGTATATATTTTACCAAATATTTGTTCATAAATCAATAGTTTTGCAAACATTTGTTTGAAATCATAAAAACATATGTATGAAAATAAGCTTTTTGTTGCAAATTGTCAAAATAAATAACAAATATTGTTCAAAATGTAAACAATGTATGAATTTTATTCACTTTTCAGTAAAAAAAGCAGGCACAGACTTTTACATCTGTGCCTGCCGAAAGTTAAAATAATCTAAGCATTTCAGCCTGCGGGCGTTAAATGATTAGAGCGTGTTCACATAAAAAGAGCATCAAAAATCATTGCAAGCATAATTACAGACAGAAAAATAGAGTCCAGCTTATCATAGCGAGTACAAACCT
>ONDU01000062.1 GCA_900316615.1 uncultured Eubacteriales bacterium | reverse complement strand
GCCTTTTCAAAGGCTTGCGGGTCAAGGGCAGAGCCCTTGCGGTTTCCAAAGGCAGAGCCTTTGGCGGTTTCCAAAGGCAGAGCCTTTGGTCAGGATTTTTAAGGGTGAAACCCTTAAACACAAACACACAAGGAGGTCGATTTCAGGTGACAAAACAGGTAAAGGTAGGAAATATTCTGATAGGCGGAGGTGCTGCCGTTTCTATACAGTCAATGCTCAACGTACCCGCCAATGACATAGAAGGCAGTATAAAACAGGCTAAGGAACTCGAAAGGGCAGGCTGCGAAATTATACGTGCCGCCGTTCCCGATATGAACGCTGTGAAGCTTATTGCAGCACTGAAAGAAAATGTCACAATGCCTGTTGTAGCCGATATTCATTTCGACTATCGCCTTGCAATAGAGGCTGTTGCCGCAGGCGTTGACAAAATAAGAATTAATCCCGGAAATATTGGCGATATGAGCAGGGTAAAAGCTGTGGCTGACGCTTGCCGTCCTAAAAATATTCCCATAAGAATAGGCGTAAACTCAGGCTCGGTTGAAAAGGAAATACTCGCAAAGTATGGCTCACCTACCTGTGAGGCTCTCTGCGAAAGTGCTTTGTACCACGCTTCACTTCTCGAAAAATTCGACTATACAAACATCGTTCTTTCTATGAAATCCTCAGATGTAAAAACTATGGTGGACGCTTATAAACTCGCTTCCGAAAAATGCGACTACCCTATGCACTTAGGCGTAACAGAAGCAGGTACGGAAAGAATGGGTATAATAAAATCTGCGGCAGGACTTGGTGCGTTGCTGCTTCAGGGCATAGGCGACACTATAAGAGTTTCCCTCACCGCCGACCCTGTAAAGGAAATCTATGCCGCAAAGGATATTCTTAAAGCCCTTGATATTAGAACCGACGGCGTACAGTTCGTATCATGTCCGACCTGCGGAAGAACCAAAATAGATTTAATCTCTATCGCTACAGAGGTTGAAAACCGTCTCAGAGATTGTAAGAAAAACATAAAAGTAGCCGTTATGGGCTGTGCCGTGAACGGCCCCGGAGAAGCCAGAGAAGCCGATATAGGCATAGCAGGCGGTGACGGTACAGGTCTGATATTCAAAAAAGGCGAAATTGTAAAAAAAGTACCCGAAGATAAGCTTATCGAAGAATTGATTAAGGAAGTAGAACTTTTATAATGGCATTATTCAAAGAATTGTTTTCCGATGTACTCAATACCGAGGAACTTTCCGAAGCTTTCAGCGGAGCGGAAGTCCTCAGCATAAAGTACGAACAGAAGCAAAGAAAAATAGCATTACGTCTTAAACTTAATAAATTAATAAACAGGGAAAGCCTTTACACTCTTGAAGAAATAATAAAAAACTCCTCACTTTCTCCCTATACGGTAAAGATTCAGCCAAGGTTTGACAGCTCCCTTTTTACCGTGTCATATTATGACGAGCTTGTAAAGGAGCTGAAACGTCAGACACCCTCATTCAACGGCTCTCTGAACCATTCCAAAGTGTCTTTAAACGGCGACAGTCTCACAGTATGGCTTCACCACGGCGGAAAAACTATCTTACAGCACAAGGGTTTCGACAAGGCTCTTGCACGTATTATAAAGGAAGAATTCGGACTTGAATATACAGTTGACTATGACGGAGTTCTCGAAGTAAACATTGACGAACCCACAGGCATATCAAAGCGTGAAAACGCCATAGAAAAAGAAATACGAGAAAACATCGTCACCCAGATGGAAGATTACGAAAGTTCTATGGAAACAGCCGTCAAAAAAGCCGAGCGCAACAAAACCGAAAAAGTAAACAAAACCATAGAAATACGCTCAGGATCTTCACTCTATCCTCAGCTTGTCACGGGAAGCTATCAGTCAGTTTACGGAACAGTCACAAAGGAAAAGCCTGTTCCAATAAAGGATTTGACCGAGGATTTAGGAGTAACCGTCATATGGGGCAAAATCTTCAATATGGAAAGCAAAACCACCAAGGACGGCAAATATTCCATTATAAATTACAGCATAACCGATTATACAAGCTCCGTTTCGGTAAAAATATTTGAGAATGTCAAAAAAGCCGAATGTCTGAACGAGGTCAAAAAGGGCGATATAATCGTCGTCAAAGGTAAGGTCGAATACGACAGCTACGCAAAGGATACAATCTTTGCCGCAAAGGCACTTTCCAAAGCGGAAATTACCGAGGTTGTGGACAATGCCGAAAAAAAACGTGTAGAGCTTCATCTGCATACAAATATGTCATCTATGGACGGCGTAAGTCCTGCGGGCGATTTGGTAAAAAGAGCCAGCAAATGGGGACACAAAGCCATAGCAATAACCGACCACGGAGTCGCACAGGCATTCCCCGAAGCTATGAACACAGCCGAAAAAATAAACGGTATAGCATTCAACGAAAAAAAACAGAAAAAATTCTACGGTCTTGAACCCTATGAAGAGGGTGAAGAACGTATAGAAGAAAAAATAAAAGTAATCTACGGTACAGAAGCTTATTTTGTAAATGATATGATTTCCGCCGTAAAGGGAAACGGAAGCCGAAGTCTTGACGGTGAATTTATATGCTTTGATATAGAAACCACAGGACTAAGCCCGAATAAGGACAGAATGACCGAAATAGGTGCTGTAAGAGTAAAAAACGGTGAAATACTCGATACATTCTGTACGTTTGTAAATCCCGAAATGCCGATACCCGACAAAATAACTCAGCTTACAGGCATTTCCGATGATATGGTAGCCGATGCTCCCGTGGAAGCCGATGCCGTAAAAAGCTTTTTTAAATTCTGCGGAAGTGATGCCGTATTTGTCGCACACAATGCAGATTTTGATACCTCGTTTATGCGTAAAGCCGCTGAAAGACACTCTCTCGACTATAACTATACATCAGTCGATACTCTTTCTATAGCCAAATCCATACTGAAGGATATTAAAGACTACAAGCTCAATACCGTTGCCGACTATCTGAGGTTAGGCAAATTCAATCACCACAGAGCCTCTGATGATGCCTTTATGCTTGCCAGAATATTCGTAAATCTTCTCGAAAGACTGAAAACCGACTATAAAATATATGACATAAAGGATATAAACACAAGAATAACAGGTGCAAATCCCAATAAGCTGAGGGCATATCATCAGATTATTCTTGTTAAAAACCGAACAGGACTTAAAAATCTGTACAGACTTATTTCAATGGGTCATATGAAATACTTCTACCGAAATCCTCGTATACCCAAATCCGAACTTGTAAAATACCGTGAGGGACTTCTTATAGGAAGTGCCTGCGAAGCAGGTGAGCTTTTCAGAGCGATAGTTTCGGGCAGACCGTGGAACGAACTAAAGGAAATCGCTTCTTTTTATGACTACCTCGAAATACAACCCATAGGGAACAACCTCTTTATGCTCGAAAACGGTACTGTTCAGACCGAAAAGGAGCTTCAGGACTTTAACCGAACAGTCATAAAGCTTGCCGATGAGCTTAAAAAACCTGTTGTCGCAACCTGTGACGTTCACTTTATGGATCCTCACGAAAGCGACTACCGCAAAATACTTATGACCTCCAAAGGCTTTTCTGACGCTGACAGACAAGCTCCGCTGTATTTCAGAACAACTGCCGAAATGCTCAGGGAGTTTGAATATCTCGGCGATAAGAAAGCATACGAAATAGTTGTGGAAAATCCCAACAAAATTGCCGATATGGTGGAACAGGTAAGACCAATTCCCCCCGGAGTATACCCTCCCTTTATTGACGGTGCAGAGGAACAGCTTACAACCATTACATGGCAGAGAGCTAAAGACAAATACGGCGACCCTCTCCCGAAAATCGTCAAGGAACGTCTTGACAGAGAACTTGGAGCTATCACAAAGTACGGCTTCTCGGTTCTGTATATGACGGCTCAGAAGCTTGTTGCAGACAGTGAAGCTCACGGCTATCTTGTAGGCTCGAGAGGTTCTGTAGGTTCTTCGTTTGTTGCTACAATGTCGGGCATATCTGAGGTTAATCCCCTCTGTCCTCACTATATCTGTCCCAAATGCAAAAACAGCGAATTTTTTGAACACGGTGAGTACGGCTCAGGCTTCGACTTACCTCACAAAAACTGCCCGAAATGCGGAACACCGTATTTGCAGGACGGTCACGAAATACCGTTTGAAACATTCCTCGGCTTTGAGGGCGACAAAACCCCCGATATAGACCTTAATTTCAGCGGAGAGTATCAGTCAAGCTCGCACAGATACACAGAGGAGCTTTTCGGAAAGGACAACGTATTCAAGGCAGGAACAATCGCAACCGTAGCCGATAAAACCGCCTACGGCTATGTAAAGAAATATGTCGAAGAAACAGGAAATAGTCTGAGCAAGGCTGAAATGGAACGTCTTTCAATAGGCTGTACGGGAGTTAAGCGTACAACAGGACAACACCCCGGCGGTATGGTAGTAGTTCCCAGAGGTATGGAGGTATACGACTTCTGCCCTGTACAGCGTCCCGCAAACAAACAGGATTCAGATAACATTACAACCCACTTCGATTTCCACTCAATACACGATACCATATGTAAGCTCGATGAGCTTGGTCACGATGTTCCCACCATTTACCATTATCTGGAAATGTTTACAGGCATACCCGTTATGGACGTTTCTATGAGTGACCCCGATGTAATCTCATTGTTTACATCTCCTGCCGCTCTCGGCATAACCCCTCAGGACATAGACTGCGAAACAGGTACTTTTTCTCTGCCCGAAGTAGGAACTCCCTTTGTACGTCAGATGCTTATAGAGTCCAAACCTAAGACCTTTTCCGACCTTTTGCAGATTTCGGGACTTTCTCACGGAACTGACGTATGGATTGGAAATGCCGCCGACCTTATCAAAAACGGAACGTGTACCATTTCCGAAGTTATCGGAACACGTGACAGCATTATGACATATCTGCTTCACAAAGGACTTCCGCCTAAAATGTCATTCAAAATAATGGAGATTGTCCGTAAGGGAAACGCTACAAAGCTTCTGACAGAGGAACACTTCAACGCTATGAAGGAGCATAACGTACCTCAATGGTACATAGATTCCTGTATGAAAATAAAATATATGTTTCCCAAGGCTCACGCAGCGGCGTATATGATAGCAACTCTCAGGCTTGGCTGGTACAAGGTGCATAAGCCTGTTGAGTACTATGCCGCATACTTTACCGTAAGAAGTGACGGCTTCGACGCAATAACCGTACTTAAAGGAAAAACTGCAGTTGTTGCAAAGATAAACGAAATAAAGCTCAAGCAGTCGCAGAATATCGCCACAGCCACAGACAAAGCCGAAATGGATACTCTCCAGATTGTAAACGAAATGCTCGCAAGAGGAATAAAGCCGCTGCCAGTTGACATATATAAATCAGAAGCTAAAATGTTTGTTATAGAGGACGGCTGCATAAGACTTCCTTTCTGCTCACTTGCAGGTGTAGGAGAAGCCGCCGCACTGAGCCTTGCTCAGGGCGGCAAGGAGGGCGAATATCTCTCTATAGAAGAACTGAAATCCAGAACAGGCATTTCTACCGCTGTAGTCGAAACCCTGAAAGAAGCAGGTGCTTTGAAAAATATTCCGGAAAGCAGTCAGATGTCACTGTTTTGACAGGAGGAGTTATGAGTAAGAAAAAATTTAAACAGATACTTGCGTTAATATCGCTCGGAATAATAATTAATTTCATTGTAGGAAGCTTTTCATTTATATGGCAGGCAATAGGCTTCGTATTTATTGTTGCAATGCCGTTTATAATAGGCTTTTGCATAGCCTTTCTGATAAACAAGCCTTACATGTTCTTTGCGGAAACTATGTTCAAGGACTTGGAAAAAAGTAAGGTAAAGTTTTTCCGTCAGATAAGAAAGCCTATGTCGCTGATACTTGCCTATATAATTACATTCGGAATTATAGTATTTCTCATAGGAATTATAGTCCCTCAGCTAATAGAAAGCTTCAACAAGCTTTCCGGGAATTTTTCAAGCTATGCCGAAACCTTTAAAAAATGGATATTCGATATTGCCGAAAGAGTTCTCCATATAGAGCTTAAGCAGGACAACGACCTCTTTACAATGGTAAATAACCTTGTAAAAATCATAACAGGCGAAGAGCTGAGAGGATATGTTACAGGTCTTGCAAATAAATTCGGCCCTGATTTGTTCGATACGGCAATTCAGTTCACGACCAACATATATAACATAAGCATGGGTATAGTAATATCCTTCTATTTTCTCGCCTGCAAGGAGAAGCTTATATATCAGACCAAAAAATTTACGGTTGCCTTTATGCCCGAAAAATCACTTCCGAAAATATTTGAAATTGCCGAGCTTTCAAATAAAATGTTCGGAAGATATGTATACGGCAGAATTGTTGACTCTATGATTATGGGTATGATGTGCTTTATCGGTATGAGCATATTCAAATTCGACTACTCTCTGCTTATAAGCGTGGTTATAGGCATTACAAACGTTATACCGCTTTTCGGTCCTGCAATAGGTGCTATCCCCAGTATAATTATACTCCTCATAGTAAATCCCGTTGAGGCTCTCTGGTTCAGCATATTCATATTTACTCTCCAGCAGATAGACGGAAATCTCATAGGTCCAAAGGTTGTCGGAAATTCCATAGGTATTTCAGGCTTCTGGATTATGGCGAGCGTTATCATAGGCGGCGGTCTTTTCAGCATTGTCGGAATGTTTATAGCTGTTCCCGTTTTCGCAATAATCTACGTTCTCGTAGGCGGAGAGGTAGATAAACGGCTGAAAGAGAAAAATTATCTTCATAAGCTCGGAAGCTCTCCCGAAAACGATATTATCACAGACGCAGAAAAGCCTACCATAGACTTCAATGACATAAAATTCTACAGAAACCTTAAAGACAATGTTATGCACTCAAGCAAAAAGGAAGCATATGATGACAAGGATAACGATGATTTTTCCAATTTCGATATCTGACCTTATGCCAAGGGTATGTGCTTAACCAAAGTCGGGGCGATTGCAGCAGACAAAAAACCTTGTTTTTTGTCACAAAAAGTGCAAAGCACTTTTTCCCTTGCGTACGCAAGGGCTGCAATCGCCCCGACTGTGG